>JANQNJ010000150.1 GCA_028279645.1 Thermoplasmatota archaeon
GGAGCTGGAGTTCGATGGCGAGAGCCTGAGGAGGATCTCCATCGACATGGCCCTGGAGTACTGGGAGAAGAGCGACGGCGCCGTGATCGTCCACAACAGCCAGCTCGGCTACAACTTCGGCGTCCCCATCGTTCCGCTGGCATCCTACCTGAACATACCGGTATTCGTCATCGACCGGATGAACGGTGGCGTGGAGCGGGCCCTGGACAAGCTCGGGGTGGAGTACACCATCACATGCGGCCCCGTGGAGGGCTACGGAAGGGTATGGCGGGTCATGGACGAGAAGATCGGCCGTGAGTCGGTCCTCTTCTCGAGCTACGAATCATACAACACCATCATTCATTGGACCAGGGCGATCATCGAGGACCGCCTCGGCCTCCAGATCGATTATCTAACGGCCGCGAATCCGCTCGACACCTACGAGGCCGTGATCGAGGACGAGGAGGTCTTCACCTTCAACGGGACGATCTCCGATTCCGCCTCCGGCGCCTATCCGGGCGCAGCTCCCGACTCGCCTGACGGGCCGATTTGCCGGTTCCAGATCCCGGAGGATTACGATTACGCCCTTGTGGAGTTCGACGTGAAGATGGACGTCCGTGAGGCGACCGGCCACAGTCTATGGACCCATACCTACGGCTTCGACAACCCGGACAGGAACGCCGACGACTCCGGCGAGCGTATCTACATCTATGTCGGAAAGGACGGCGATGACGACGGCGTCATCAACGGCGAGAACGCCGAGGACACGCTGAGCTTCTTCGGAGGCTCCCCGGGATACGATTTCGTACGCGAGGGTACAGAACCCACCTGGGCCCATGCATGGACCACGCTTCCGTACATACATGACACCGGCGACCACGACGTGCAGTTACTGGCCAGACTCCCGACCGACTACGGCGCCAACGGGATCCCCGACGGGATGGACGGCGACGGAGAGGCCCTGTATCACGTCCAGGTCACGGTGAAGAAGGTCCAGCCCCTGGTCGACAAGGTCGGGGGGATCAAGCAGAAGGTGCCTGTCTTCAGGCTGATGGAGGACGCCTCCGCCATGGCGCCCTATCTGACCGCCTATCACCACGGCCTGATCCTCGCCAAGCCGCAGTACATCCTTCACGATACAGGCTACATCGGCTGTTCCGGATGCGGCGAGCCGGCGGCCAACGAGAACGCCCTGTCCGAGGCCAACGAGAAGGCGGCACAGGTGAAGAAGGACATCAACCACGTCCTCGGGATGCTCGCGGGCATCGATCTCGATCCGCGGACATATTACTATTCCGACGAGCCGACGAAGACCATAGGCGAGGACAACATCCAGAAGATCCTGGACCTGGCGGAGCACTACCAGAACGAGTTCTACGCCGGCCAGAACGGCCATGCCTACCACCTTGCCATCGTCGCCGACAGCAACATGTTCCCGCAGTACTACCACGAGTCCAAACAGGGAGATCCCACCGAGGGCTTCGGCATCGCGGGCGACAACGTCTACATGTCCATCGACGCCGATCCGTACGACGACCCGTACGAGCTGGTCCGTGTGAACAGCGCCCACTACGACCTGCAGATGGAGGGCGATCCCGACTTCGAGATCGCCTCCGGCCGGGTGGACGGCTGGGACCTGCAGGACGTCAGCGCCCTGGTCGCCAGATCGACGCACTACGAGAAGATCGTCGATTCACATAAGGGGCCATCGAACGGCTACGAGCTGCCCGACGAATGGAAGAACGCCGCATACACCACCCTCGGCTCGCTGCCGCCGGTGGAGGTCGCGAAGGCCGACCTGGAGAAGTTCCGTAACATGGCCCGTGCAGCAGGCTTCGAGTGCGACCACGACGGCGACGCTGGCGCCGGCGACGACGAGTACAAATCGCGTCGTCAGTGGACCCAGCGCAAGTACGAGTCGGCCAACTTCATCTTCTTCTGCGCCCATGGCTTCTACTACTGGTACGTCCCGACCGCGATCGAGGGCGTATCGCCCATAGCGAACCCGGTTGACCGCGCCACATACGGCGGCGGCGCCTACGATGTCGCCCACGTCAAGGACATGGACTTCGGTCCGACGGTCATATTCGGATCGTCATGCGTCACCGGAAGGACCGACGGCATCCCGCACAGGATCGCCCTCTCGCAGGCCTTCCTGCATGCGGGAGTTAATGCGTACATCGGCGCCTCCAGGATGTCCTGGGGTACGCTTCTGCCCTTACCGGATCAGTCCAGCGACTCGGTCTTCGGCGACTACATCGCCCTGATCATGTACGGCGCCCTCTTCGGCAAGATGTATGACAAGCAGAATCCCGGCGGCATCGTGGACCACTGGCCCTCCAATGCAACAGTAGGAGCTGCCCTGATGGACGCCAAGAACAAGTACGTCTCCGAGTGGGGGACCGACGGCGGCGGACCGCACACCGACACGATCAACGAGTTCTTCATCCACGGGGACCCCGCGTTCAACCCGTACGAACCGAACCACGAGGGCGCGTAAGCGCAGTCCCATATTCCGTCTGCAATTTCCGAGCGGGTGGGTGAAAGCAATGTTCTAGCGTGGGTGCAAGCAATGTCCGAGCACGGGCCCGAAACGTAGAAGTAAGCTAACATACAATAGTTGAACAGGGAGAGTATGGAGCAGGAACCCGACGATCGATATCAACAGAGATCGCTCTTTCAGTCGCCGCGGTTCAAGATGATCCTTGCAGTGTGGATCGTGGTGATCATCATTATGATCCCGGTGATGATCAAGCTGGGGGCTCCGGAGGCGCCTGATGTCATTATTACGATCAACGGATATGAGACAGCTGAGAACTTCACCGTCAGGTTCGAAGATGGAAGAAATTTGACCTTCAGACCTGAGAATGATTCAATAAACAGGGTCTTCTTCATCGTGAACTTTACCGCAAAGACAACCGAAGGCGATGGTGAGCGCAATGTCGGATCCTACGTGTTCGACCTGAAGACGACCGGTGGTATTGTTTCACATGATTTCAACATTCATATGCACGGTCATATGCGGGTGACCGAGCCCCAGATCACCCACCTTAATCAGATGCTTGAGGCTGATCAAACCTACACGGGATTACTTTTCTTCTCAATGTCGGCGGATGATTCACCGTTGGCCTTGCTCCACTTTTCTAATTCGATCAAGATCTAGTCCATTCCTCCGTTTTGGTTCAGGTTTTCCGTCCTAGAGCATCAGCTTTTTTCAGCATTTATCATTACTCGCTCCTTCCCGGATTCGCATATAGAAAGCCCTCTAGGCACAGGCATTTAGCTGGAAAGAAGGCTAGCAAACAAACTTGAAACGAAGGGAAACCTGGACCTACAGGTCGAAGGCCTCTTCCGGCATCTGCGGATCGATCTTGTTCTTGTCAACCGTCCGGATGGTAGGCTCATCGAGGGGCAGTATCTCGGCCTCCTCGTCCTCCCATGCTATATCGCCCTTCTTCTGCAGGGACACCTTCTCATCGTCGTCGCCCCAGGCGACGCCTTCCTCCTCTCCCTCGTCGTCGTCCCAGTCCATTTCGTCACCGGAATCTGCGGCTACCACCGTTTCCTCCCATTCGGTTCCCCGCCTGCCGCTCTCCTCCCACTCGGCATCGGGCGTCTCCTCGCCCTCGGTCCAGGCGACCTCTTCCCTTTCCTCTCCGTCCCAGGCAACGTTCTCCCTCTTCTCCTCCCAGGCCAGGTCCTCCTTCTTGCTCTCCCAGGCCACGTCCTCCTTTGTCTTCTTCTTCTTCTTTTTCTTCCTCCAGGAGATGTCATCCTTGGACACGTGGGCCACGGCCTTCTCGAAAGCCTCCTTCTGGTAGTCATACCTTCCCTCGATCTTCTTCATCTCATGCTTGGAGATCGCCGAGATCGGCCGGGAAAGCTCCTTGTCCCAGACCGAGTAGTCGAAGGCTTCGGAGCTCACACACCCCTCGGTGAGGATACCGATGAACATACCCAGGAACGAAAGGATGAATATCCACAGGAAGAACCCGAAGCTTATGAAGATCGCAGGCCAAGAGATCAGGAACAGGAACAGGGCGCTGACCTTGAACAGGCCACCCCCCTTCATGTACTCCTTGAACAGGGTGTAGCCTAGGCCCGAGAATCCGATGAGCGAGACGAAGAGGAGGACCAGTCCGATCATGCTCTTCAGCCAGAAGGTCGTCGAGATGGCCTCAAGGGTCATGATGAGGATAGTTACCGTCAGTATCAGGAAGGAATAGATGAAACCCACACCGATGGCGATCGTCGACCTCTCGAACTGCCGCGCCTCCTCGAACTCCCTGAACCGGGCGGTCAATCGTTGATAGTGTGGATCTATCGGCCTCCAGATCGGTTGGAGCCTCCTCTTGAGCCATAACCAGAACAGATTGACCTGGATTCTGATAGGAGCCATTTTCTGCCACACCCAGTTGAGGCCTTTCCACAGGTCAAGTATCAGTTTCGCTAGGAGTAGACCGACCTTTGACATAATCTCGCCAAATCGCATGGAGATCGCGCTCATAACCCTCTGGAAGTGGTGTTGGCTCCATGGGTTAGAACATATAAAATACTTATGTAACAGTTCTCAAAGGTGCGATTTTTCAATACTTACTTATCTATGAACCCCGGTTATTCGTTCCATATGGTCGGAAGGGGGTCCAACCGGGCAGCCAGGGCGGGGCTTGCATCGTTTCTCTTATTCCTTCTTCTGTTCCTGTTGATGGGAACCGCGGCCGCCGATCTCGAGGTCGTTTCCTCCACCGAACTTCTCCCTACAATAAGCGACTCGGATCGAGGTTATCCAGGCCTGATCCAGATCAGGATCAACGAGACCGGGGGATCGGCGGTCCACCTCAGGGTCCAGCTGCGAAGCTCGGGAAAGGTCGTCTCCAGGATGTGGAACGGTTCCGCCTGGGTCTATCCGTGGACCTTCAGCGACTGCCTCCGATGCCCGCTGACCGATGGGCTCTGGGAGGGGGATGTGTTCGTTCGCCTCTGGAACTACACCAACTACCCTCAGGCAGAGGCGGCCGGTGTCGTTGAGGCAAAGATCGAGTACAGGGTCGATGGCTCCGACGAGAACAGGGGCCTTACCCAGTACGATATCGATCTGTACAACGTCTCCGAGGCCGGAACGATATCAGGCACGGCCTATTCCGGCGGTCATATACCACACGCCATCTACGAGATCGAACATCCGAACGGCACCATGCTGTACAGGACCGAGGACAACGGCTGTTCAGAGGATGATGGTCCTTCTCCTCTTCCTCCGGATGGATGGTTCAGATATCCTGTGCCTGCTGGGAATTGCACCTTCAGCCTTTTCCACGACGACTCGACGATCAGGACCGAGGTGGTCGCGGTTTCAACCGGGAAGGTCACCGAGATCGAGTTCGAGCGACCGGTCCTGCCACGGGTTCTTTTCTCAGAGGTCGTCTTCGATCCTTACTACCTCGATCACGACCACGAGTGGTTCGAGCTTCGAAACCTCGGGAACGAAACAGTGGACCTCGATGGCTGGATGATCACCGACCTCGATTCCTTTGAACACACCATCACGAACCTTACCATGGAGGCTGGCGAATGTGCACTGTTCGTGTTCACGGACGATGAAGGTCCATACACCTCACTCGGCGACATGAACGCCCTTGCGAACTCCGGCGATGACCTCCATCTCCTCGATGAACACAGTTGGATCGTCGACTACGTCGGATTCGGCGACGCAGTGAAGACCGACCCTCCTTTGTACGGTCACCAATGGGGAGATGCGGGTCCTGTCCCGATACCTCCGGATGGCTACGGCCTGAGACGTGTGAACGCCGCGTCGATATCGGTACCCACCAACTGGGCCCCGGTGGCCGAGGCGGACCTCACTCCGGGCTATTCCCTGACCGACCTGAGGAACGCTCTGGTCAACGGCACCGACCATCGACCGATGCTCCTGATCTCGGAGGTTCGGTACGACGGCACGGCGGACGACGATGAGGACGAATGGATCACGGTATACAATCCGGGCAACAACACGGTCGACCTGTTCGGATGGCAGTTAACGGACCACGAAAGCTCGTTCTGGTTCCATCCGGGCGACTTCCTAGGCCCGTATGAGCATCTATCTGTGACCCGCAACAGCACGCTGTTCGAACACCTTACCGGCACTAATCCCGGGGCTTTGATGAACGGTTCGGTCCACAACGTCTCGGAACACTCTGGTCTGACCCACGCCCCTGAGGATCGCAGCTACAGCTGGATGCATCTTCTCAGCTCGACCTTCGGTATGAGGGCAGATCCGATACTACTGTCCAACTCCGGGGACGAGGTCTCCCTCAGGTATGGACAGCTCCCGATCGATGCCATTGCCTACGATGGATCCGACCTCGATCTTCCTGGATGGATCGGCGGGCCGATACCAGGTCTATCCGCAGGTAGGATACTGTACAGGTCTCCCGCCGGGAACGACACCAACACCTCCCTTGAATGGAACCATCTGATCGAGAGGCTTCCTGGTCAGACGGGTTCAAGACCGATCGATTTCCGGGGCGACGCTATCCTCTTCACATCGCCCGAATCCTCTCACGATCTCCTCATCGACATGTTCACTAACGCCGAGGAGCGCATCCTGATCGAGCTCTACCAGCTGACCTCTCCTTCCATCGGTACGGCACTGATCAACGCCTCCGAACGGGGCGTTGATGTCCGTATTCTCCTTGAGGGCGCACCAGTAAGCTGGTCGTTCGGGAACGTCAGCGAGGACGAGTACATCATCAACGGCCACCGCTACCAGGAGGCATACAGCGAGAAGTATCTGGCCGAACAGATCGTCGATGCCGGTGGAAAGGTCAGGTTCATGAGGTCGGATGTCAACCGGACCCGTTATCTTTTCATCCACGCCAAGCACGCGATCGTCGACGACGGCGTGCTCGTCATGACGGAGAACTGGAAGGATTCCGGCTGTCCGCCTGTGAACACGATGGGGAACAGGGGCTGGGGCGCAGTGATCCATTCGGACGAGCTTGCGGACACAGCTGCAGACGTCTTCTTTCGAACCTGGTCGGTCCGGTACGACCTGACTTCGTTCGGCCAGTGGCCATATACTCCGGTCCCTGAATACTTCAGGGACGAATGGGATCGGACGCGTTCCGGGAACGGTTCGTCATCGATATACGGCAACTATCGACCCATCGGCGAATCGACATCGATATCGGATGTAAAGGGCACCCTGGTATACGCACCAGATTCGAACCTGGACCAGGGAACGCTGATAGGCGCGATCGAGGACGCCACAGAGACGATCCTCATCGAGCTCCTGTCGCTACCGTGGAACTGGTCCAGCGGCGGGGACGGCGAACCGAACCGGTATCTAGAAGCGGTGAAGGATGCCGCATTGAACGGCGTCAAGGTCCGGGTCCTCCTGGACAGCAGGTATTCCGATCCAGGTTCCTACGACTGGGACAACTACGATACCGTCGTAGCGTTGAACCACTGGGCGAACGAGAGCTCCGTGGACCTCGAGGCGAAGCTCGCCGACCTCGACGGGCTGTCAAAGGTCCATAACAAGGGAATGATCATCGACTCCCGCATCGTTATGGTATCCAGCCTCAATTGGGGCAGGAGCGCCTCCACCAACAACAGGGAGCACTCGCTCCTGATCGACGATCCAAGGGCCGCGGCCTTCTTCGAACGATATTTCTACCATGATTGGAACCTGACGCTGCTCTCGACATTCGATGTCACCGGCATCAATGGGACGTTCCGGAACTGGTCCGTCTCGGTGATGCCCGTCGAGATCGAGGTCCTCCGTTCGCTGAAAGCCGCCGGTGAGATATTGCTGGAGATCACATCCCCCACCTTCGGTCTGCCCAAGGGCGTCAATCTCACGATCGGTCCGATGGCGGCCGGTGAGATCCTCAACATCAATTTCAGCATTCTACCGAAGGTCAACGGGACCCACCAGGTCTCGGTCCACCTCACGTTCGACGGAATGACCATGGCCTATGGTCCGTTCACGATCGATGTGGCCCCTGCCTATAGCAATGGTGGCGGCGGGAACGGAAACGGTGGCAACGGCAAAGACGGGGGAGATGGCTCCAGCTCATCCTCCTCTCATCTGTATGGCCCGATGGGCTCTGCAGCTGTCATGGTCGTTATCGTTCTCCTGCTATTGTTCCGCATCAAACGTCGTTAGACCGAGCCGGCGTCGTGGGGGCTAAAAACCGAAATGCTTCGACTGTCAACATCTTTATACGGACCTCTGTCAATTCAGGGCCGAGGGACCTGGCAACATGAGGAACGTCATCTTCATCACCCTTGATTCGCTCAGGGCCGATCACGTCTCCAGCTTCGGCTACCAACGGGACACCACCCCCTTCATCGATTCCTTATCCGACGACTTCACCGTCTTCCGGGATGCCTATGCACAGGGCCCTTCCACACTTTCATCCTTCCTCGCGTCGATCGGCGGGATCTATTCACTGGCTGCGGGCAAACGAATGTTCCTGCCCTCCTTCGCGACACCGGTACAGTCCGTCTTCAAGGAGGCCGGCTACAGTACCGCCGCCTTCCATTCCAATCCTTTCATATCTAGCTTTATGGGTTTTTCCCGCGATTTCGACGAGTTCTTCGATTCATTCGGCTCCGACAAGGGACAGTGGGAGGGCCGGACCTACTCGGAGAAGCAATTGAAGAGCGGAGGTTGGGGCCTCAAGACCAGGGTCAGGAACGGCGTCAAGGTCGCTCTTCGCAGGTCTAGGACGCTTCACTACATGGCGATATCGATGCGCGACGCGGTCTCCCCGCCGCGGGTCCCGTACGTCCGCGGCGACGACCTTAACAAGAGGGTACTCACCCATCTCGACGGTGTGGAGGAGCCGTTCTTCCTGTGGGTCCACTACATGGACACCCACAGCCCGTTCAGACCCGAGCCCCAGGAGCTCAAGGAGTTCACCGGCAGATCGATGTCCAGGGGCAAGATGATCAAGATCAACAGGATGCTCAGGAAGGGGCATCCAGGCATCGATCGCTACATCCCCGAGCTGATCGATCTCTACGACACCAAGATCCGGTTGAACGACGGCTATCTCCGATCATTGATCGACGGTCTGAAGGAGCGGGGTCTGTATGACGACGCTGTCATCGCCATCGCCTCGGACCACGGCGAGGAGTTCATGGAGCACGGGATCGCAGGGCACAAGAAGCGCTTCTACGACCAGATCATGCACGTCCCGATCCTCCTCAAGAACGGAGGCACTAGCAGGGACGAGATACCTGCCAAGAGCAGTACCCATTTGGTTGGCATGATCGATGTCCCCTGGACGCTTGTTAACAGGGCCGGTCTGACACCGCCGCCCACGTTAATGGGGCAGGACCTGCTCACACCGCGCGACGCCGTCTTCTGCGAGGTGTGGGAGGGGCAGGGCTGGAAGGCCGCCGTAAGGACGCCCCGATGGAAGCTCCATCACCACCAGGACATCGGCGCCAAGGAGCTGTATGACCTGAAGAACGATCCCGGCGAGGACGATGACCTGCACGGCAAGCGCCCGCAGGTCCAGGAGGTCTTGGAGGGTGTACTGTCGGATCACGTGGACCATGTTCAACAATGGGCGCTGAAACGGTCGCTCGCATCCCTGGCCGGTCCTGACACCAAGGGCCCATGAGCCAACTCCCCGCTTTCCGCCCCTAGAACCCTCCTGACAACCGTTCTGATCACCCTGGCAGGCGACCGGATATTGTAACAAGGTTAGGGAAAATTTTATGAGCAGAATGCCTTATAACTACCTTCATGGGACTGGACGCGACCATCAAGAAGCACAAGAAGCCGATATCCCTCATAGGCAGCATCGTCATCATCTTGGCGATGTACGGCCTCTTCAGCTACGAGGCTGACGCATACGACACAGTGGACCTTTCCAACTATGTCCCAGGCGGTGGCGGCGGAGGGGGCGGCGGAGGGCCCAGCGGCGATGAGGAGAACACCTACGAGGATTCCACGTCCGGCACCCTCAACGAGCAGGAATCCGCCATGTACAATTTCAGTTCCGGCGGATGGGACGCCATGGCCACATTCATACTCACTTGGGAGGACGAACCGGACAACGGTGTCCCTACCTACGAGAACGAGGGCGACACCTTCATCCTGGAGGTCATCGGCCCTGGCAGCCATCGGGACTCCGGCGAGGCCACCAACGAACATGACCAGGAGGGGCGGATCGAGCTGACCTTCGACATCGGCGAGGAGACCATCGAGAGCGAGTGGAACGTGACGGTCACCCTTGACGATGCAGGCGAGCAGAGCGCCTTCGGGCAGGGGACAGGCGTCGTCTTCATAGACGACAGCAACTCCTACACCCTCGAGGTCATCATCGAGTACTACCTGGACTGAGCTCGCAGAGATGTCCAGGGACCTTCGAGATACTTTATATCAGATGACGTGATACAGGTTAACATGGGGATGAGTATCATACCCCCTATCTTATCATAATCAAGCGAGGAGATCGTAATGGCAGCCAAGAGCGGAAAGGGAAGCAAAGGGGACCGGAGGTCCAAGGACAAGCAGTCGCTCCTTCACCCCATCGATACCGAGATCGAGATACTTGAGAGGCACGTCCTCGTCCTTGACACGATCATCAAGGAGAAGCCCATCGGGATCATCCGGATATCGAAGCGGACCGGTCTGGCAGACCATCTGGTACGGTACTCGCTAAGGATGCTGGAGCAGCAGAACCTCATCGAGCCGTCGCCCGAGGGCGCCGTGCCCACGCGTTCGATGGAGAAGGAGCTCCCGAAGCTCAAGAAGGCTCTAGCTGCCAAAGCAGAGCAGCTGAAGAAGCTGTCTAAACATCTATAGGCAGTCTGTCCTCGAGGAACTGCAAGGCAAGGATCATCGCGGCCTCGGTGAACCTGGCCCTGTTCTCCCTACGGTCGCCTTCGAAAGCGACCTTTTTCGCCACGGTGTTCACACCGTCAGATACACCGACGTAGGCCAGGCCAACGGGCTTGTGATCCGTTCCGCCGCCCGGTCCGGCCACCCCCGTGATCGAGATCCCGATATCGGAATCACTGATCTTGGTCGCGCCCGAGGCCATCCTGACGGCGACCTCCGTGCTGACCGCGCCGTAGCGCTCGATATCCTCCTCCGGTACATCCAGGACGATCGATTTGATCTCGTTGTTGTAGGCGACGATGCCCATCCTGAAGTAATCGGAGCTTCCCGGAATATCGGTCATCACCTTGGCGAGGAGCCCTCCTGTACAGGACTCTGCTGTAACGAGTGTCAACCCCCTGTCGCGAAGTTTCCTTCCAAGCAGTACATTGGTTGGTAGGTCCGACATAGGCCGGTAAAAGCGTGGGACCGGGTAAAAAGCTTTTCATGGGTCCGGGTCGGTAAGATCGGACCCTGGCCAGGTAGTCTGGAGCCTTTTAGGCACCTCCCACCGCAACGTTAAAGTAATGAACTGGACCTCAACCGGACCATGGTCAAGATCAGGGCCGTTGCGGCCGATATCGACGGCACGCTCACCGACAACCGCAGGCACATATCGACGGTAGCCATCGACACCCTGAGAAAGGTGGAGGAGATGGGCATACCGGTCATCCTCGCCAGCGGGAACGTTCTCCCCATAACGTGGGGCCTCGCCCGCTTCCTCGGGGTCACCGGCCCGGTGGTGGCCGAGAACGGCGGCCTGGTTTGCTACAAGGACACCGTCTACGAGCTTTCTGACGGCGGAGAGGCCCTGAAGATCTATGCCCGCCTGAAGGAGCAGGAGGGCGTCGAGCGTCTGTTCACCGACCAATGGCGAAGGACCGAGGTGGTCATGAAGCCCGATTCCATCGACGTCTCACGGATAAGGGAGCTTGTCGGAGATACGGAGCTCGCGGTGGTAGAGACCGGATTCGGGACCCATTTGATGAGCATGAACGTGAGCAAGTACACGGCACTGCTCAGGGCATGCGAGCTCATCGACGTCGATATCACCGAGGTCATGGCCCTCGGGGACGGCCAGAACGACGCTGAGATGATATTGCACGCAGGGGTGGGGGTGGCGGTGGCCAACGCCAGGGACGAGGTTAAGGCGGTGGCCGATTACGTTACTGAGGCCCCCAACGGCGACGGCGTCGTGGAGGCTCTCACCAAATACCTGCGATTGGACAGGTTTTAAGTCGTTTGAACCCGATAGGAAGTGATCGTTATGGCCCATCCCGTCGAGGAGATACAGTATGCGAGGTCGACGCTCCTGCAGGACAAGAGGATAGTCATGGGTATCACTGGCAGCATCGCTGCCGTGAAGTGCATCGAGCTGGCCCATGAGCTGATCAGGCACGGGGCTGAGGTCTTCCCTGTCATGTCGAAGGCTGCCGAGGAGATAGTCCATCCGTATGCCATCCACGCCGCCGCTGGTAGAGAGCCGATAACGAAGCTGACGGGAGCGCTGGAGCATGTGGCCCTGGCCGGAGAGACCCGAACGAAGGCCGATCTGTTCCTCATAGCGCCTGCAACTGCGAACACGATATCGAAGATGGCCATGGGGATAGACGATACTCCCGTGACCACGGTTGCGACGACCGCCCTCGGTTCCAGGCTGCCAACGCTTGTGGTCCCGGCGATGCACGCTTCCATGTATAGACACTCCAAGGTCATGGAGAACCTCGGCGAGCTGGAGAAGATGGGCGTGAAGGTCATGGGCCCGCGGATGGGAGAGGGGAAGGCCAAGTTCCCGG
>JANQNJ010000041.1 GCA_028279645.1 Thermoplasmatota archaeon
CTGGGACAGCTGGACCTCTTGCCCGAGCTGGAGCATCGATTACAAGGTCCTGTTTCCTCTTTCGCGGGGGTTGTCCCCCCTGATCGGTCCCGTAGCCCTCCTCGTACATAGGTCATCGCTGTTGGTTGATGTCGTTGGACCCTGAGTATGGTCAGCACCTACAGGGGTGTTATCACTTATAAAATTCGCTCAGGCATGATCTTGAAAATTTATCGTACTTAACGAATGATTATAGAATAAATAGAATAAAGTGAGCGCCCGGACCCGGGCGGTCAATTCGTGGTCAGCCAGCGCCACCAATGGGGTGCTGGCACCGATCCTTAATGATGTCGATCTCAGTCGAAAGCTCTTCGAGAGATCGCAACGAGGATCATACCGATCAGGCAGAAGAGAGATCCGAGGAACGGAAATCCGAGATATCCGATTCCGAAGATACCGAGTATTCCACCGATCAGGGCTATCGGCCACTTCTTCTTCATTATTGCGAAGATACCGCCGATCAGGGCCAGGATACCGAATATCAGGGCCATGGTCCCGATGATCTGGCAGATACCACCCTCTTCGAACCCAGCGTCCTTTATCGCATCTCCTGCAGCCAGAAAGATGTAACCAAACCAAAGATTGGCTATAGCTCCTAGGATCAAGAAGATACCACCGACGATGGGCAGGGCGCTGTCCTGCTTGGGCGGCGGCCCGTAGGCCGGCGGCCCATGGGGCGGCGGACCATGCTCATGCATCTCATCATGGGGGGGTTGCTTTGCCATTCTTAAACACCTCCAATGTGTAAATTCCCAAAGTGTTGCTAGTTTATAAACATATTGGATAAAATCGAGTTTCTTTAAATACTAAACCTTGAAAATCATATTTCAACGAAAGAAAAGGATAAAACGGCCGTCTTTAATTTACGGCCGCATTATCGTCGCTTTTACCGGGGTTGCCAGATGGACCCGATCAGTTGAACGAATCCTTGGAGATCGCTATCAGGATCATCCCGATGAGGCACATCAACGATCCCAGGAATAGCGGTCCAAGACAGAATATGCCGAGAATGCCGCCGACCAGGGCGAGGGCCCAGTTCTTCTTCTGGATCGCCATCGCTCCACCCAGAAGGGCGAAGATCGAGAATATCAGCAGTATCGCACCGCAGATCATGAAGAACCCGGTGTCGAAGTACGCGGAATATTCGGCCCCTATGAACAGTATCTGGGATGCGCCGAACAGACCGAGAAGCCCGCCGATCACGCAGAGGATCCCGCCTGCAACGGGGAGGTTGCTCTGCTGCCGTGGTGGTCCGTACGGTGGATAGTAGCCTCCTCCGGGCGGCGGGCCGTAGCCCTGTCCCGGCGGTGGCCCGTAACCCTGGCCAGGAGGCGGTCCGTATCCCTGACCGGGTGGTGGCCCGTATCCCTGGGGAGGGGGACCTCCTTGGCCGCCGTAATCGTCGTAATCATCATAACCTGGCGGTGGCCCTTGGTATGCCATGCTCATGTCACCTCCAATGTACGGCTTCGCATTGTTATAGTACCTAATAAACGTATTGGACAGGAGGCCGGGAGAGCGATCTATCTGGACGGTGTATGTGGTCTTGTATCTCTGTTCTGGACATCGTCGGTCCGATGTCTCACCCTATTCGAAGTTTTATCGTCGATCACCGGAAGGAGTCCCTTGATACGGCGATCAGGATCACTCCGATCAGGCACAGGATCGATCCAAGGAAGACAGGTCCGCCGGAGAAGATACCCAGGATACCGCAGATGAGGGCGAAAGCCCAGTTCTTCTTCTGGATGGCGAGGACCCCTCCCAGCATCCCCATGATCCCGAATATCAGCATCAACGCGCCGCAGATCATCAGGATCCCTGTGTCGAAGTACGCGGAATACGACGAGCCGAGGGCCAGGTAAAGCGCGCCATAGCCCATTCCGAATATCCCGCCGAGGACGCAGCAGATACCGCCGGCCATGGGCAGCATGCTGTTCTGTGGCGGAGGTCCGTAAGGTGGATAATATCCGGGACCGGGAGGTGGTCCGTAACCCTGTCCTGGAGGAGGGCCGTAGCCCTGGGGTGGATATCCTCCATGCCCCCCCTGATCGTACCCGTCGTCGTATCCTGGCGGTGGTCCTTGATATGACATGCTCATATCACCTCTGATATACTGGACCTTTGAACGATGCCGGTGCATATTAACGTTCTCTTATCGAATGAATACCGCCTAAATGGGTCACGAACGGAGGTCGTTCCCGCAGGATGGGCAGAACTTGAATCCCTCGTTCTTCGACCCGCACCCGGGACAGAAGTTCGGACCTTCCTTGGGCTTGACCATCTTCTTCACGGGCTTCCGCTTGACCTTTCGCTTGGGCGGCTCCTGAGCGCGCCTGGGCGGCCTGTCCTCGTGATGGTCATGATCGTATCCACCATCGTACCTGCCTGTGTCCCTTGGTCGGTCGGCCCGGGATCGATCATCGTGGGAACGGTCCCGGTATTGCTGGCCCTGGGGAGGGGCGTACTGCCCCTGGGGCGGCTGGTAGTATTGTTGTTGATAGTATGGATGCTGCTGGGGAGGAGGTTGTCGATATTGGGCCCTGGCCGGATCCCTTGCGACTAGACCCACGAGGAAGAGGATGCCACCGATCAGAACCAGGATCAGCCCGACGATGCAGCATACACCTGTCCATCCCAGGATGAATATCATCAGAAGCCCGAATATACCGAGGAGAAGTCCTCCTATGACCAAGCCGGTTCTCATCTTGTCCCTCCGCACTATATGCTCGATCATCGGTTTGATGCGAGTTAAAGGTTTTGGGTTCCCATCCGGCCCCTTCTCAGCCCAGGTCCCGGCCGCACGAAGTACAGAACTTGGTCCCTGTGGTGGAAGCCCCGCAGGACGGGCATACGTGTTCAGAAGCAGCCTGGTGCCCTGACCGTTCTCTGGAACGTTCCGGCTGTGAAGCAGATGGCTGCCCTCCGCCGGGCTGTGAGCCTCCGGGGAACTGCTGTCCTGGCATCGGTCTCACGAAGACCACGCGCCTGGGTGTGCCGGAGACCAGGCCTGCCAGTACCATGATGGCGCCAAGGATGCACAGGGCGATCCCGACGAAGCAGCAGATGATCGTCCACCACGCGAATATTATCATTAGGACGCCTGCGATGCCTACTATCAGCCCTGTGATGATCAGCGACAACCTCATGGGTACCAGCCTGGAACTGCTGACAAAGCCATCTGCTGGGTTGGATATTAAACTTGTTGCCCACGCGACCGGCACCTTCACCGGACCCATGAAAATCCTCAAATAGCACCTATATCTATGGCTCACGCCGAGGGGACAGGATGAACAAGGACTTTCTCTCCATAGCCGATGCTGGCACGGAACTCGAGGACTGGATAGATGCTGCGATCGCCCTGAAGAGGGAGTACAAGGAGGGGCGAGCGGGAACACCCCTGGCCGGGAAAGCAATGGGGATGATCTTCGAGAAGCCCTCATTGAGAACACGGGTGTCCTTCGAGCTCGGGATGCACCAGCTCGGCGGCCATGCGCTCTATCTCTCACCGAATGAGATCCAGGTCGGAAAAAGGGAGGCCGTCAAGGATGTAGCCAATGTTATGTCCCGCTTCGTCGACGTCATCATGTACCGGGCCTTCTCCAACGATATCATGGTGGAGCTTGCCGGCCACGCTCCGGTTCCCGTGATCAACGCCCTGGATGATCTGGAGCATCCCTGCCAGGCCATGGCCGACCTCATGACGGTGAAAGAGTGGAAGGGCCGCCTAGGCGGACTGAAGCTGGCCTGGATCGGCGACGGGAACAACGTCTGCAACTCGCTCCTGCTTGCATGCGCCTACACGGGCATGCATATGGTCGCAGCGGTCCCAGAGGGCCTTGAACCCGACCAGGGGATCCTTGCCAAGGCGAATGAGGTCGCCGCCGCATCCGGCGGCAGCATCAATATCATCGGAGACCTGAGGGAGGCCGTCGTGGATGCTGATATCATTGCGACGGACACATGGGTATCCATGGGCGAGGAATCAGGGAGGGACGAGAAACTGAGGGCCTTCGACGGCTTCACCGTCAATGACGACCTGACATCCCTGGCCAAGGACGATTTCATGTTCATACACTGCCTTCCTGCGCATCGAGGGGAGGAGGTCACCGACGAGGTGATCGATTCCAGCCACTCTGCGATCCTCGATGAGGCCGAGAACCGGCTGCACGCGCAGAAGGAGATCATCAGGCGGTTGCTGCTGAAATGACCGATGACGTGACGATAAGGATGCTCTCGAAGCGCAAGCTCGTCGAGCCGGTGCTCATCGAGGGCCTGCCAGGAGTGGGCAACGTGGGGAAGCTCGCGGCCGACCACATGGTGGACGTCCTGGACTCGGAGCACATCGCCTCCATCTATTCGATCTATCTGCCACCACAGGTCACTGTTGCAGACGACGGCGTCGCGAAGATGATATCGCACGAACTGCATGTTATCCGTCAGAAGGAGGGCGCCCGAAAGGGCAAGGACCTCCTTGTACTCACAGGCGACTTCCAGGCGATATCCCCGGAGGGGCAATACATCCTTTCCCAGAGGACCATGGACCTGGCAAATGAGCTCGGTGTGACCATGGTCTACACCCTCGGAGGCTACGGCCTTGGCAAGCGGATCGAGACGCCCCGTGTGATAGGCGCGGTCAACGATATCGAACTGAAGGAGGAGATGGAGGGTGCCGGCGTCGCGTTCCAGCCCGGCGAGCCCGGAGCCGGGATCGTCGGCGCAAGTGGCCTCCTGCTCGGGATGGCCTCGCTGGTATCGGTTCCGGCCGTATGTCTGATGGGCGAAACGCATGGGATCATAGTCGATCCCAAGGCCGCCCGCGCTGTGCTCGAGGTCCTGGTCAAGACCCTCGATCTCACCATCGATATCACCGATCTCGACGAGAAGGCGGCGGAGATGGAGGAGATACAGGACCAGATCGATTCCATGAACGATCAGATCGAGCGGTCGGAGAGGGAGAGCACCGGATACATCAGGTGAAGTTCCGATATGTGTCGTTCGAGGGATGTACCAGTACCGTATATCCGGCCCCGGTCCTTCATGTCAAATTTTATATATGACCTCCATCATGTGGAGATACCCGCCCCATCCTAGAGAAGTAATATATATAACAAAAACAGGGTGGAGCGAGTATCACACGAACGGAAATTTGGAGTGATTAGAATGGCTGAAAAAGAGCACTTGAACCTGGTGTTCATCGGTCATGTGGACCACGGAAAATCAACCCTCGTCGGGCGAATGCTCCTCGATTCTGGGGTCATTAAGCAGCACATAATCGATAACCTCAGGAAAGAAGCAGAGGAAAAGGGAAAGGCTACCTTCGAGTTCGCCTATGTGATGGATAACCTGAAGGAGGAGAGGGAGCGCGGGTTGACCATCGACGTGGCCCATAAGAGGCTGGATACTGACAAGTATTACTTCACCATCATCGATGCCCCCGGCCACAGGGACTTCGTAAAGAACATGATCACCGGCACATCCCAGGCGGATGCTGCGGTGCTGGTCGTTGCGGCTCCCGAGGGCGTGATGGCTCAGACCAAGGAGCACGTCTTCCTGGCGAGGACCCTTGGCGTGAACCAGCTCATAATCGCGATCAACAAGATGGACGCGACCAAGCCCGAGTACAGCGAGGAGAGGTACAATCAGGTGAAGGGAGACGTTCAGACCCTGCTGAAGACCGTGGGATACAAGGTGGACGAGATCCCCGTCATCCCCGTCAGCGCATGGAAGGGAGACAACGCCTACGAGAAGTCAGGCAACACCGGCTGGTGGAAGGGCCCGACCCTCCTCGAGGCGCTCAACGACCTGAACACACCGCAGAAGCCCACCAACCTTCCGCTCAGGCTTCCCCTTCAGGACGTCTACAACATCACCGGCATCGGTGCTGTTCCCGTCGGCAGGATCGAGACCGGCACCCTGAAGCCCGGGGACAAGATCGTCTTCATGCCCTCGGATAAGGGCGGAGAGGTCAAGTCCATCGAGATGCATCACGAGATGATCGATCAGGCAGTGCCCGGCGACAACGTCGGGTTCAACGTGCGCGGGATCGGCAAGAAGGACGCGAGGCGCGGAGACGTCGCCGGACCGGCAGACGACCCACCCACCGTCGCAAGGTCCTTCGTGGCACAGATCGCTGTGCTGCAGCACCCCAGCGTCATCACCGAGGGCTACACCCCGGTGTTCCACTGCCACACGACGCAGACCGCCTGTATCTTCGAGGAGATCCAGAAGAAGATCGACCCGAAGACGGGACAGGAGAAGGCCGACGACCCGAACCGCAAGCTCCTCAGGACAGGGGACATCGCGGTGGTCAAGCTTCGACCGACCAAGCCCATGG
>JANQNJ010000055.1 GCA_028279645.1 Thermoplasmatota archaeon
CGAGGAAGCCCCTGCGGAGGAACCCGTCGAGGAACCTCCAGCTGAGGAGCCCGTCGAGGAACCTCCAGCTGAGGAGCCCATCGAGGAAGCCCCTGCGGAGGAACCCGTCGAGGAACCGCCTGCAGAGGAACCCGTCGAGGAACCGCCTGCGGAGGAACCCGTCGAGGAACCGCCTGCAGAGGAGCCCGTCGAGGAACCTCCAGCTGAGGAGCCCGTCGAGGAACCTCCCGCTGAGGAACCCGTCAAGGAAGCTCCGGAAGAGGAAGAGCTCGACGAGGAGCCGGTGGAAGAACCTCCAGCAGAAGAGAAGAAGGAGGGCTCTGAGTGACGATTCTTACCGCCCAGAAGATAAGGGGCATGAGCAAGGACGAGCGAGCGAAGAAGCTCACCGAGATCAGGAACGAGCTCATGCACGAGAGGGGTGTGGCGGCGATGGGCGGAGCTCCGGCCAGTCCGGGCCGGATAAGAGCATTAAGGACCGAGATCGCACGGATATTGACCGTGATGAAGGAGGAAGGAGAACTTTAATGCCAGAGGTTTGCACGAAATGTGGATTGCCCCAGGAACTCTGCGTCTGCGAGGAGATCGCCCGGGAGCAGCAGAACATCCGAATATACTCCGTCAAGAGGCGCTACGGCAAGATCGTGACCGTGGTGGACGGGATCGACACGAGCGACATCAACCTCGATGACCTCGCGAAGACCCTGAAGACCCGGTGCGCATCGGGCGGAACCGTGAAGGATGGGAAGATCGAGCTGCAGGGAGATCACAAGGCGAAGGTTCAGAAGGTCTTAAAGACCATGGGGTTTCCCTCTGAAATTCGATGATATCACACGCAAATGACGATAGTATCCGCAAGCTTTGGACCGTTGTCCGGGGCGAGCTCATAGGGCTCGAAGCCTCAATCGTAGGTTCCACCCACGAGGGATTCGTGGGGATGAAGGGGACCGTGGTCGACGAGACGCTGAACACCCTGGTCATACAGACCCCAGAGGGCGATAGGACGATACCGAAGACCGGTTCGACCTTCAGCTTCAGGGTCGGCGGCGAGGATCATGTGATCCTGGGCCGGACCATCAGGTACAGACCCGAGGACCGTCCGAAGAAGATCATGATAAAGAAAGTAAGAGCTGATGCATATGCCCGAAAAAGAAGTGAAGAAGAAGGTGAAGATACCCAAGCATAGGGATATCGGTATCGACGTCGAGCCGCCGATGCGCGGCTGCAAGGACCCGCACTGTCCCTTCCACGGTACGTTATCGGTCCGTGGCCAGATACTGGAGGGTACCGTAATGTCCATCAGCATGACACGGAGCGCCGTTGTCAAGAGGGACTATCTGAAATACGTCCCAAAGTACGAGAGGTACGAGAAGCGGAGCGGCCGCTACGTCGTCCACGCCCCCGACTGCATCGCGGCGGCCAAGGGCGACCATGTCAAGATCATGGAGTGCAGGCCCCTCAGCAAGACGAAGTCCTTCGTCATAGTGGAGAAGAGGTGAGCCGATGCAGGGACTGCCAGGGAACCAGACGAAGGGCCTGATCGTGGGCTCGAGGATCACATGCGCCGACAACACCGGCGCCAAGATCACGAAGATAATCAGCGTGAAGGGCTACAAGGGCGTCCACCGAAGGGTGCCCAGCGCCGGGATAGGCGACCTCGTCGTCGTATCCGTCATCAAGGGTACCCCCGAGATGAGGCGGCAGCTCTTCCACGCCGTCATAGTAAGGCAGAAGAGACCTTTCAGGCGACCCGACGGGACCATGGTCTCCTTCGAGGACAACGCCGTCGTTATAACGGCGCCCAACGGAGAGACCAAGGGGACCGATATCAAGGGGCCTGTGGCCAAGGAGGCCGCCGAGCGATGGGCCAGGATAGGCGCCCTCGCATCGATAATCGTCTGAGCGGGGTGGTTCAATGCCGGTATCAAGCAAGAAGAGAAAGCAGCGGAAGAGGATGTTCAACGCCCCCATGCACAGAAGGAGGAGGTACCTCTCGGCACCCCTCCATCCCGACCTGCGCCAGAAGTACGGGAAGCGCAGGCTCACCGTGAGGAAGGGCGACACCGTCAAGATCATCGTCGGAGAGTTCAAGGACCACGTTGGGAAGGTCATCACAGTGGACACGACCCATCACAGGATCCTGGTCGAGAAGGCGACGACGACCAAGGCCGACGGGAAGGAGGTCGGAAGGCCGATCCACCCGTCCAACGTCGAGATCGTCAAACTGGACCTCTCCGACAAGTGGAGGAGGAGGAAGCTCGGCAGGGCTGCTGAAGAGGAGCTCCTGGCCGAGGAGGAAGAAGGGCCGGAGGTGGCCTGATGAGCAAGCACATGATGCGACTGACCATACCGAGAAGCTGGCCTCTGCCGAAGAAGACCCACCACTGGGCCACCAAGCCCCTGCCGGGTCCCCATTCCGTGGAGAACAGCATCCCGCTGGTAATACTGCTCAGGGACTACCTGGAGTACGCTGACACCGCCAGGGAGGCGAGGATGATCATCGGCGCCAGGGAGATCCTGGTGGACGGGAAGGTCTGTACCGAGTACAAGCGCGGTATCGGCCTCATGGACATCGTCTCCATCCCGAAGACCGACGAGCATTTCCGATTGCTGCCCGACAGGAAGGGCAAACTGCGCCTTGTAAGGATCGACAAGTCCGAGAGCGAGTGGAAGCTGGCCCGGATCGCGGGCAAGACCACGGTGAAGGGCGGAAAGACCCAGCTCCACTTCCATGACGGGCGCAACATCGTCCTCGACGCCAACAAGTACAACACCGGCGACGTCCTCAAGATCCAGGTCCCCCAGCAGAGGGTCCTCAAGGAATACAAGATGAAGGACGGCATGATGGCCCTGGTGATCGGCGGCTCGCACACAGGCGAGATCGGCCCCATCGTCTCCCAGGAGGTGACCAGGAGCCCGAAGCCCAACATCGTACGGTTCGAGGAGTTCTCCACAATCAGGGACTACGTCTTCGTCGTTGGCGAGAAGAAGCCGGAGATCGCGCTTCCGGAGGTAGTGATCGCATGAACGCGGACCATACCATGAGGAAGATCGGCGTTCAGAAGGTCGTGGTCAACATCGGTGTCGGCGAGGCCGGCGAGAGGCTCCTAAAGGCCGAGCAGGTGCTCGAGCTCGTCACCGAGCAGAAGCCGACCAGGACGACCTCCATGACCACCAACAGGGACATGGGGATCAGGAAGGGTATGCCCATCGGCTGCAAGGTCACGCTCAGGAAGGACAAGGCGGTGGAGTTCCTCAAGCGGGCCTTCTGGGTCCGCGAGAACCGGATAGCCAGCTACAGTTTCGACCCGGAGGGGAACTTCTCCTTCGGTATCCCGGACTACACCGATTTCGAGGGGATGAAGTACGACCCCGATATCGGCATCTTCGGGATGGACATCACCGTCACCCTCGCAAGACCCGGGTACAGGGTCAAGCTTAGGAAGAGGCAGAGATCACACGTACCTCACGTTCACAGGATAACCCAGGCGGAAGGGGTGGGCTTCGTGAAGGACCAGTTCGGGGTGGAAGTAGTGGAGGTGGACTGAGATGGCGAAAGGCGACTACGGAAGGGGTACAGGTTGCGAGAGATGCGGTCGAAAGCGCGGTATCATCCGCAGGTACGGACTCCACATGTGCAGACAGTGCTTCAGGGAGATCGCACCGGAGATAGGTTTCAAGAAGTTCTCGTGAGGAGGGATACAAGATGCAGCACAACCCAGTTGCAGACGCAATGTCCACGATCAAGAACGCTGAGATCTCCGGGAAGTCATCGTGCGTTATCGCACCATGCTCCAAGCTGATCGGCAGGATCCTGAAGGTCATGCAGGACAACGGCTATATCGGAGAGTTCGAGTACCTCGAGAACGGAAGGGGCGGCGAGTTCCACGTGACCCTCAAGGGCCACATCAACAACTGTGGAGGGATCTCGCCCAGATTCTCCGTCAAGAGGTCCGACATGGAAAGGTTCGAGTCCAGGTACCTTCCCGCCCAGGACTTCGGAGTGGTCATCCTGACCACGACGAAGGGCGTGATCTCCAACAAGGACGCCAAGTCCGAGGGGATCGGCGGAAAGCTGCTGGCCTACGTGTACTGAGGTGATTTCAATGGCGATAACACCGGAGATAGAGCACATCGTACCGATCCCCGAGGGTGTCACCGTCGGGATAGACGGGAACGATGTCACCATCGAGGGGCCCGGAGGGACCCTGACCAGGGAGTTCCGGAACCCCAACATCACCATCTCGGTCAAGGACCTGGCGGAGGACGAGGGGAGCGCGTCGAAGGGCGTCTCGCTCTACTCGAAGTTCGCCAAGAGCAGGCAGAGGGCCCTGATAGGGACCTGGAGGTCCCATATCACGAACATGGTCCATGGAGTGACCGAAGGTTACGAGTACGAGCTCAAGATAGTACATTCACACTTTCCCATGAAGGTCGCCGTCAAGGACGGCGAGGTCGTCATAGACAACTTCATGGGGGAGAGGTTCGCCAGGCGGGCCAACATCGTCGAGGGGACCGAGATCCAGGTCAAGGGCGATGCGGTCATCGTCACGGGCATCGACAAGGAGAAGGTCGGCCAGTCAGCCGCGAACATCGAACATGCCACGAAGGTCAAGGGGTACGACCCCAGGGTGTTCCAGGACGGAATATACATCGTGAGGAAGGGGTGATCACATGGCCGACAAGAAGAAGAAGGGGACCAAGGCCGACAAGGCCGAGGAACAGACGCCGAGGAAGATCACACCGAAGCTCGACAAGGAGACCAGGGCGGCCCTGGACAAGCGGGCGGAGATCGCGAAGAAGCGGCCGAACTTCCGCAGACAGGAGTGGTTCCGCTACGATCGTCTCTCCGAGAGCTGGAGGAGGCCCAGGGGTCTCCACTCCAAGACCCGGACCAACAAGAAGTATCGCTCCAACAAGGTCAGGATCGGCTACGGCGGCCCCAGGGCCGTCAGGGGTCTGCATCCATCGGGCTTCGAGGAGAAGCTGGTGTACAACGTCGACGACCTTGAGGACATCGACCCGAAGACCCAGTGCGCCAGGATCGGCCACTCGGTGGGCGTCCGGAAGCGGATCGCAATCGAGGCCAGGGCGGACGAGCTGAAGATCAGAGTGCTCAACAGGAGGCCTGAGTAGATGGACCTCACCAACCAGAGAAGGATGGCCGCGGAGATCCTCAAGTGCGGGGAGAACCGCGTCTGGATCGACCCCGAGAGGATGGAGGATGTCGCCGACGCGGTCACGCGCAGGGATATCCGGAACCTCATCAAGACCAGGGCGATCCTCAAGAAGCAGAAGAAGGGGATCTCCTCCGGCAGGCTCAAGCACAGGAAGAAGCAGCTCAAGAAGGGACGGCAGCGGGGGCCTGGCAGCCGAAAGGGCGCGAAGTACGCCCGGAGGCCGCGAAAGGAGGTATGGATGGGGACCATCAGACCGATCAGGCGGGAGCTGAAGCACCTCAGGGACGAGGGCTACATCGACGCCAGCACATACAGACAGTATTACAGGCACGCAAAGGGCAACCTGTACAGGAACAGGGCCCACCTTCTGTCGCACATCAAGGCGGAGGGAGTGCTCATCAAACCGCTCGAGGAGGGGAAGTAATTGGCTCACGGACCAAGATACAGGGTCAAGTTCAGGCGGCGGAACGAGGGGAAGACCAACTACCGCCAGAGGCTCGGGCTGCTCAAGTCGGAGAAGCCCAGGGCCGTGGTGAGGCTTACCTCGAGCCGCGTGATAGTCCAGTTCGTGGAGTACGATCCGGTCGGGGACAGGATCTCCGTCACGGCAGAGTCGCCGGAGCTCGCCAACTTCGGCTGGACCGGCTCCATGAAGAACACCGGCGCGTCCTATCTGACCGGCTACCTGGCCGGACAGAAGGCGAAGGCATCCGGCATAGAGGAAGCGGTCCTGGACATCGGCCTGCACAGGCCGATCAAGGGGACCCGCATCTTCGCTACCCTCTCGGGCATACTGGATGCCGGCCTCGACGTCCCCCACGCGGAAGATTTCAGGCCCGACCAGGGCCGGATCGAGGGCGAGGAGGGTTCGGACTCTGCGAAGCAGTTCCAGAGCGTACTGGCTGCCATCGACGGCGGCAAGGCGACACCGGCGCCCAAGAAGAAGAAGGCAAAGCCCAAGGCGAAGCCGAAACCCAAGAAGGAGGCACCTAAGCCGGAGCCGAAACCAGAGCCCAAGCCGGAACCCGCTCCCGTTGAGGAGGCGGCACCTGCGCCTGAACCGGAGCCCGCTCCCGAACCCGAGGCACCCGTAGAGGAGCCCGCGCCTGAAGAGGCGAAGGTGGGCAGCGGACTTCCCGAGGCGGTACTCAAGGCTCTGGAGGCAAAGCTTCCCGGCGCCGAGATCGTGGAGGTCGAGCTCGAGGAGGAGGACGACGTGGTCCAGTACGAGCTCACCGTGACCCACGAGGGCAAGCAGTACGAGATCGAGATCACACCCGACGGCAAGGTCATCGAGACGGAGGAGGAGGAAGAAGAGCCGAAGGAGGAGCCCGCGGCTCAAGAGCCGACCGAGGAGCCTGCTCCCGAGGCCAAGGACGGTGAACAGCCGGCGGACGTCGACACGATGTTGAAGGACATCGATGACATGCTCAGCAAGCTGAAGGAGGGCTAGAATGACGGAAGAGCAGAAGGTAGAGGAAGAGAAGACCACTGACGACCAGCCCAAAGAGGAGGTCGCTCAGGAGGAGAAACCCGTCGAGGCAGCTGAGCAGCCCAAGGAGGGCGAGGAGGCCAAGGCCCCCGCGGAGGGCGACAAGCCCGCCGAGGAACCTCCCAAGGAGGGTGAGGCACCGGCGGAAGCTCCCGCACAGGAGGCCCCGCCCGCCGCCATCCAGTACGACCCCGATGCTGTGGATACCAGTGGCTGGGACCCGCTCACGGAGCTCGGCAGGATGGTCAAGAAGGGTGAGATCACCAGCATGTCCCAGGCGCTCGCATCCGGCTACAGGATCAGGGAGCCCATGATAGTGGACGTCCTGCTTCCGGAGCTCGAGGACGAGGTCCTGGACGTGAACATGGTCCAGAGGATGACCGACTCCGGCCGGAGGGTCAAGTTCTCCGTCTACTGCGTCGTCGGGAACGGCGACGGGTTCGTCGGCCTCGGCAGGGCAAAGGGCAAGGAGGTCGGGCCGACCATCAGGAAGGCCATCGACAACGCCAAGCTCAACATCATCGAGATCAAGCGCGGCTGCGGCTCATGGGAGTGCGGCTGCGAGAGGCCGCACACCGTCCCGTTCACGGTGAACGGAAAGGCAGGCTCGGTCCGTGTGACGTTCAAGCCCGCCCCACAGGGGATCGGGCTCGCAGCGGCCGATGTTGCCAAGAGCATACTGAAGCTTGCGGGCATCACCGATGTCTGGGGCTTCACCAAGGGCCAGACGAGGACAACGATCAATTATGCCCAGGCGGTCTATGCGGCCCTGGTCGAGACCTCCAAGGTCAGGACCATGAAGGGCCAGGATGAGGATCTGGGGATCGTTTCGGGCAGCCAAGGAGGCCTGGACTAGATGTACTGCATCGTCAGGATCAGGGGCGGGATCAACGCGAAGCCGAAGATCCGCCATACACTGGAATCGCTCAATCTCACCAGGACGAACCATTGTGTCATCTTCCCCGAGAACGAGACCACCAAGGGGATGCTCAACGTGGTCAAGGACTACGTCACGTGGGGAGAGATCGACTCGGAGGCGCTCTCCGAGCTCATCGAGAGCCGAGGGACCACCGCAACAGGCGACAAGGTCACGAAGGAGGCCCTCAAGGAGCTGGGATTCGGCTCTATGAACGAGCTCTCGGAGGCTATAATCAGCGGCGAATACCCTCTCAGACAGGGTCTTAAACCGGTGTTCCGCCTGCACCCCCCCAGAAAGGGCTACGAGGGGATTAAAAACCCATATATAACAGGTGGCGCGTTGGGGTACCGAGGTGACCAGATCACAGCTCTTCTCAGGAGGATGATCTGATGGGCCGAACCTCCAAGTTCAGGGGAAGGAGCCGGACCCACGGCCGCGGCAAGAAGGCGGGTAGGGGAGCGGGCAAGAGAGGCGGCAAGGGTATGGCAGGCTCCGCCAAGCACAACAAGATGTTCATCAACAAGTACTTCAAGAACTACTTCGGCAAGCACGGCTTCAAGAGGCACCCGAGCCTCGTCAAGCACTCCAGGACGATAAACGTCGGGGAGCTGCAGCTCAGGTGGAAGAAGCTGGAGAAGGCCGGTGCGATCACGAAAGGCGACCCGCAGGTCATCGACCTCGGTGTCGCCGGCTACGACAAGCTCCTGGGGAACGGCAGCATAGGGATACCCGTGAAGGTATCCGTATCCGCCGCATCCGAGGGAGCCATCGCCAAGATAGAGAACGCAGGAGGCGAGGTTGAAATAAATGCCTGATGAAAAGGAGAGCTGGCTGTATAGACTAAAGCCCCTTACTGACAGGCTGCCAGCGGTCAAGAGACCAGAGGGGCACGTCCCGTTCAAGACCAAGATGCTCTGGACCCTGCTAATCCTCATCCTGTACTTCTCGATGACCAACGTCGTCCTCTTCGGCATTTCGCAGCAGAGGACGGATATCTTCGAGAACTTCAGGGCGATCCTAGCAGGATCATCATTCTCATTGATGCATTTGGGTATCGGTCCGATCGTAACGGGATCCATCATCATGCAGCTCTTCACAGGCGCGAAGATCATCAAGCTCGACCTCACAAAGCCCGAGGACAAGGCGGTCTATCAGGGCACGCAGAAGCTCCTTGTATTGTTAATGATCGTCATAGAGGCCGTTCCGCAGGTGTACGGCTATCTGACGCCCCATGACAACATGATAGACGCGGTCGGCCTCGGTTGGTCGCGCACCATCATCATAGCGCAGCTGTTCGCCGGATCGTATCTCGTCTTCCTTATGGACGAGGTCGTCTCCAAATGGGGTATCGGATCCGGAATATCGCTCTTCATCGCCGCGGGAGTCTCCGAGGCGATCTTCACGGGCTCCATCAACTGGGTGCCCGCCGACGCCAACGCGCCCCTTACCGTAGGGAGCGCCCGGGAGGCCGCGAACCTCCCGGCAGGGACGATACCGAAGACGATCTACGTCATATTCAACATGGACGCCTCGAACTTCAGCCAGCGCGGGTTCGAGATGATATTCCTTCAACAGCCTAATCCATTGATCGCCTTACTCGGTACGATCGTCATATTCTTCATAGTGGCGTACGCCGAATCGACCAGGATAGAACTGCCCCTTGCGCACGGCAGGGTGAGGGGCGCTAGAGGACGCTATCCGATCCGCCTGATCTACGCGTCCAATATACCGGTTATCCTGATGTCGGCACTGTTGGCCAACGTGAACATGTTCACCCTGCTGTTCTGGAGCCATCCGACCCTGAGCAAATGGCCGTTGCTCGGGCACAATTGGATGCTGGGAGCGTATGCTCCAGGTGAAACTCAACCCACGGCGGGAGCCGCCTACTATGTTTCAAGAGTGAACGGGGTTCATGAATGGCTGTTGCCGTTGATGAACCCGGACCGCTATGGACAGTATCTCGGAGAACACTCCTACTGGCAGGTGGTGATCCACGTAATAGTGTACGTGTCGGTGATGGTGATCGGTTCGGTCATCTTCGCCAAGTTCTGGATCGCTACCACCAATATGGGTCCGGAGGACGTGGCCAAACAGATACGTCAAAGCGGTATGCAGATACCGGGTTTCAGACGCGATCCGAGGGTTCTTAAACGGGTCCTCGAACGGTACATACCCATGGTCACCGTCATCAGCGGTGCCTTCGTCGGTCTGCTCGCAGCGGTAGCGGACATGATAGGAACGGTTGGTAACACCAGTGGTACTGGTGTCCTGCTAACCGTAGGTATCATGATCCGGCTGTACGAGGATATCGGCAGGGAGCAGATGATGGAGATGCATCCGGTACTGCGCGGATTCTTCGGACAGGAGTAGCGATAGGCCCGAGGGGCCTTGGATGATAGGCCGCCCCCCGATGCCATAGGTTATCTGGGCATATAGGGCGGCCCGTCCCATCCTTGAAAGGACCAGGCTAGAGCTGCATACTGTTACACCGTCACAAAAAGAGTAAAATACCAATTACCGGCATAATGAGTCGAATGGGGATGTTCGCATGAAATGTCCGAACTGTAGAACAGAGGTACTTCCCGATAACAGGTTCTGCCCGATATGCGGCACCGTATTCCAGCAGGCGCAGCATCGCGCGCCCCCGACCCCCCGCGCACAGGCTCCGCCCTCGCGGCCGCCGAGGGGGCGCAGGGAGCCGCCGCAGCGAGGACCGAAGGGACATGGAGGGGGCAAGAAGAGGTCAGGCGGACCTTCAGGTGGGCCGCCGAAGAAGGAGGGCATGAGCCCCATGCTCTGCCCCAGTTGCGACAACGTCGTGATGGTCCCCAAGACAAGGCCGATCACTGTGAGTTGCAAGAAGTGCGGCGAGGAATACTACCTGACCTGATCACATTATATCTACTTGGATAGAGTGTTCTGGACGTGATATTGGAATGGAAGGACCAGCGTTCATCTCGGCGGACTGTCCGAACTGCGGGGAGACCCCCCACAGGGTGCTAAAGGGGAGGTCGGGCACCAGGAAGAGGTTCCTGGATGCGACCCTACGGTGCAATGATTGCGGCTTCGTACACAGCGCGGTCATCGAGGAGAAGGATGATATCGAGGTACCGGTGATCATCAGCTCTGGACAGGATTCGACCAGGGCCAAGTTGTGGATCTTCCCAGACGAGCTTCTACAGATAGGCGATGAGCTGATGGTGGGGGAGGAGTACGTACAGATCACGGGCGTCGAGCTCAAGGAGCGAAGGGTGGATGCGGCGAAGGCCTCCAATATCAAAACCCTCTGGACCAAGCGCTTCGAGAGGATCCAGGTCCCCATTAGCATCAACAAGGGGTCCAAGACCGTGACGAAGCGGATCTCGGCCACACCGGACGAGGAGTTCGAGGTCGGCGACATGGTCCACATCGACGGACACAAGGTAGCCATCCACAGGATACATCCCAACCAGCTGGCAAAGCGCAAGGCCGGGATCAGGACGAAGCCGAGGGTGGCCCAGGCCAGGCATATAGCCCGGCTGTACGGTCGGATGATCAAGTAATGCGGGATTCCGCAACGCTCTTATGCAAGAAGGTATGTGGGGAGCAAGCAACGAGAAGCAGGTGAACGATAGACATGTGGTTCGTGAAGGTACCGAAGGCCCGCATCGGCGTCCTCATCGGAACGGACGGCGAGACCCGGGACCTCCTGGAGAGGCGCACTGGATGCCGGATAATCATCGACTCGGAGTCCGGCGACGTCAATGTGGAGACCGAAGGCGCCGACCCCATCATGGCCCTCAAGGCCCGGGACCTCATCAAGGCCATCGCCCGCGGCTTCTCCCCCGAACGCGCCCTGGTCCTCCTCAACGAGGGATACTACTTCGAGCTCCTCGATGTGAGGGATTTCACCGGAAAGAACCCCAAGGCCGTACATCGAATGAAGGCCCGCCTCATCGGCCGGAACGGCCGCACCCGCCAGCTCCTGGAGGAGCTCACAGAGGCGGAGGTATCGATCTACGGGAACACAATCGGCATCATCGGCGACTACGAGACGGCGAAGGTGGCGCACGATGCCGTGGAGATGCTTCTCAATGGCGCTAAGCATTCTACAGTTTATCGTTATCTTGAGGACAAGAGGCGGGAGCACAAGGCGGAGATGTTCGAGGCTATTGTTTATTCTGAGTAGGACCCCCTCAGGATCAATTTCCCATTGCACCTAACGGAGGGTGGGTCCCAACGATCTCTAAGCTTGGGTGCTAGCGATGTGCCAGCGTGGGAACGTCGTCCGTGAGATACGCTCTTACCCCCACTCCCTACGAGAACGACCCTGTGTATGAATAAGCAATATCCGTGTTGCTCTCTCCCGGCCCTGGCATGGATTGGGACCAATAAGGCTAGGATCGAAAACACCGGGTTGATAGAAAGAACAATTATTGCACGGATCATCGGTGATCGGCTAATCTTCAATGGCCCCAATCCTTGTAATAGCGTGGGGGGGATCAGAGAGGGCTTACCACTGGCAGCTCACGTTCAATTCCCGTTGAACTTCTCCCTCAGCGAAGCCAACCGCTCATCCGACACATCGCTCCGCAGCAACCCAAAGATATACCTATCATAAGGAATGCCCCGCTTCAGATGATACTCCCGCTGAATCCCCTCGTACCTCATGTCACACTTCTCCATGATCCGCCTGGATGCAGGATTGTTCGATTGACAGTCCCCCATCAGCCTCCGAGCACCAGCTACTTCAAACGCGTAGAAGATGATGAACTCGCAGGCCTCCGTACCGAACCCCTTCCGCCAGAACGGTTCGTCCAGCTGGTAGCCGATGATGAACGAGCCAGGATGATGGTCGATAGGCTCCATGGCGCATTCGCCCATGAACTCTCCTGTCTCCAGCGACCGGATAACGAACGAATGCACGTCGGGGAGGCGTTCCTCGGCCATCGCCATCTCGATACCCTCCGCTATGGGCCTGTGATACTCCATGGTCTTCTCGGGGTCGGGCTCGAAGAACATGCCCCTGGTCACCGATTCCTTCGACAGCATGGCGACGACGTCGGGTAGGTCGTTTGGAACAAGATACGAATAGAGGCATCGTTCGCTACGCCATTCGGTCCTCATGAGACCCTAGCCCCGGCAGCTCCGCTCACTAGGTGAGCATGTAGATGGCTATGAAGGCACCAAGCACCGCTTCGCCAACGAGGAGTCCGGTTGCGACCATGTAGGTCTCCAGGAGCTTCATGGTCTTCTCTCTCTCGGTCCATCCCTCGGCCTTGGCCTTTGGCTCCAGGAAGTGCTTCTCCCAGAGGTCGCGTGCTGCGCCGCCCACCAGGAACGGGAGTGTGATCGGTATCAGCAGGTACATTCCCAGCCCGAAGGCGGTCCCCATGCCGGTCAGGATCTCGACGAACATGCCGATCATGAAGCCGAACCCGAGCAGTTCGAGCTGAACCTTGCCGCCCATGACGATCTGGGTGAACGTCGCGAAGGCGTGAGCCTGAGGTGCGGCCAGGGCCAGTTCGCCCTCTGCAAGACCGCGTGAGAAGATCGTGGCCATGGTGGCTGCCATGATAGCGCCGAAGGTGATGCCGGTGATCTCGCCTTTCATGAGATGATAGGGTCTTGTACCACAGTATAGGCCGACCTTGAAATCGTAGGTGATGTCGCTGGACAACGAGATGGCGGTCCCGAAGATGGTGGTCCCGAACAGGGCCATGATGGCCGTCGTCGTCGTATCGGTCCCCATGAGCTTGAACACCCCGACGAGAAGCAGCAGTGTGATGAAGGAGGTACCGCTCACGGGTGTGATGCCGACCTCGCCTGCCACCTTGATGGCGATGGCGCCGAGGATGAAAGTGACAGCGACCAGACAGATCGAGAAGATGAGGGACTGCGCCACGGGGAAGCCGCCGGCGGAAAAGATGGTGGTGATGCCGATCACGGCGATGGCCATCATCAGCGGGATGTGGCTTACAGGCCACTCATAATAGCCCTTTCCAGGCACGTAATCCTTTCGCTGCCCCTTGCCGCCCTTGATGATACCACGAACATCCTCGGTGGCTGTGGCGAAGGTGGGAGCCATCTTTGCCAGGGAGGTGAGACCGCCTCCAAGGATCGCGCCGATAGCGATGACCCTGGCGATACGGCCGTAGGCGAACCACGGGGCTGCGGCAGCGGAACCGACGAAATCGCCCCATTCTGTCGGGGTCAGATAGCCGCTGAGATCGGTCCCCGGTATCAACGGTACATAGGCTGGGACACCCAGTTTGACGGCCATGGGAATGACCACGAACCATGTGAAAAGCGTACCCAGACTGACAAGGATGGCGGTCCTGAACTTCATGAACCAGCCGATGGCCAGCTGAATGCCGGTGAACTCGTAGCCCAGATGGGTATATTGAGAGACGCTGTTCTCGTGTGATATCATGACCTCTCCACGGTGATAGTGTTCGCCGTGGAAATGTTTGTCAAGGAAGCTAATGCTCTTGTCGTCATAGATCGGGAAGTCCCGCAGGAAGGTGAAGGCCATCATACTGCCGGCGACCATGGTCACGATCTTCACGGACCGTTTGGCCTGGTCGGCGGCACCTCTAGATATGTCATTTGCGATGTCCACCAGCTTCACGGCGGCCTGGAAGCCCGGCATCGGAAGTGGGTCCTCTACCAGCCAGATACGTCGGAAGATGATGAAGTACATGATGCCCATGTAGGCCGCGATCACGGCGGCGAAGATCGCAACGAACAGGGGTGGGATGTCGCCCTTGCTGATGAGCGTACCTCCGCCCTCGATCAGGTAATTACTGGTAACTGGATTGTCCTGAGCTGCATAGGCCAGGAGATAGATCGCCGGATAGGTGAACACGAATCCGGTACAGGTTCGGTCAGCGCCGGTAGCCGCGCCGCTGGCGATGTTGACCTCGGTGGGCGACCACTTGAGGGCGAGACCCGTCAGGTACGAGACGTACCACGCACCGCCTGTGATGAGGCCGATCTTGAGACCGACGTACTGGTTGATCATGGCGAACATCACACCGATGAAAATGCCGAGACTGACCTTCCACCAGATGAACTTGGAACGATCGAAACCGGTGGTACGGTTCTTCTCATCCAGATACTCCTCCAGGACCTCGGTGTTGAGGTTGGAGAAGACCTCTGTCTCGAACCATTCTAGTGATCCGTCCTCGATCTTCTTGAGTCCGCTAGCGGTCGGTGGCTGCCTGTATGCTGAAATCCTCACCTTGCCCAAGTGGAAACCCTCCGATAATGAGGTTATCGGTTCTGTGGCTGAATTGCCTTTTTGATATATAAGGACAGTGTTATATACCGGAATCGACGAACTTTCACGATACCGGAGGGATCAGGCGAGTATGGATGACACATCGGCCCGCGGGTTAACAGTTTACCACAAATCTTTTTATATACGGTTCTATAATTAAAACCGAGGTCGTTCGAATGGACAAGCTCAAGATCATAGCACCAATAGTCGTTATCTGCCTTCTACTGGCGGCGATACCCTTCGTCGTGAACGATGATGACGGCTCGTCTGGATTCAAACCCTCCGTGGACCTCCCCGAGGGTAGATACATGATCCTCACGTCTGTACCCGCCAGCGAGGAGGAGCGGATCAACATAGCTTCTCTGGCGTGTCTCGCCGTCGAGGAAGAGGACTACAATCCGTTCTTCATCATGGAGGACGGCGGACTGGACGCACACCAGCTCTGGACAATCTCCCACCTGGTCGACTTCGACATGCCAGTTCTGTTGTTCACGCCTGTGGACGGAAATTCACTCTACGACGACGTAGAGACCCAGCTCAAGGGGATCGGCTGGGACAACGAGATCACCGAGTTCACCCTTACAAGGGATACGATGAGGGACTTCAAGGGCTTCGACGGGACGCTCAACGTGGAGACCTTCGAGGAGGCGATGTGGGCCTCGCCGATAGCGGCCAGGGACAATCTCATGATCCTTCCTGGTAAACAGACCTATACGACGCAGGAGGAGGTCTGGGACGACCTTTACCAGAACGGTCTCGAGGCAAGGTACATCATCGTCGCCAATCCCGACGACTACATGGAGATGTCCAGCGAGGTCCCGAACCACGAGACTGACGAGGTCTTCACCGATTCCTATCATATCCCCAATATGGCCCTTATCTCACCCGAGCTTGCGGCCTTCCGCGATGGATACGTAATCACCCAGCCGGAGGTCCCGGACCCGATACCAGAGGAGTTCGACGACCTTTATCCATCCGATCAGCCGGAACTGAACCTTTGGCCGATCGGGATGCTTCTGGCCCTCAGGAACCTCACGGCCGAGTACAGCCCCAGCGACCTCAGCGAGGTCTCGATAGCGCTGGTCGGGAGCGCGGAAGCGGTTCCCCACTTCGAGCTGGTCGATTGGTCAGGCAGTGAACCGGATTGGACGTCCAGCGACTCCCTCTACGGTTTCCTTGACGACGACCCGCTTAACATGGACTCCGGCGTGGGCAGGATCGTCAACTACAACGTGCAGGGCGTCACGAACCAGATGGTCAGGACATTCCTGTACGACGACCTCGTCGAGACAGTGACGGTCGAGTATGAGAACGGGGACGTCAGAACGACTACCTGGCGGTCCCACGGTCTTGACGCCAACGGTTTCGAGGTCGCCGATATGCGTGGACAGAACTCTCCGGGGATCTATGCCACCGAGGACTATGACGACGAAGGTTATACCAGCGACAGGATCGAGACGGGCGGACAGGGCTACAGTGTTAGTGCGAATGATGACATCGACCTCGACGTCGAGGGGTTCGTCCAGAGCGCCGGCCACCTGCTCTACAGGGGCCATGGAAGCTGGCACGGAACCCTCTACACATGGGGATACTACAGTCCGGCGAACCCTTACGGCGAGAGGATGGTCGAGGGCGACGCGGCCAGGGAGTTGTTCATCCCGCCGCAGGTGACGCTGCTGTTCAGCTGCGAGAACACCAAGATCCACGGCCTCACCTACGGAGGGGACCCCATCGAGATGGAGCGGGTCTTCGCCACCAGCTGGATGTACGCCGGCGCGGTCGCCCTGATCGGAGCCACCGAAGTGAGCTACAGCAACATCGGTCAGGACATCTACGGCTTCTCGGGCCTTGTGACGGGCCAGTACAACTGGGATCTGAACAACCTCTGGTTCGCCAGCACGGCCAAGTACACCCTCGACGAGGAGTACGCCATGGGCGAGGTCCTGAGGCGCAGCGAGAACAGGTACCTGGACAAGCATCCCGGCATCACGCCTCTGCAGAAGCCCGAGGATCCCGATGCCGACGGAGCCCACTGGAAGGAGGTCGCCATGTACGCGCTGATAGGCGATCCCGCGTTCCAGTACCATATCACATCTGAAGGGCAGAACGACGTAATGAGATGGGACTGAGCGAGCTCGGTCCCCCTTCGTTCATTTTCTATCGGTCCAGCGTTGGGCATTTTCCTATCCTGGACCATCGAGAAATGACCTCTGAACAAGGGCCAATATCTGATGGTTGCCATCACCATGAGAAACGTTACCACCACCAAAAGCTTTTATTAGCCGGTACTTCTTTATATAGTAAAGGTGGATAGACGATGCACATGAGAAAAGCAGCCGTCGTGGGAGCATTACTCCTAGCCTTGTTTTTCGCCGCCTCGACCGGAGCTCTCGGGGCCACCGACACCGTGACCCTCCACACGGAGGGACCGACCGGACCCGAGGTCACGGTCGCAGACGACGGTACGACGATATACATCAATGCGACCGACGGGGTCACCACAGGCGGGTCCATCACCGTCGATGTCTGGGACGGTTCCAGTATCACGACGCTCCCGGTCAAGGACAACGGCGCCCAGGCAGATGAGACGGCCAACGACGGCTGGTATGCCGGGTTCTTCACTATATATAATGACACGGTCCCGGGCGTCCCGGGCGCCAAGATACAGCTTGACCATCTGGACATCGCCACGGTCTTCGTAGATCTCGACGGCGATACGAACAACGGCTCCGACTCGGTACAAGCGAACTACCAGAGCTTCAACGTGACATGGCTGGGTGTTGTGGAATCCTCACCCTACATCTATGCTGAGACATCAACTGACACCCTCTATTACAGCAACGACCAGGCAATGAGCGAGAACATCACGTTCCAGTTCACCGATACCAAGCATCCGTCCAATAAAGGGAGGGCCGACGGGGAGACCGCGTTCGGCAACACCCCTTCGGACACTGACTATAGCGACGATCATTGGGACCTGAACTACACGGTTGACCAGGGGGAGATAACAGACGGAACGCTGACGTTCGAGATAAGGGACGACGACGGACATCTGGTATATCACAACATCACCGTTGTCCTGGACAATACCGCGCCTGTGGTCGACAACATGGCCACCGTGGGTTCACCGGACTATGCCGGTCCGTCGTACGACTGGTGGGCGCCCTCGAACCTCGGTGCTGGCCTGAACGTCACATGGGATATCACGGAGTCCGGTTCAGGGGTATTCAACGGGACCATGGACTGGAACTCCACCAGCGACGTCGATGATCAGCTCGGCGTGAACGTTGGGACCGGCGAATGGTACCTTGTCACGGGCCTGACCGACGATTTCAGCGGCTACATCAATATCACGGTAACCGTCTATGACAAGGCGGGTAACATCGGCAACGGGTCGATGGAGCTAGCCCTGGACTCCTCCGCACCCGCTCTGACCATCATGGAGGTGGTCGAGTCCTCGGCCAACATCCACTTCAACGACACGTCTGACACGTTGTACTACAGCAACGACCAGGCGATGACCGACCATACCCTCCACTTCAGGATCACCGACGACGAGGCGTACAGCGGGAGGCGGAACGCCTCGGGCGACAACGCATTCGGAAACACCCCATCGGACAACGACTACACCAAGGGCTACTGGCAGCTGACCTATTACCTCTCGACAGGGGAGACTGCGACATCGCCGATAACGCTCTATGTCATGGACAACGTGAGGAACCTCGCTACCTACACCATCACGACCGTGCTCGACAACGAGGCCCCGGATATCGATGGTTGGTTCACTGAAAGCTCGCCCTACCTGTACAAGGCAGATAACGTCACCCATCACAGCCTCCTCTTCGGCAAGGGGATGCCAGGGACCGTATATGCGACGTTCATGGGGAACATATCCGACGATACCGAGATGGCCCAGCTCCAACTCTCTAACGAAGCCGTTGCATCTAACCCGTCCACACCGGTGTCGCTAAACGGCACCACCGGGACGTGGAACATACAATACGGGTTCGACGGTTCCAGCACCTCCGATGGACAGATCGAGGTCACCCTCCTTGACATCGTCGGAAATTCGGACTCGGTCACCTTCCCGTACTTCGAGGACAGGTTCGCTCCGAGGATAACCCTTGTCTCGTATTCCGAGGGAGGGGCCATAGAGGATGACAACGCCGCGCTGGACAACTCGTCGAGCCCATGGACCGTGAACCTGAGCTCCGGCATAGTGGATGGGGAGAGCGGGATGTGGAACGTCACCGGCAGTGCTGATGGGTCCTGGACAACTGTGACCGAGGCCTCTGCACCGACGGACAGGTGGTTCATCGACGACGAGATGTTCAATACCACCGGTTGGCACACGATGCGATGGGTGGCGAACGACAACGTCAACAACTCGAGGGTCTACGAGACCAGCCTCTACAGGGCGACGGAGAATATTTCTGACCACGCCGTCCAGCAGATATCATCCGAGACAGAGATCGTCGAGATCGAGACGGCGAACCCGTACAATGCCACGATCAACGTCGTCACCGGCAACGAGATCTGGACGGCCGTGGCCAGATATGGATCGAACCCGGCCGTCCCCGACAGCAACATGAACCAGACGAAGTTCCACTTCGTCCAGCTCGATGTGAACGACACGAGCCTGATGACACGGGCCGAGGTGGACATATATTTCACTGCGACCGAGCTCTCGTCGCTCAACGTATCGACCGATGACATCCGGGGGTTGGGCTACTGGGATGGAAGCCAGTGGGCATTGATACCCGGTACAACGGTGACGATTGCGCCGCAGTGGCTGGGGGCGGTGATGTACGAGGGCCATGTCTCGGCGACCATCTACGATACCTATCCGATGGCGATCCTCGCGTTCAGGTACAAGGTGGAGATCATTGACGCTCTATCCGATTCTGAGGCCACGCTGTTCCACGAGAGGACCATCGAGGTCAACTACACCAGGACCCTTTCAGTAGTGGTGGAGAACCAGGGGAGCGGTGCCGATGATTACTGGCTCAACGTCTCAGGACCGAACGACTGGTGGATATCATGGTCCTGGGGCCTGGAGGTCAGGAAGATGTTCATCAACATCTTCCCCGGCGAGAGCAGGACCTTCGATCTGAAGATGAGGATACCTTCCCTGGCGACCAACGTCTCCGCCGGCGGAAGCGGCATCGGCCGGACCTACGACGTCCTGGTTGAGATCGTCTCGGTCTCTGACCCCGGAGGGCCCGGGAGCCTAACATATGATAACCTCTCGATCTCGGCCATGATCCCGCGCACCGATCTGGGGATCACAGGTTCATCGAGCCCGACCGAGGCGATAGCGGGACAGTACGTGACCGTCCTGGCCTCTGTGACGAACTACGGGAACTGGACGACGGTATCCATGGTGGTAAGGTTCTACGAGGATGCGATGACCCCGGGGAACCTGGTCAAGCAGTATCTGGTCCAGTCGTTCGAGGTCCCGCCCCTGGAATCGATATCGGCCAACTACTCGGCCTTCATCAATGGCAGCGGATCGAAGACCTTCTTCGTGGAGGTCAATTACACCGGTAACGAGTACGACGGGCACGAGGACAATGCGACGTTGTTCATCGTCTTCAGGGATACGTCGGTGCAGAAGGCCTCCTCCTTCGCCCTTGGAAGGCTCCCGATGGCGGTGATGATGGCCACCGTGGTCATCATAACATTCAGTCGCGAGGTGAAGGCGAGGGGACGAAGGTGGCGATGAGGACCGATCCGAGGCCGAGGCCGGTCCGAAAGGACCGCGATCATAGACGGAGAAAAGGGCTAGGGCAGCATTTTCTTATAGACAAGGCCGTAGCCCGGCGTCAGGTGGAGCTGGCGGGGATAAAGGATACCGACACCGTTCTCGAGGTCGGCCCCGGAAAAGGGGTGCTTACCGATCTGATCCAACAGCGCGCCGGCCGCGTGGTGGCCATCGAGAAGGACCCCGCCCTACTGGACGAGCTGAGGACCAGGGCCGCCCGGGGGGGCTGGGAAAATGTCGATCTGGTGGAGGGGGATGCACTGAAGGTCGACTGGCCCGATTTCGAGAGGTTCGTGTCCAACATCCCATACGTCATCTCCTCGCCGTTGACGTTCAGGCTCCTTGAACACAGATTCACGACAGCGGTCATCATGTACCAGCGTGAGTTCGCACAGCGATTGATCGCCCGGGAAGGGTCCGATTATTCCAGGCTCAGCGTGAATCTCGCACTCAGGGCGGAGGCACGGATAACCGAGATCGTCCCGAGGGAGGCGTTCCATGTCCCACCCAAGGTCGAGTCAGCCATCGTTGAACTGGTTCCCAAGGAGCCTCCCGAGATCACCGATCCCGTGCTCTTCCAGGAGATGCTCAGGGTCCTCTTCTCTCAGCGTAGGAAGATGGCCCTCAAGGTCCTCAGGAACTCCGATCGACTCGGATTGGTCCAGCCCCAGATAGACATCGCGGACTCGTTGATCGAGGCCGGTGAACGAGTGGACAGGATCCCGCCCGCCCGGCTTCTCCGCCTAGCCAACGCCCTGGCCGAGGCGAGGCAGGTAGCCAGATAACGAGGTATCGGACCGGTTCCAGAGGGGTTGCGGGAACATGTTTATTACGCACCTCCTCATATCCGGTAACAATGGACAGCGATCAGGTAGAGGAGATAAAGAAGGAGGTCCAGAGGTATTACAAGATCTATGATGTCAGGTTCGACAGGTACCTCGCGTCCTTCTATATCGATGATATCCGCCGGGACAGCACAGCATTCAACAGGCTCAATGGTGATCTGAAGGAGCTGGGCTACATCGCGGCCCTCAGACGTATGGGCGGCGAGGATATCGTTACCGTGGCCGTAAGGCCGAAGGTCGAGCAACGGAGCTCCCGCACCAACCTGATAATGCTGTTCGTCACGATATTCACCACGATCTGGGCGGGCTCGTTCCTCTGGGGAGGTTCATACGGCGAGATCGAGACGGTGGGCGACTCGTTCAAGGGGGAATACATGGCCAACGGAGCTCTCTTCTTCGCCCTGCCCCTCATGACGATCCTGGGCTGCCACGAGCTGGGGCACTATTTCATGGCGCGAAGGTACGGCCTCAATGCGTCGCTTCCCTTCTTCATACCGGCCCCTCCACCGATCCTGTTCGGGACGTTCGGAGCGTTCATCTCGATACGGGACCCGATGCCCAACAGGAAGGCGCTGATGGATATCGGTCTGGCCGGGCCCCTGGCCGGGTTCTTGGTTGCGATACCGATCACGCTTCTAGGGCTGTTCCTGAGCTCGACCGATGCGGCGACGCCGGACAAGGCTACCGATCTGATCATCGTAAACATGCCTGCGCTGTTCATCGCGCTGTCGGCCATCGTTGAACCGGCCGGGACCCTGATGCATCCCACCGCCTTCGCCGGTTGGGTGGGGCTTCTGGTGACCGCCATGAACCTTCTGCCGGCCGGTCAGCTGGACGGAGGACACATCGCCCGAGCTCTGTTCAAGGAGAAGGCCCGTTTCGTCAGCTACCTGACGGTCTTCCTCCTCGTTATCCTATCGTTCGCCTTCATGGGCTGGCTGATCTTCGCTTTCCTGATAATCTTCCTTGGGACCTCCCATCCACCGCCTCTGGACGAGGTGAGTGAGCTGGGAGGAAAGCGGAAGGTCATGGGCGTGGTCGCCCTCGTGATACTACTGGCCTGCTTCGTCCCCGTCCCGCTTGAGGAGGGGAAGTTCGTTCCCGACGAGTACGGGTCCGAGATCCAGCCCTTCGACGACGAGGTGACCATCGCGCCAGGCGGCACCGCCGTTTACATGATCGCTGTTAAGAACTCCGGGAACATGAGGGACACCCTCGAGTTCCAGTTCGCAGCGGAAGGGGGCAACGGAAACTGGTCGATAACAGCGAGTCCGGCCAATCTGACCCTGGGCAAGGGGAAGGTGGGCTTCGTTAACGTTTCGGTGGCGGCGCCTGCCAACGCGAGCATGGGAGATACGTCCGTACACCACATCCAGTTCGTGTCAGGCAACGAGACCTCGAAGGGCGATACGGCGAAGCTGACCACCCATGTTGGCGGTCTGTCGCTCGACCTTCCCGTGACATCGAGGGAGGTATCGGAGGGGAACCTGGCCCAGTTCGAGGGGGCCATCGTGAACCTGCTCGGGACGAACGACACTGTCCATCTCTCGATGAACCTGTCCGGGAACGGTTCCGCGATAGTCCGCCAGGGACAGTCGATATTGGCCGACTGGTCCGGGAACGCCACAGTCGAGATCGACCTTCCGATCGTGGGTGACGGAGAGCTCCATATCGCACTCTTCCTCGGACCGGAGGACGATGATCTTACCCTGTTCATGGAGGCCGAGTCCATGGTCCACGGCAGCTCGGAGAAGGGGAAGGTCACCGCCGTCCTGAAAGGTTGAGGACCGACCATGGTGACCCTCTCCAACACCCAGTGAACCAACCTTCTGGCACCCCCCTGGAAAAGGTTATTATATCCTCGTTGTATAGAGTGCCACATGGGTAAGAAGCTCGACGATATCGCCAAGGATGCGGCCGTTGCATACTTCGGTCTGTCCTCCTCCGAGAACTCGTTCCCGAAGGGCACCGAGGTCACTTATCACAAGAAGGTCGACATCGAACCGGACACCTCCGGGTTCTTCACCGACCTCAAGGAGAGGATCGACAAGATCTGGACCGAGAACATCGGGAACATGTCCAGGGTGGCCCGTATGTCCGACGTCGACTTCACCCATTACGTGAACCAGCTGAGAACCGACAGGGGAGCGAAGCCCCTGAACACCGATTCAAATCTCATCGAGATGTGGATGAAGATGATGACCTCGGCCGACAGGAAGCTGATCCTCGTGGAGATCAAGTCTAGTGAGGGAAGGAAGCTCCTGCTGGTGAACACCGGGATCCGGATGTGAGGCCCAGGTTCGCCTATTCCTGGATATTGTTAGGTTGCCGTTCCCGCTAGCTAATGCTTTCGCTTGGAGGGTCTAGGTACATGAAGCACGGCGACGAACGGACGGACGTGGCAGCCCACGTTCGTACAACGCTTGGACCCATGCTTGAATTTTACTTGGACCCGCCCACCGGGAAAAGCAGGACGGACGACGGGGCCCATGCTTATAAATGATAGCACCCACGCTATCATGAAGCTTTCACCCGCCCTCTTCAATATGGCGAGGTGGGTCTGGAAGGTTTGGGACGCTCAGATGTCAATATCGATATCGAACAGCTTGCCCACGAACGGCGCGAACTCGATCGACTTGATCACCTGTGTCCTGGAGAGATCGTAGACGTCGGTGAGGATGTCTGTGGCGAGGATGCCCGAGTCCTTGAGCGACTTGAGCATCCTGGTCTCGGCCATGTTGTACTCGCTGAACTCCTGGAACATGTTGATGACTATCCCCTCGAAGCGCCTTGAGGCGGCGAAGATGGTGTTCGGTAGGACGATCTCGTTCTGGAAGGTCTCCCGGGACATCCCGATGGCGGGATTGAAGCGCAGGTGGTAGAACGCAAGGACCTTGCCCTTGAGCATCTTCAGGTTGGGGATGCGCAGGGTCTGGATCAGGTGCTGGTCCTCGAACCTCTTCCTCATATTGGCCACGGTGTGCCTCGATAGGGGGAGCTTCTCGCCGATGGCCTTGTCCGTCAGGGTCGGATACTTGACAAGGGCGTAGTAGACCAGCTTCTCGTTGTTTGATAGGCCGACGATGGTGTTGGGGTTGAAGTCGATCTCCTTGGAGGCGGGAAGGTCCGGGAAGTCTTGGTCGATGTTGAACATCCCCCTGATTATCGGGGCGAAGTTCAGGAACCTGAAGACGTGGCTGATCTGGAACGGGAAGATCACGCCCACGGGGCGCCTCTCTCCCAGGAGGTTCATCTTGCTGAAGGTCTCCGTCCTGATGTCGTTGATCTGCTCGATGGTGGTGTAGTTGCTGGAGATGCTCAGTGAGAAGCCTCTATTAACGTCGCCCATGGAGAAGAAGAGCTCCTTGGAGATCTCGATGGCCTCCCGTGTTCGTTTGAGCCTCTTCTCCAGAGGGTAGGTTACGTTGAACTGGGTGTATGTCACACCGAGGAGCTCGCATCCGAGGTTCTGAAGGATCGGCACCCGGACGGTGGTGAAGTATCGTTCCCGGCTGAGCCGGTGCCTGATGGATGTGACCGTGGAGTGCTTGATGTCCAGCCGCTCGGAGAGCTCCCTGTCGTTGAGGTCCGAATAAGCGACCAGGCCGTAGAGCACGAGCTTCTCGTTGGTGGTCAGGGCCTTCATGGATGCTCGTATACAATTCATATTTAAGTATTTTTTGACCGGAATTATCCTATTAACAAAATGGGCGGGATTTATTACCACTTTCGATAAAATAATCCTGAAATACCTTTCAATTAACATGCTAATGAGAAATCAGTTATGAATTTGGTGGAAATTGGGCCGGAGGATACCTAATTTCCGAGGATTTGTCAATAATTCGGCTATTGCAATACAAAAAAGGTCGTTGCCCGACCTTACGATGGTCCAAAATGGCAACGAACCCCATGCAAGGACGATGTGATCGAGATATTGGACCTTCCGGCCATCGGACCGGTGCAAAGGGTCCTGTCGGTCACTCATCCTCGCCCCGGATGATCTCCTCGAACAGCTCCTCGAGGGAGTCTACCACCGACCTCAGACGGAACTCGTTGAGGACCTTCTCGCGCCCTCTCTGCCCCATCTCCTTCCTCAGATCGGGATCGTCCATCAGGGTGTTGATCTTTCGGGCGACGTCCTTGGAGTCCATCGGCTCCGCAAGGATCCCCTCGACGCCGTGCTCCACCACGTCCCGGACTCCGGGGATGTTCGACAGCACCACCGGCTTGGCCGTGGACATCGCCTCGAGAGTAACGATCCCGAAAGCCTCGAGCCGGGATATGGATGGTAGGACGAAGACGTCGCTGGCGGCATAATAACCTGGTAGATCGTCGGAATCGACCCTTCCCGCGAACACGACCTTGTCATCGAGACCCTTCCGTCTGACCCGGGCCTTGAGGGCATCCATGTAGCTTCCGTCACCCACTATGACATGGACGACGTCGTCGCCGGTATCTACGGCGGAATCGATGAAGTACTCCAGTCCCTTGTGGAGAACCACCCTGCCCACGTAGAGAGCGACCCTCTTCCCTTCGAGGCCGTGCCTCTCGGTGATGGCGCTCCCGTCGTTCTCCGGGTTGAACCGGATCGCGTCGACCATGTTGGGAACGATCCTGGGGTGGAACCGCCAGACCGCCTGGGAGGTCGCCGCGTATGACCTTGTAGTGACGACTATCCTGTCGGCCGCGGTCAGGGTGTAATGGCCCAGTGTGGTCCGGTACAGCTTGGTGATGATCGGCCCCAGTAGTAGCGGGATCTCGAGGTCGCAGTGATAGGTCACGACCGAGGGGATCCCAAGGTGGGATGCAGTCCTGATGGCGAAGAACTCGGAAAAGGGCGGGGGGGAGTGGGCGTGGACGATATCGAATGAACCATCAATCTCGCCGCTCACGTGGGGACAGACCGGGGTCGAGAAGGCTGTGAACAACGGCTTGACCCGTTTCACCACGACGCCGTTGATGATCTCCCTCTCCTTCAATCCCTTCTCGTACTGGGAGGTGATCACGTGGACCTTGTGGCCCCGCTTCACCAGCTCCTCGGCGATGTCCTTCACGTGGGATTCGACCCCGCCGATATGTGGTTCGTAGAAAGGTGCCACCTGGGCGATCTTCATCGGCCGGAATAAGCGCGTTCCGATTCTTATATCTAATGATATGGAGACCCTCCCTTCTCGGCCGAACGGGCCGGTCGGATGCAGGGCGGCCGAACCCCGCCGGGAAGGGCGTAGAGGGCTTACCGACACCCTTAAATTGCTATATATATATGGAGAGAACGATCCAGATGATCCGCTGTCCAAGCTGTAACGCATTCATCGCCTCGACCGACGCTTCATGCTGGAAATGCGGCTACCAGACCGGTTTCGAGGGCACAGCCTCCGACGAAGGGATGCCGGAGCAACCAGAGATCGAGGCGCCCCCTGCCCCTCCCGCGGAGGAGGTGGACATCGAGCAGGAGGCCCTGAAGGAGATCAAGAAGGATATTCCCGATTTCGACGAGGAGGTCCCGGAACCTCCCCCGGAGGAACCGCCGGTGGATGAAGCGGACACGGCAGGGGACAGAGCCCCGGAGGGGGCTCCGGACGTGGACGGGAAGAGCTACAATATCATCGACAGGGACGAACTGGGAGAGGACGGATCGATCCCTCCACTGCCTCCGCCCTCCATCGAGAGGCCGGATCCCGAGGACGAACCGGTGACCGGCGCGATGGAGACCAAGAAGGGCTCCCCGCCCCCGTCGAAGTACAGCCCCAAGGTGCTGGACGAGGAGGAGCGCTTCCCCGAGGAGGAGGAGGACGAGTTCGTCGACGACGGGGTCTCCGAGGAACGGCAGGACCGTCCCCGTCCGAGAAGGACGGCGGAGTCGCGGGCGATGGGCCCTCCAGGACCATCGCCATATCGGCCCCAGAGACCGACCGACCGCGGGCGCCGGGGACCTCCGGCAGAGCTGCTCATGAAGCGGACGGCATGGCAGCGGTACAACGTCGGTACCTATCTCACCATCGTTGCCATGGCCATCGTTATCTCATCCCTTTTCTTTCCATGGTACTCGCTGAGCATCAGTACGGAGTACGTGGAGTTCGCAGGACAGGACTACACCAACCTGACCAAGGAGGACCAGAAGACATACGACGAGGCCATGAACCAGTCGATCAACACCAAGGGGGAGATGGTGGAGCTGTTCCAGATCAACGGGTGGGACCCTATAAGCGCCAACGTATCGGCGTTCGTCAACGAAACGACTGCGGACAACGACCCGTTTGCCGGTTACCTCATCGTCCCAATGGGTGTGTTCTACATCCTGATAATGGTTATAGGCACGATCTTCAGGCTACGTTCGAAGCAGCCCTGGCGCAGGGGCGCCAAGGTCGCCCGCAAGGCTGTCACCTACCTCATCCTGTTCTGCATATTGATAGCGATAATAGCCCAGGCGCCTTCCATCTTTCCGGGCGATAATCCGGTATCGGAGATCATGCGCCCGATCTCCTCGAACCCCATCGGCGGGTCCGAGGTGATCACCGACGTGGAGGACTGGGCAGGGTGGAACGTCGAGGTGGAATGGGGGATCGGTTTCGGCGGATACCTGTTCATAATTGGCCAGATAGTCATGATCATAGGCGGTATCATCGAGTACAAGCTCGGTTCGAACCTGAAACGGGCCCTGGAAGAGGAAGAGGAGATGCTCGGATTCGCACCGGCCACCGACCCATACCAGGGCAGGGGCCAGGACCGCCGGGGACGCAGGGGCAGAAAGGGGCGGGACGAATCCCGAGGCGGACCCAGGGGCCAGCAGCACCAGGACCCGCGATACGGCGGCAACAGGCCCCCGCCCGATCGAGGCAGGGGCGGCAGACAGCGCCCGCCGGTCCAGGGAAGA
>JANQNJ010000092.1 GCA_028279645.1 Thermoplasmatota archaeon
ACAAGTTTTGATATCATGGTTGAATCGTCAACGTGGAGGCCCTCGCCTAACAGGTCAGAGAACCGGTCGGCCAGCTGCTCGGGAGCATCGGGTGTGGTGGCTATCCCGAAGTCCAGGACGTTGCCTATGATAGACACAAGAACTGCAGCACCGAACCGGTCGTCGGATGCTTCGATGAACTCCTTGGCCAGAGGTAACAGCCCTTCGGCGACCTCGTTGCTCCTGCGCTTGAGGTCGCGGTATGGGTCCTTAACGCCCAGAAGACGATATGTGTTGGCATGGACCTTGGTGGATATGATGGTCGAAGGGGTCCCCACCTCGAGATCGCTGGACAGGATATCGACGGCTTCCTTCAGTATCTGCTCCCTGTCGGAACCTTCCACGAGGTCCGCCTCGAACAGCGTCCTGCGGAGAAGGCATGGTATGCAATCGGCCGTCATCTTCATCTGATCCGGTCCTCCGATCTCTTGATCCTCGATATTCCGGGATCTCAGTTCACGACGTTGGAGGGATCGCCCCCGGTGAACGCCCCGATGTTGTCGAACGTCGTCTGGATGATCCGGGTCATCGCCTCGTCGGTGTAGAAGGCTGTATGCGGGGTTATGATCACGTTGTCGTACTGGAGGAGCGGATGCTCCGAGCTCATGGACAGCTCGTCCTCCACAACGTCCAGGCCGAGACCCCCGATGATCCCTGCCTCAAGTCCGTGGACGAGGGAATCGGTGTCCACTATACCGCCCCTGGCCGTGTTCACGATGATCACACCGGGCTTCATCTGTGCTATCGAATCCCTGTTGATCATGTGCTTGGTCGAATCGAGAAGGGGAAGGTGGATGGTGATGGCGTCGGACCTCTCGAACAGCTCGTCCAGCTCAACATAGTCGAACCCGATCTCGTCGCGCGCCTTCTCGTTGTGGTATATGTCGTAGGCGATGGTATCCATTCCGAAGCCTTTGCCGATCATGATGGCGTGAACACCGATCCGGCCAGTTCCCAGGACGCCCAACGTCCGGCCCCTCAGGTCCTTTCCGCGGTATCCCTCGTACGAGAACTTCCCCGCCTTGACAGAATCGAAGGAGGGTGGCACGTGCCTAATAACACTGAGAAGGAGCGCGAACGCCTGCTCGGCGACGGTGTTCATTCCGTATGCTGGTACATTGCATACAGGTATACCCTTTTCACGGGCATATGCGATATCGATATGATCGAAACCGGTGGACCTCGTGGTTATCAGCTTTAGGTCGGGGGTCGCATCGATCACCTTCCTCGTGATGTTGGTATAGATGAACGGGGACAGGACCTCCGCCTCCGAGCACATCTCGATGAGCTGGTCCTCGTTCAGGATGTCCGGGAAGATCTTGACCTCATGCCCCTCGGCAAGCCTCTCGACAGTACCTCTGTCAGCCTCTTCGACCTCGGTGAAATACATTCGCATAACTGTCACCTGGGACCGGAGAGCGCCATCGTCGAATAAAACCCTTTCTGTGAGCCGGTCAAAGGTCCGGGGCGATCATTCGAGCTCTAATAGAAATGCATCGATGTTACTATCATTTATCGCTTCTAGAGGACCGCTTTCACCATCGATTAATCCCAACTGGGAGATAGCAACGACCCTTAATATCCGTGCCATGGGATCATCTCACATGGAGCTCACTCAGATCGATGTGGTGACTATGTACGAACGGGGGCTTGCTTCCTGCGTCCTGTACTGCGTCGCCGAACAGCCCGTGAAGCTTGGCCGATGGAAGACAGCGGATATCCTAAGGGGGGCGAGGGACATCGGGACCTACCGCAGAGGATGGAACACCCTCGAGACATACGGAGTTCTCGGTTCCTTCTCGAGGAAGGACCTGGTGGCAATGATAGACCATCTGCTTTCCCTCGGCATGCTGGAGAGGACCCTCAACGGGACCCTCGAGCTCACCGACGACGGAAGACGTTACCTCAGGGGAGAGCTCGAGATCGAGTACTATCTGAAGGGCTTGTTGAATGTCGGTACAAACGTATCCGACTCGGCGATGCACCTTGCGGAACGCCTGGACGAGTTCCGGGTCCGGACCGCACAGCAGGAGGGGAAGCGAAGCTACCTCGTACTACCAGGAGCTACCCTCATGGAGATCGCCTGCAGACAGCCTCGAGATCTGAGTGAGCTCTCTGAAATAAGAGGGATGGGAGACCGCAAGATCGAGCTGTACGGAGAAGGGGTGATGGCCCTCCTCGACGACTGGAGGAAGGAGTTGAAGGGAGGCTCTAAGAGGGGAAAGAAGAGGAAAGGTGGACGCAAGAAGGGTGTGCCCCGGCAATAACGGAAGACTTCATTGAGTGCATGGCACACTCCGCCTCCTGACCCTGCCGGGGCTGTTCGACGCCGGGGTTGTCCCAAAATCATACCCCCGTTGTGGTAAGGTCATCAGGGGACCCATTCGGCATCGATGTGGCTGCCCCGTTGCACCGAGGATCATTGATCACCCCGGTCTTCGAAGGGCAGCGTCGAACCTATCATCCTTGTCGTTATATAACCGTTGTGGACAGAGGAGATGCGGTAACCGATAAAACAGGGCCAGACATCGCCAGGACAAGCTTCATGGACGGGAACAAGGGAAGATGGCAAGTGCCCGTCCAGTTCTGTCCCAAATTCCCCGGACCACGTTCCCATCCGGTATAAATCGCCGAAAAGAGCCTATTTAAAGGGATCAGAGGGAGGAAGTCGATGAAAATCGCAAATAATATATATAAAGCCCCTGTTTTCATTATATATAAACCAACCTAGAGGATGATATCAATGCCGGAGATCAAGATCCAAAACATAGTAGCTTCGACCACCCTTTCGGATAAGTTGGACCTTGACATGATCGGTATGTCCCTGGACGGGGCGGAGTACGAACCCGAACAGTTCCCGGGCCTGATTTACAGGATCGAGGAGCCCAAGACGGCCATCCTTCTCTTCAGGAGCGGCAAGGCGAACTGTGCAGGAGGCAAGGACATCGACAGCATCGAGCGCTGCATCGGGATGATCCGTGAGAAGCTGATGATGCTGGGTGTGGATGTCTACGAGAAACCGGAGATCGTGGTCCAGAACATCGTCGCCGTGACGGACCTCGGGACAAGGCTCAATCTCAATTCACTCGCGATAACCCTCGGACTGGAACATGTCGAATACGAGCCGGAGCAGTTCCCCGGCCTGGTTTACAGGATCGAGGAACCGAAGGTCGTTCTGCTCATCTTCGAGAGCGGAAAGGTCGTATGCGCCGGCGCCAAGAAAATCGAGGAGATCGAAAGGGCAGTGGAGATCCTGACGGAAGAGCTCACTACCGCTGGCTTTCTTCCGTGACCTCCTCAAGGTCCTCTTCACCCATGGCTACGCGGGACGCCTGGGATAACGAGATAGACCTCTTACCCTTGGTCTTGAGCCTACTCAATCTTTGAAGGTTCTTCAGCTCGCCCAGCGTGGGCTCCACCTCGACTGGATTGGAGATCTTCTCGACCGTCCGGCACCTCGTGGCTATCTTGAACGCGGAGTCGATATCGGTGGAATCTCCGGCCCCGGTTGTTCCCGATTCGTCCACGATGTCCACAACGTGTCCGGTCTTGACCAGCTGGTTTATCGTCCTGTTCCTGTCTGTGGGATCACCGTTGCCGATCCGGATGGACGTGATCGGGCCGAAGGCGTCCTCGAACTCCGTCACTATCCTGCCGACGTCCTCGGGATTCCTGGCGATGGCGGTCTGCAGGACCTGGCCCTCGCTTACCAGAACTACACCCGGGTTCTTTCCGGGATCGATGCCGACGATCAGCTTTGTGAAACCCTTCATCGATGCTAGCGCGCGATCGACCGCATGGGAGACCGCCTTGGCCAGACCGACCTTGTTCGATGTATCGACCGATACGACCTTGGCGAAGGGTACGGTGGATGCCTCGTCGGTGCTCGTTAGGACGACCTTGACGTTCTTCGGAATCCTTGAATCGAATGTCAGGCTCGTGAACGGGATGCCCCTCTTCCTGAGCTCCCTGATGAGCTCGTAGTAGAGGGAGAAGTCGCATGTGAGTATCCCGATCACCTTCATCGATCGGTGAAATCCGATGGATATTACTTATTGATTTGCCCTGGTATCGGAGAATTTTCTCGATCTTTATCGGTTAATGGTATATGTTAAATATTAGTGTTTGTGCAGTTATATGCTTACATTATATCGCTATTGTGTTTAAACCCCGATTAACTGTCGAATCTGTTCTAAAATTATTTAAAGTGATACCGGCTTCTCAGTTGAAAGTGGTGTGTGACGATGGCTGCCCAGGGTCGCGGAAAGGGAAGCGGGCTCAAGAAGATAGGGATCCTCTGTATCCTTCTCTCATTGATTATCCCCGCAGTCTACATATTCGTTATTCTCGATAACCCTGACAGCTTCGACAGCTGGGTCGACGACGAACCGGACCAGGGCGACACCATCACCATCGCGGGGAAGATCGGCTCCAAGGAGAAGAGCACGGTGAACAACGTCACCATCTACGAGTACGAGTTCAAGGGATCGGATGTAGAGATTCTTTCGGCGGATAATATCGGTGACAAGGACGAGTTCGTAATACTTGTCATTGCCAAGGACCGGAGCGACTACGTTGTCGATGCCCAGTTCAGCATATTCTTCCTACTTATACCGCCGGCGTTCCTTCTGCTTATCGGCGTGATCGCCCTGATGATCGGGATCATGCGATCGAGGAAGGACAAGCGGATGATGATGGGGCAGCAGCCCTATCCCGCAGCACCCGGACAGTACCCTACACACTATCCACCACAACAGGCCTATCCCGGCCAGCCGCCTCAAGCACCTCCGACACCGATCACCGCCGTTGAGGAACCGATCGTAGTAGCGGAGGTCCTCGACGACAGCGTCGAGGTCGTAGTAGCGACCCCGGTCGAGGTAGTATCAACAGCACCCGCACCACCAGCTCCCGCAGTCATGGCTGTTCCCGCCCCCGGCGGCGCCCCGATGCCACCACCCCCGCCGCCTCCGCCCCCCGCCGAACATGTCTGCCCGACCTGCGG
>JANQNJ010000104.1 GCA_028279645.1 Thermoplasmatota archaeon
AACATCAGGACCATGAGGATGTAGAAGCCAAGGGCATAGGCTACCGCGGCAGTGTACGCCAGCATGAGAAACGAGGCAGCAGAGACCGCGACCAGGCATGTATCGTGCCTGTTCCAGCGTTCTGGGCCCTTGTCACCGCTCATCAGGACCATGGATGGTGAAAGGTCTAGATTAATCCTGTGTCGAACATGTGACGATACCGGGGTCCTCGTGGACCTTCCTGACGCGGTAGGTGGCCTCGGAGGTGTTATAGTAGTTACTGTTCATCCACCTGACCGCCCAGCCGAAAGGCGGGAACCGCCGCCTTAGATACATGTTGATGTAGGTCAGGTCGATGAACCCCTTGACAAGGCGCTTCGCGCCGTACTTCGTCTTGCCCATGGGTCTGACCCGGTGCAGGATCCGGATCTCGCCGATCTTGTACCCCTTCCATGCTACCAGGGCCATGATATAGCGGTGGAAGCTCCCGTAGAGCTCCAGGCCATCGAGGGTCTCCCTCCTGTAGACCTTGAAACCGGACCCGTAGTCATGGACATGAACGCCTGTGGACACCCTCGCGAGCATGTTCGATATCTTCGATGGTATCCGCTTGGCGCCGCGCTCCTTCCTGCGGTCATACCTCCATGAGCTCACGACGTCGAAGCCCTCCTCCATCTTCCGCAGTGCCTTCGGGATATCCTCGGGAGCATGTTCGAGGTCGCTGTCCATGGTCACCATGATCGAACCCCTGGAGTGGTCGAAACCGGCCTTCGTGGCGGAGGTCTGGCCGAAGTTCCCGTCGAACTCGATGATGCGGAGGTTGGGATCGTTCTCCTGCAGGGAGATCATTACCTTGAGCGTATCGTCCTCGCTCCCGTCGTCGATAAGGATTATCTCGTAGGGGGCGTCCTCCTTGGTGAGGACCTCGGTGAGGCGTCGATGAAGTTCGGGTATGTTCCCCTCCTCCTCCTTGGCGGGGATCACCACCGAGATCATGCCCTCTGTCATGGGATACTTTCGATAGATCACGTTCGGACCCGGGGTGGACGTCCTGGCCTTGCGGACGGTGTCAACGCCACCCTCCTCGGCTGCGGGCCCATCTACCCCGGGATCGCTCAT
>JANQNJ010000118.1 GCA_028279645.1 Thermoplasmatota archaeon
GCACCTTCGACCTCTATGCCGGCGACAACACCATGGTCCTCACTGGGCCCTCCGGAGGTCACAGTGTCTGGCACCACACTGTGAGCGGCGCTGGCGGACCCGGTTGGTTCAAGTTCACCGGTACAACGAGGGAATGCGGCTATGGCCGGGTACCGACCCTTGCCAGCACACTTCCGAACGCCCAGTGCGAGGACCTCAAGGTCCTTCTTCCTTCACAGATACCGACCGACACAATCCAGGTAGGTCTCTATGATACCGGAGAGCTCGACGCCCAGGGACATCTCAAGTCCGGAGGTACTGCATACATCTACAATACACAGCATCCCATCGTCCTCGAGGTCGATCTGCCATACGCCCTGAACGATGCCCAGCTTTCCTTCTATGGGCACTTCAGCTCGTGCCAGGCGAGAGAGGATGTTGTCGTGACCGTCAACGGAGTAACACACACGTGGTACGAGCCAACCCCCGACAGGGGAGCTGGATGGTACGAGTTCACGATACCGGGGACCTTCGACTTCAACGCCGGCCTCAACGACATACATGTCACCGGATATACTGGAAGCGGCAGCGTACATTTCGAGCACTGTCATGGCGATGCCGGCTGGTTCAGAATAACGGCACCCGGCAGGATAGTCCTGAACGGATACAGCTCGTACGATCTCGATTCCTGCATAGTGAACTACACCTGGAATCTCCTGGATATGGAGCTCTACGGCCCGGTACTCGCCATGGAGATCCCGCCTGACGCACCCACCTGCTTCAATGTGACCCTGACGGTCAGGGATATATACGGAGTAGAGAGATCACTGACACGTCGGATCTGTCAGACCACGGAGCAGGCCATCATCGATGGTGGGCCTGACAGGACGATCTACGAGGGCGACACGATCTGGTTCAACGCCACGACAGATGCGACCCTTCCTTACACCATCGAGTGGGACTTCGGCGATGGCAGCACCGCGACCGGTGCATCCGTCAGCCATATCTACATGGACGACGGACTATACGAGGTTGAGATCGAGCTGAAGAAGGGCGGAATGGTCATCGCCACCGACACAGTTCTCGTGACCGTACTCGACAGGTGCCCGACAGCGACCATCACCTACGAGTGCGACATATCTACCAGCACCGGTTTCTTCGGCCGCTACTACAACCTGCCGTCGAACCATCCAGACGTGGAGACCGCTATCACAGGTGTCGTGACAGGCGACAACCCCTATAATCACGACTGGTTCGACGACGATTACCTGAGCTTCACCAGGGTGGACCAGTCCATCAACAACCCCTCTTCATGGTATCCGGTCAACGAGGGAATGGCCGGCGATCCGTACTACTTCGCCGTCCACTGGTCTGCAGTAGCAGTGGTCCAGACCGCGGGTTACTATAACTTCGTCCTCTCCTCGGATGACGACTCTTGGGTATATGTGAACGGCGTGATGGAGGCAGACATGGGCGGAATACACGCCCTTACCACCACCACAGAGTCGGTATACCTGAACCAGGGCGCGAACTGCCTTGAGATCTTCTTCGCTGAGCGCCACGTCGTTCAGAGCGGAATGGTGTTCTACTTCAGCACGCCTGGAGTGACCATCAGGCCCTGCGTCATCTACGAGGGGGATGAGGTCGAGTTCCACGGTTCCGTCGAATCGTGGCCCGATGACATCGTATCCATCGTATGGGACTTCGGTGACGGTAACACCGCGACCGGAGACCTCGACCCGACCCACACCTACGGTGACAACGGAATGTACACCGTTCAGCTCACCGTGACCGACGAGGACGGCAGCTGCGATACAGATGTTGTTATCGTCCACGTGATGAACAAGTGTCCAGACCTGAAGATCTATAACAGGCAGACGATCACAATGAGGGTCTCAGGTGTTGTCGGCGGAACTGTCGAACTACAGATCATCCAGAACGGTGCGATAACGGCCTCTCTCAACCTCTCCATGTCCAGTTCCAACTCGGGCACTATCCAGGTCGATATAGACATGGAATACTTCCCGTACGCGAAGTTGGTGTTCGACTCCCCCTGCCATAACGTGGGGTACAACTACGTGTGGCTCTCTGCCCACGGCGTGGAGCGCTACATCACCTGCTTCACCGTGAACTCCTATTCATACAGCTGGCATCAGGAATACAACTTCGATATTCGTCCGGTGATATACATCCACGACAAACAGATCCAGTTCAGGGCAGAATCGACAGACCCCGGTAGCGATGATCTCACCTTCGAGTGGGAGTTCGGAGACGGTTCGAGCGACGTGATCAACACACACTACAACAACGGCGTCTCACCGGATCCGGTCTTCAGCCCCGGCGGGACCTTCCCGTTCTATGTGGAGGACGTGGTATACCACACGTACAGTCAGACCTACTGCGGCCAGCCCTACAACTACTACATGACGGTTACTGTGACCGACGACGACGGATGCTCGACATCCCTAACGGTGCTAGTAGATCCTTGAGCACAGGATATTGTATAGATATAGAACCGATATACGGAGGGGCGTCGAGCGCCCCTTCGACCTTTTTCTTTTAATTGAACCCTTCGAATGATTGAACGAGAAGTTCTCATTTCAAGTTCTTTCTGGTCTCATTCTGAGAAATGATCGTACCCGCCGGACAGGACCGTGCTTTCTCCATCCTTCATCAATTGGATCCCTTCGTTCTTGGGCAGAATCTCACCAATAACAATGACGCCGAATCCTTCGACCTTGGAGAGCAAGCCAGGCGGTATCGTGAAAACCAGCTCAAAGTCCTCTCCACCACCTAGTGCCCATCGGTAAGGATCCTTGTTCAGTCGCTTTCCCGCGGAGATCGCATCGGGATGAAGAGGTACCTTCTCATGATGTACTACAGCACCTGTTCCGCTCATATGGCAGATATGACGGACCTCCGATGCGAGACCGTCGGATACGTCTATCATAGCGTTCACATGCGGTGCGAGCTTGGACGAGATATCGAGCCTGCAGTCCGGCTCGAGATGCTTAGTTGTTCCCTCCCGGATATCCTTGAACAGGAGCTCGAGACCGCCCCATGAGCCTCCGAGGGGTCCCGTAACGCAGATCAGATCACCGACCTCGGCATCTCCCCTTCTGCATAGGTGTTCAGGGGCAACGATTCCCAGAACGGCGATGTTGATCGAAAGGACCTTTCCGTGGGTCGTATCCCCGCCAACTATCGCACCTCCGTATCGATCTGTCGCTGCCTGCATCCCTTCGTACAGACCGTCCAGGAACTCGACCTCCATATCATCGGGGATGGCTATGGATACGAACGAGAACATCGGCTCCCCGCCCATTGCGGCAATGTCGGAGAGGTTGGCAACCATGGATTTCCAGCCGATCTGGTACGGGGTGTACCACTCGGTGTTGAAATGGTCGCCGTCTAGAAGCATATCCGTAGTTACGAGAAGGTGTTGGTCATCGGTCCATCGTATGACAGCTGCATCGTCTCCAATGCCCTCGATAAGCAGGTCGCTTTCCACCTTCTTTACCAGACGGTCGATAAGGGAGAACTCCCCTCCCAGATCGCTGATCTTCATGATTATAACCTTCATCCCCAATTCTGCCCCCAGGCGGACAGGCAGGGGCTTTTTTCCTCAATCTTCCGTGAACGCCTTAAGGGCGCAGTACTGGCCGCACATGGTGCACTCGTCGGTATCAATCTCGCTCTGCTCTCTTAGCATCTTGGCCCGGTTCGGGTTCACGGTCAATCTTATCTGTTCGTCCCAGTCCAGGTTCCTTCTGGCCCGGGAGATGCGGTCGTCCCATTCCATGGCCCCAGGGAACCCCTTAGCGATATCTGCCGCGTGTGCGGCGATCTTGGAAGCGATGACCCCGTCGATGACCTCCTCGATGTTTGGAAGCTTGAGATGTTCCGACGGCGTCACGTAGCAGAGGAAATCAGCGCCATAGGAGGCCGCCAGTGCTCCGCCGATCGCCGATGTGATGTGATCGTAGCCTGCGCCTATGTCGGTGACCAGCGGCCCAAGCACGTAGAACGGAGCGCCGTGGCAGTGCTCCTTCTGCATCTCGATGTTCTCCTTTATCAGATGGAGAGGAACGTGCCCGGGGCCCTCTATCATGACCTGCACGTCGCGAGCCCAGGCCTTCTTCGTAAGATCTCCCAGGACCTTGAGCTCGTGATACTGGGCCTTGTCCGATGCATCCGAAAGGCACCCGGGTCGTAGACCGTCTCCGAGGCTGAGGGTGACATCGTACTCATAAGCGATATCGATCACCTCGTCGAACCTCTCGTACAGCGGATTATTGGCTTCGTTCTTCATCATCCATGATACGAGGAACGAACCGCCTCTTGACACGACGCCGCCCAATCGCCCTTTAAGGAGAGGGATCACGTCCTGCGTGACACCTGCATGAACTGTGACGAAATCGACCCCCTGTTCGGCATGCCGTCTAACAGCCTGGATCATAGCATCACCGTCCACGTCGTCGATGCTCTCGGCATCCGCCATGGCCTGGTAGATCGGTACGGTGCCGAAGGGGACCGTGCATGCGGCGATCAGTGTGGACCTTATCGAATCGAGGTCTCCCCCAGTGCTGAGGTCCATAACGGTATCCGCCCCGTGTCTGATAGAGGCCTCCTGCTTTCGAAGTTCCTTCTCGACGTCGGCGTCGTAAGGGGAGGTGCCGAAGTTGGCATTTATCTTCGTGCTTGCTACCTTGCCGATCGCGATCGGCTCAAGATGCCTGTGCAGCTTGTTGGCTGGGATGACGGTGTTACCGTTGGCGATGGAGCGCCTTAGGTCCTCGGGATCTATCCCGTCCTTGGAGGCCGCCTTTTCCATCTCCAATGTGATCTCGTTGTTTCTCGCCCTCTCGAGCTGGGTCATCGTATCATCCCCCAGTATCCCTCTGGGTACTTGAAACCTTCGAGGACGCCACGAGATCGAGGAACCTCTTGACCGCTTTCCGGACGGAAGGTCGACCCACCGTAGCTGAAATGGCGCAGACTCCATCGGTCCCCGATCTGACAAGGTCCGGTACATGTTCGATCTTGATGCCTCCGATGGCCACGATCGGGAGAGCGACAGCGGTCGATATCTCCTCGAGACCATGCAATCCGATGGCATCTCCTGCATCAGCTTTGGTCGTAGTGGCGAATATCGCGCTCGCTCCGATGTAGTCAGCACCTTGATCCTCGGCCGATAGTGCCTCTTCGGGGGTGTGGCAGGTTATCCCAATGATCCCGTCGGGCATTCTCATCCTGGCTTCCTTGAGAGGAACGTCGCCTTGGCCCATATGTACGCCGTCCGCGTCCACCGCGATCGCTACGTCAAGATCATCGTTGATTATCAGGCAGGCTCCATGGTCCAAGCATAAGGACCTGAGGGCGCGCGCCTCCTCGACCATTTCTTCGAAGGATCTCTCTTTCTCTCGGTACTGTACCACGCCGCAACCGGCCTCCAGAGCTTCCTCGACATCCTCGACTACTGTCTGAGCTGTCAGGTCGGAATCTGTTATGAAGTAGAAGTCCCAGCGCACGTCGTCCCGGTTCACATTATCCACCTCGAACCGGGCCGGATTCAGCTGTCGAGCTCCTCGACGTTCCATCTCTTATCGAAGATCTCGGCATCGAGGTTGTAGAGGCTGTCGAGGAGATTGAGCTTCATACTGCCTGGACCCGAGGAGGTCAGACTGGCGTTCTCGCCGGCTATACCGAAGGCGGAGAGAGCGGCTGCGGTGGCCTCTATGGGTACGAAATCCGATCCGCGCGTGGCAGCCAGGAACGAGCCAATAACAGCAGATGACATACATCCGGTTCCTACAACGTTCCCCATCATGAAGGCGCCGTTGTTCACCCTGAACAGCCTGTCGCCATCGGTGACGATATCCGTCTTTGCCGTTACAGCGATAATACAATCATGTTCCTTGGCCAGGGCACGGGATATCTGTTCGATATCGCCCTCGAACGAGATCGATTCGACACCCTTGACCTCTGCCGCTGCTCCGTACATGGTGGCGATCTCTCCGGCATTGCCTTTCAGCACGGTTACCTTCACTTCATCCATGATCCGCATGGCGCTCTCTGTCCTGAGCGCTGTCGCTCCAGCACCGACGACATCGAGAACAACAGGGATATCGTTCTCGTTAGCGTTTTTGCCGGCCCTTATCATCGAATCGATGAGGGGAGGGGTGAGCGTTCCGATGTTCAGCACCAATGACCCGGCGATGCCGACCATCTCATGGACCTCATCGATCGCATGTGCCATCACCGGCAGCGCGCCGGTACTGCGCGTGATCGCCGCACATTCGTAAGTGGTCACCCAGTTGGTGATCTGGTGCACGAGCGGCTGATTTGTCCGCACCATGTCGAGCATCCCTACATATCTGTTCATGTCCATACTTCCTTGTTGGTTGTCACGATGTTCGGATCAACATCGTTATCGATCCTACTTATGTTAGTTCCCTACGACCCTTCAGAGCTTCTCCAATATCTGTTCTGCAGCGTACTTGCCCGAAAGAAGCATTCCGCCGAAGATCGGTCCCATTCTCGGAGAGCCATATACCGCGTTCGCTGCCATGCCCGAGACGTAGACACCGGGATAGACCTCCTTGGTGTTCGCAACGACCATGGCTTCGCCGATCTCGGCGTTCATGGATTTCTCGCCTTCGAGGCCGCCCGATGGGGTGTTGAGCTTAAGGTCCTTCTTGACCATCAGTGTGATGACCTCGGACGCGTGTCCGGTGGCATCGATGACATACTTTGACCTCATGGTGATCGGATCCACGTGCAGATTGGCCATCTCCACCGAGGTCCAGTTGATGACAAGTCCAGTTACGCGAGGTCCATCGATGAGAACGTCTTCGGCCGATATCAGATTGAAGACCGTTGCTCCCGCCTGTATAGCCTTATAACAGAGCCCGGTGACCGATTCCACCGAGTCAGCGGTGTGGTAGCCATCGTCGTAAGGTCTGGTCCTGACACCGATCTCATCGAGGATCTCCATTCCCCTGTCCTGTACCACGATCTCGTTGAACATTATCCCTCCGCCCCACATTCCGCCGCCTACCGACAGCTTTCTCTCGAAGACCGCGGTCCTCACACCCTCCTTCGCGAGATAGTATGCGGCTGTTAGTCCAGCCGGGCCTGCGCCTGCTATGGCAACGTCCACCTCTAATCCGTTCATCAATCGTTCGTGATATCGCTCGAGTATCGCCTTTGAAACGATTATATCATCAATCATTGAACTACGCCTCCAACATTTCGATCGTTCTTTCATTGATCATCAGCAGCCTGCTGACGACATCGATGGCATCGCATCCCAACACGTAGAGAGCGGGTTCGATACCGAAACCACCCTCTGCGAGGAGTATATCAGGATCATCTTCGGAGATGGAATGCTCGCTGGTGCCCTTTCCTTCCTCGAGCTTCGCTACCGTCCAATCGAACGATCGCGCTGCCTCGAGCGTCGTATCGGTGAATGCGATATTTGCAATGGCACGTGCTCCGCCCGGACCTGACATGATATCGAGAAGGAGCACGGACAGATGATGGCTTGCACCGAACTCAGGTTCGGCCAGTGCCACCAGTGGGCCGTGTGGAGAGGAAAGACGGCCGGGAAATGCGGCGATATCCGTTATGGCTTCCGGATCGTGGATCCCGTATGCGATGTTGATCCGCACCTGGGGGACCAGGGCAGAAAGATCGGTATTGGATATCGATCTGTAGGCCGCTTTAAGGTTCTCAAGGACTAGCCTCCGCTCGGCCCCGTTCGAGATCTCACCACCATCGGTGCAAAGATCGCATCCGTCGATATCGTGGGAATCACAGAATCCTCCATCCGACCGCACCCTTTTACACGATGAACAGATCATCGATATCCGGTCCGATGGGTCTGTGACCGATAACACGGCACCGGCCATGGCATTGCCAAGGTCCACGATCCAACCAGGCTGTTCGCCGGGGACGCGTCCCAGGTACTTCTGGACCATTGCAGGTGTGATGCCGAGCCCATCGGCGATATCGCGTTGTGACATTCCCTCGGAAGCGAGCCGGTTCACCGCATATGACCTTGCCTCGGGATAGAATCGTTTCACCATGAGGTAGCAGGGTGGTTCCATATACTCGGTTGTCAACAATGGCAACCCGGTATAAATAACTTGTTTCCACACCGATACTAGAGGTCGCCGTAGTAGAACTCGCCCTTCCCCTTCTGCTCCCGGTCGAGCCTTGATTCCGGCTTGTTGATACGGGGCCTCTTGGTCTCGTGGTCCCTTCTGAAGGTGATATCGAGCTGTTTGAGGAACATGTTCATCCCGAGTCTGAGCGGATAGGGGCCGTCGCCCCTGCCCTTTCTCGCCGGTATACCGGAGAACACCATTATCGAATCGGCTATCAGGTCTATGAAGTATACGTCATGATCGACCACCATAGCGCTCTTCCCGGTCTTCTCCATGACCTTCCTGATCGTTTTGGCGGCGATCATCCTCTGATTGGAATCAAGGTAGGCAGAGGGCTCATCTAGCAGGTAAAGATCCGCCTTTACACCCAGACAGTAGGCTAGAGCGACCCTCTGCAGCTCGCCGCCGGAGAGCGTGGTTACCATCCTGTCGTAGAGCTGGGTCACCTGGAGGTCCTTCTCTATTTCGTTCCTGTAGAACGGGTCCTTTATCCGGTCCCCCAGGGCCGAGAAGCCCCATTCGAGCACGGTCTGCTGGGATTCGTTGTCGATGTACTGCGGCTTGTAGCTAACTGAGATGGATGAGGCGATCTCGCCCTCGTCCGGAGCCAGCTCACCTGCGAGCATCTTGACGAACGTTGTCTTTCCTGTCGCGTTCGGTCCAAGCACACCCACCACCTCGCCCTCGTGTACATCTCCCTTACCCGTCTCCAGTGAGAATTCTCCAAGTATCTTTGAAAGGTGTTCGAAACTGATGAGGGGCATGGTCTCCCACTCGACACGCGGAGGGTGTACCTCGAACTTGATCGCCCGGTCCCTGAAGCGTATGTTCTCCTCCCTGAGATACCCTTCGAGATAGGTGTTGATCGCGGATCTTACCGCCCTGGGATGTCCGACCACGCCGTAGGCGGCAGCTTCTCCATAGAGGATGTAGACGATATCGGATATGAAGTCGAGGATGGCGAGGTCATGTTCGACAACCATGACCGTGCGTTCCTCGGCAAGGGTCTGGATCGATCTCGAAACGCTCATCCTCTGGAAGATATCGAGGTAGGACGAGGGTTCATCGAAGAAGTAGAAGTCGGCATCCTTGAGCATGGTCGCGGCGATCGCTGTGCGCTGAAGCTCGCCTCCTGAAAGCTTCCTTATGTCCCTGTCGATGACCTTCTCGAGCATGAACATCTCGATCATCTCATCGATTTGATCGTTGTCGTCGACCTTGGTTAGAAGGTCCATGACCGGCCCCTTGTGATGGGCAGGTAGCCGGTCGACGTATTGCGGTTTGTAGGCAACCCTCATCTCCCCTGATTCTACATCGGTGAAATGATTGTTCAGTTCAGTTCCAGCCGTGTACTCCAGGACCTTGTCCCAGCTGCTCTTGCCGTCATAGTCTCCAAGGTTCGGAACGATCTGACCAGAAAGGATGTTCAAGATAGTGGTCTTCCCTATCCCGTTCGATCCCAGGAGACCGACCACCTTGCCCTTGATAGGGGTCGGCAGCCTGAACAGGCGGAAGCCGTTCTCCTCGAACTGGTGTATGAGGTCGGACTCGAGCTCGTCCGCCAACCCCAGGATCTTGATGGCGTGGAACGGGCATTTGTGGACGCAGATGCCGCAACCGATACAGAGTTCCTCGGAGATCACGGGTTTTCCACGACCGCCGAGCAGGATCGTCTCGACCACACCTGCCCTAACCCTGGGACAGTATGAGATGCACTCCTTGTTGCATCTCTTGGGCTGGCATCTGTCGTCGAGCAGTACAGCGACCCGGATGGTCATCGCGCAGATGTAGAACGTTGCCTTCTATAAGCCTTTTGGGAGAGAAGAGCTACCGATGCACCCTCATTGTGATTGAGGTACTGCTGCCCTGTTTCCAGATGCCGAAAAGGTTTAAATGGGCCATCCTGTTTATACTTCTGGAACGACAACGCCTGGGATAATACGACCGATACGGTGAAATCGTGATCCTCACACCGGCTGAATATCAACGCATCTATGACCAACTCAACTCCCTGTCCGACGTCAAGCGTCTCAGCGATAAGTACCCCAAGGACTTCCTTTTCGTGATATACACCCAGAGGACCGTGAGGGAGGCCACCAGGAACTTCTACAAGATCAAGCACAAGAGCCGAAAGCTTCTCAGACGATGGCGCAACGGCGAGAGCTTCCATCACATATCACGTTCGATACACTACCCTCCAGTGCTTACCGCCATGATCATCATGCGGGAGAGCGGCATGTCAAAGAAGCGTTTCCGAAGCTACATTAACAATCCGGATCTCGCCCACACCGACCGCCTCAAGAACGAGCTGATCGAGATCGCCGATAAGGACTACATCTACTCACCCAAAGGGTACGATATCCAGAGGAAGCGCGGACAGATGGGTGAGCGCAGGATCGGTCAGTGGCTCGATGATCAGGGGATCACATACCGTACGGAGGAAGATCTCAGACAGGAGTTCCCAAAGACGCCTGACTTCCTTCTGGACGATCCGATGACCGTCAGGGGTACCGACATCATCTGGATCGAATCGAAGGCCTCCTTCGGCGACCAGTTCGAGCTCTCAAGACAGATGGAGAAGCAGTTCAAGCCGTACAAGGACCTATTCGGCAACGGGATGGTGATCTACATCTACGGTTTCATACCGTTCCCGATCACAGAGGGGATCCTGCTCGAGACCGGCAAGTTCCTTGAAGAGTACAAGGGTTGAGTTCTTCGGTATGGTCCCGAACGGATGTCGGATCTCGTTATCGGACCTTGTGAAAATATACTGTCTCAGCGGCGCCGCTTTCTCTTCTTTCTCTTTCTCGACGTACCGGATGGCGTGGGGACCTCCTTCTTGACCGGCTTGCGATATCTCTTCCGGCCACGCTTCTTCTTGGGCGGACGGTAGCCCTGAGGGAGGATCTCCTTCATGGTGTAATCGGTGACATATGCAACATAGATGATGATGGCGATGAGGAAGCCTGGATGTGTGGTCCAGTAGTAATAGTACATGAAGAAATAGAAAGGCATGAGATAGAAGGCGCTCTTGAGCAGGACCCGCTTCTTCCGCTTCCTGAATGAATTGAGTCCGATATATCCGCCCAGGGAGCCGAACAGCGCGGCATAGAGGAATCCCTGAAGGGCGAGTGATACGACGATCTCCCTGCTCGTACCAAGGTTGATGAAGGTGAAATATACCCAGCTCATGGTGACCAGCGCAGCGTAGCCGAGACCGAGGGCCACCCCGTAGTATGTCGTGCTCCATTTTCCCCGGAACCACTTCGAATAGAGCACAACATAGAGGAAGAGGGTCTCCATGATCGGGTATCCGATGAAGAAGAGGATATCCCATTCAATTATCTGCCTGTCGAAGAAGAGATGGAACAGACCGCCATACAGACCAAGCATCATGCCGACGCCTAGGACCTTGTACAGCATCTTGATGTCCAGCTCCCTCTCGTACCGATTCAGGAAGAGGTACATCCCCAGGATGGCGGGAACGATGCCGAAAAGGCTGGCAAGCATCAATGGGTAGTCCATTCCCCCCGCAATCCGCCCTGACCGTTTAAAAACCTTCCGTTAGACGTGGGCCGGCCGGGATTTCATACGGAGGTTATATTCGGACGTCAATAGCCTCGAAAGCACCGCCAATGGGAAATGCGCGGACCGGTCGGGATTTGATACGGAGGTCCTCATCTATCTATTGACTCATATAGACATCCTATCAAACCCCGACCTATGAGGAAAGATTCCATTGACGAAGAATAATGAGAGTGGACCGGTCGGGATTTGAACCCGAGGCCTCCACCATGCCAAGGTGGCGATCTTCCAACTGATCTACCGGCCCATATTGAGGGCGTTGCGAATGTAAAGCTGATACCGGCGACCTTCCACGGACGGAAACGAAGTCCCCGTTGTAAGCAATGCGGAGCGAAGCGACGCATTGCGGCCTGATCTACCGGCCCATATTGAGGATGTTGCGTATCTGCTACCGTGTGATATTTGCTCTAGTATTTAATTCTTATATATGGAGTCCGGAACCACGGAATCCAGATCAAGGATGTGTGCTTAGACATAATATTTGGGTCGGTTCGATTCGAGGAATCGTTCGGTATGAACAGCTGTGTGAACGGTTCTCATGCATATAGAAACAGGGAAAAATATGTATACGACGATCGCTCACTACGCAAGGCAGAATTCTTCAATATCGGTTCTTTGGGGATTCACATTTCTTCAATATAAAGAACCCCCTGATTTCGTGTGGAGAATGTGACACGTTCGCAGCCCCCCTCGGGCTCCTAACCTAGCTAAGCAGCAGGTAGAAAAGAATATCAAAAGGATAGAATATACTATCTCTGCTTCGACCCCCAGTGGAGTAGAAGAGGAGACGATTTTCCTCGATTTCCGGTGGAGGACAGGGGTTCGACGATAGGTATATAGAAACCCTTTAATAACGACATCTCCATTACAGATGTTACTCGAGGGATAGCTTCTCGACAGGGGCAAATATACGTCGATTGATAGCGTTAGCGAGGCCGTGCGGGGCCTCACCGATGAGGTGACATACGGATGGAGACCGTCTTCGATAGATACCTGACATCAGGGGCGATAATCGAGAACCGCGGAGTTCTCAGATCATCTTACACACCTGACAGGTTGCTCCATCGGTCCAAGGAGACCAATCAGCTCGCTGCCGTCCTGTCCACCGCCATCCGGGGAGAATCACCCTCGAACGTTCTTATCTACGGTCAGACCGGTACCGGCAAGACCGCCGTCTGCAAGTTCATCGGGAAGGAGATCGACAAGATGAACAGACGGGCCGCCGCTAAGAGCGCCAAGGGTTCAAAGGACCCGGTCACAAAGGCGTTCCAGGGGAATCCCGTCAGCTACGTCTACATCAACTGCAAGATAGTGAACACTACCTACGGGGTCTTGGCCAACATCGGGAACCGGTTCATCAAGGACTGGTCCGAGGACGTCATTCCGTTCACTGGATGGCCAACGGAGAAGGTCTACTCCTCCATAAAGGAGAAGATCGACGAGCAGGACGGGATCATCCTCATCTTCCTGGACGAGATCGATCAGCTCTGCTACAACAGCGGGGACGATGCGCTGTACTTCCTGACCGGTATGAGCACGACCCTGAAGGACGACAAGGTCTCGATAATCGGCATATCCAACGACCTCAGGTTCAACGAGTTCCTCGATCCGAAGGTCAAGAGCCGTCTCGGCGAGGAACGCATCACATTCGCCCCCTACAAGGCGAACCAGCTCGCCGACATCCTAAGGCAGAGGGCCAAGCTGGCCCTGGTCGGCGATGCATGGGACGAGGGCGTGATCCAGCTGTGCGCCGCCCTTGCCGCAGAGGAGAACGGAGACGCAAGAAAGGCACTGGACCTTCTGAGGATATCCTCGGAGCTTGCCGAGCGTGCCGGTGCAACAACGCTTGTCGAGGAACACGTCAGGGAAGCGCAGGTCCAGATCGAGAAGGACGTAATCTCGCAGGTCATCGGAGACCTTCCGACCCAGCAGAAGATAGTTCTCCTTGCTATCACCATGGAGCAGGTCGCCGGGAGGGAGAAGCTGATCACCGGCGAGGTCTACGAGACCTACAATATCATCGCCAGGAAGCTCAACATGAACGTTCTCACCCCCCGAAGTATATCCGGGATGATCTCCGAGCTGGACATGCTCGGGATCTGCATGGCCAAGGTCATCTCCAAGGGAAGGTACGGCAGGACCAAGGAGATCGAGCTCGCCGTCCACCCGAACCTCGTTCAGAAGGTCCTCGTTCAGGACCCGATCTTCGAGGAGCTGCTGGCCAAGGGTGGACTCGGACTGCTTAGGGGATGGCGTCAATCACGGTTACTTTGAAGTGTCCAAAGGAGGTGGGCCGATGACCAAACGTGCAGACCAACTTCTGGAGTTGCAGATGAAGCTGTTAGGCCAGGACGGCCAGGATTTCTTGGATGAGTACAGGGGATTGTTCAACCGGACGGAACGTATGGCGGATATTCTCACGATGAACGCTATGCGTTCGTTAGGGTCCATGGAACACGAGGACCTGGGCCTGGATCGCTCCGGCTATGAGCGGGTATTTCACAAGGCGGTCAAGGAGGTGTTGGAGACGATCTTCGACATCATCCCGCCGGAGGAGGCCATGATCATCTCCAACAATCTCGAGCATCACCTCGACGTCGTCGAGATCAATGGCAAATACGGGGTGGATCTGGTCACCTCCTTCGAGAACGAGTTCTTCACTGCACACGGAAAGGAGTTCCACGATGATGAGGAGTTCGCACTGAGGGCAGTGGAGTTCGAGGAGAAATGGGCCAACTCGCCAAAGGAATATCTGGACGGACTTTCACCGAACGAGGCGCTCAATCGGCTGAGAAAATGAAGCGTCGGTCACCGGACCCCTTTTTGATCAAGTGCCCCAGCACGTAGTCTAGCGCACACAGAACTTGACCAATTTCATGCAGCGATATCTGGCATCCTATTCTTCAGCGTAGTATTCATATCTACGACGAGTAACAGGATCGAAGGCCTGTTTCTTTACCCGGAAACTCAATTTATCCCGATTGAACAGATAGATCGGTATCGAATAGGCGATCGCGAGGACGATCTCCCCTGCAAGGGTGAAATATCGGTACTCGCGGACCTCGTTGATCAGGTCGCTATGGATATCCTCTATATCATCGCCCCGTTCTGCATTGATCATCCGGACCTCGTACTTCTCGTACGCACCCCATAGGGTGAGAAGACATAGTCCGGCGATAACGCCCATGATAACGACAGCTGCGATCAACATTCCTTTACCAGGGATGTTGCCCAATTTCCAGAGGGCAAGACCCTGGGAGATGATCCAGAAGATGAAACCCACTCCGATCGCCATCAGGGAGAGCATCAGGACCTGGAATACATCCTTGGCCTCCTCTCGCTTGAGGATCGAATCGTCGATCTGCTCCACTGCGTCAAGGTAATTGTAGATGAGAACGACGAGACCGCCCACGATCAGTAACATGGCAATGAAGAAGAATATGGCCGAATACCTCACCATGTTGGAATGGCTCTCTCCGCCCTCGGATGCGGCGGACACGATCATGAGATAGCCGATCAGGAATATTACTGCCGCAAAGGGTAATATGATCAGGGTTTCAAAGACCAACCAGTTGCACAGCAATGATGCTATGAGAACCGAGGTTGCAAAGACTAGTACCTTGAGTCCGCTTACGGTAATGGCCATTTAAATACCCTCAAGCAACGAAATACAGTAGGCATATTTAAAAGTCACGAAGTCCAGAGGTCGCTTGCTTATATGGCCGGCTCCTCGTGGCTGACGGCACCGTGGCGGCGCTTCTCATTAACGACCTACGAGCCGTCTCGGTCCAGATGTGTTCGGATTACAACAACCGCTATCGAATAACATACCGTATCCCGGAAAACTGTAGCATCATTTCGCATAACGTTTACTAACGTCGAAAGCGAAATGGTGCGGCTGCCGGGATTTGAACCCGAGCTAGAGGCTTGGGAAGCCCCGGTCCTACCAGACTAGACTACAGCCGCACGCCCCTGAAATTTCCTGACTGCTATATAAATTGAGCGATTATGCCGTCCGGAAAAAGGTCTAATATCCTGGATGGAGATGACGGTATCGGAATGCGGTCGATGCTCGAACATAAATTCCTGATATTTGGGTTCATCTGCTTCATCACAGGCTCCATGATCGGGAACTGGGACGCCTCCGTGATCGTGATCTTTCCCGTCTTCCAGGGGGAAGGGCCAAGGTCGATGATCGGAGGACTACTTATCATGGCTGGGTTCATCTGCATGTTCCTCTGGTTCGGCCGTGAAAGGAGATATCCACACCGAACGAAAAGAGGGCATCGAACGCGAGACGACCGCTCAGTTGGCAATGACCACAGGACCTCGCGCACCTCGGGGGTGGTCTTCATCGGGCCAATACCCATCGTTTGGGGGACCGAACGACCTCCTTTCTGGTTACTTCTATTGATCGGCCTGTTAATCTTCATAATCATGATAGTAGCCGCATCCTACATCTATCGATGAGGTCGTGGATCGGTCATCGCCCGGGATCTATCTCGGAGCGCATACGGGCAGTATGCTGGAAAAAGCCCATGGATCTCCAGAACGATAGCCCCATCTCGTTGAACGCGTGAACGTTGACCTCAGCCCTGGTCAAACCACGTTCACTCGCCCAATCCCTGACCGCAGATACGAGGTTCGAGCCGATCCCGGACCCCCGGTGCCCGTCAACGATCATGATGTCGGTGATGAAACAGTATCGCTTTACCTCGAACACAGGTGGATACTCCATGTCCTGGGCCATCGTGTAGCCGACGATCGAACCGTCAACAGTGGCCACCAACACGATGCTCGACTCAGATGATATGTTCGTTCTGAGGAAATCGTCGAACTGGACATGACCGTCAGACCTCCGGTTGAAGTGGTCGTCGAGATCACGATGATAGTCCATCAATCCTATCCATATCTCGACGATCCTCTCGGCATCTTCGTCCACGGCCTGTCGGATCGCCACATCGGGCATGACCGGTTACAACCAGGGAGACGGTTATAACGTTTTCGTTCATTTTCTATCGATCTGGCATTCCCCCTCATTGGGAACTTGACCCGACCTATGGGAACAATTATAAATATCCGCGGATATTGGTTGACCCAAGGTGATCGAATGGGATTGTTCGGTGGCGATAAACAGGACGAAGGATTGGAACTTGCGGACGTTCCGGCAGGAGAGATGCCGGGCGACCCGATCAAGATAACAGATGGTAATCTCGATGACGCCCTCAAGCGTTTCAACGTCGTGGTCGTCGACTGCTGGGCACCCTGGTGTGGCCCATGCAAGATGCTGGCCCCGACGATCCATGATCTTGCAAGGGAGATGAAGGGGAAGGTCGTCTTCGGCAAGCTGAACACCGATGCGAACCAGCAGACGGCGATGAAGTTCGGGATAATGAGCATACCTACCCTTCTGGTGTTCAAGGACGGCAACCTCGTGGACCAACTTGTCGGAGCCATGCCCAAGGCGTCCCTTGAGACCGCTCTGGGAAAGTACATGGATTGAGCCAATGCCCCTGATGAAGGGACGTTTCCTAGGGGGTGCGGGTGAGGTAGGCCGTCTTGGCATGTATCTTGATACAGGCGGGACGAAGCTTCTGTTCGAATATGGCCTCAGCCCGAAGAAGCCTCCCCAGTACCCCGATCATTCTCCAGAGGTCGACCTGCTTCTACTGACCCATGCGCATCTGGACCATTCAGGAATGATTCCCTGGGTGGTCTCACGTTTCAGCACTCCTGTGTACGCTACTGAGGCGACCTCGGTCGTTTCCACGATCCTTCTCAACGACAGCCTGAAGATCGCGCAATATGAGGGCTATCCGGAACCCTACAGCAAGTATGACATCCGTTCTACGGAGAGATTGTATGAGGATATAATATTCGGCCAGAACATCGACCTTGACGATATCGTGATCATACCACATGATGCGGGCCACATACCCGGGTCCACGATGTTCCAGGTCAAGGGGCAGATGACCGACATCCTGTTCACCGGCGATATCAACACACAGGACACTAAGCTTATCAAGGGCGCCGACCCGGTAGGCACTGACATCCTCGTGATGGAATCGACCTACGCCGGCAGGGAGCATCCCGACCGGCGTGAACTGACCTTCGAGTTCCTGGACAGGGTCGAGGACATCATCGCAAGCGGAGGCCAGGTCATCGTCCCAGCCTTCGCCGTGGGAAGGACCCAGGAGCTGTTGATGGTCCTGAGGAACCAAGGATACGATGTCTGGGTCGACGGCATGGGCCGGGAGATCACCAGGAGATACATCGATCTGCCGCAGTTCGTGCGGGACATCCGTAACCTCGACGAGGGGTTCAAGGACGCGAAGATCGTCAGGCGGTCGATGGACAGGAAGAAGGTGCTGAAGGCCGATGTCATAGTCACCACCAGCGGAATGCTTGATGGAGGGCCTGTCCAGGAGTACATGCAGAGGCTCAATAACCCTGCGAACGGCCTCTTTCTCACCGGCTACCAGGTCGAGAACACCAACGGTCGGAAGCTCCTCGATACCGGCCACGTCGAGGTACAGGGCAAAGATGTGAAGATGGAGATGCAGGTGGAACAGTTCGACTTCTCCGCCCATGCAGGCCATACCGAGCTGGTCGATTTCGCAAAGGGCTGCAGCCCGGAGACGATCGTGCTCATGCACGGGGACAACAGGGAAGCGCTGGCAGAGGACCTGTCCGAGTTCGAACTCTTGATGCCCGTGATGGGAGAGGAGTTCGAGATCTGATGGTCGTCCTACTCCTTCAATATCTCAGCGCCATTCCCGGTCCGTCTCTTCTTGTATCCAGTGAGTAATAAAGCCGCAACGATAATTGACCCCCCAATACAGGTCGCAATGCGAACAAGGTCTGGTCGCTTCTCCATGTCGATCACGACCACAACCTCCTCAGTGATGTAATGATTGTTGGGAAAAATATCCCAGGGATCCGAAGGATCGTACTCTCGCCACGAATTATGTGAACGGATTATTACCTTTAGACGGAACACACCATGTCCCTTTGGCGTGATGTTTAGGTAGACCTTCCCTGAACTAAGGGGATCAAGTGCAATATTATCGTTGAAATATCTCCATCCGTTCTCGGTGGTATTATAGAGACCACCACTCTCTCTTGCGTTCGGATCGACCTTCGCGATGAACCTATCGATCGCCGTACCGGTATTGACCACTTCAATCTCCACCATCAACCTGTCCCGGTACCAAGTCCTTTCACTGATCCTGACCGTCATGGCATCAAAATGAGCAACCTTGATCCTATAGAACCAAAGGCCAGAGTATTGACTGCCGGACGAGGTCCTGATATGGAGGTTCATGTCAATTAGATCCCATAGGTCACCAGGGTCCCTGGTGTCTATAGCCATGTCGAAATAATACCTATCGATGCCAAGCTGGCGAAAGACGAAGATATCCTGTGTAACCGATAATGGAAATATCGAACGAGGTGCGATGGTCACCGTGACATTATACTCGGCTCCCGGATCGCAGAATATCTCCATCGACCATATCTGTTCCTCTGTGGTGATCCAGCGGTCCAATACTGTAAGATTGACAGAAGGGAACAACCTCCGCTCCTGCTCGATGTCCAGTGATGACACATCCTCTGGCTCCCGCGGTCCTCTGGCCACGGCGCCTTCGATCATAGACCCCAGTACCGAAATGAGAGCAATAACCAACAGAGCGGTTGCAGTTCGGTCCATGATAGATGGTTTTCAATGGGCGATATATAGCCTGTTTCAACATGATTTGAAGGTAAAGACGTTATGAACCCGGCCGTCTCCGGACAATCCTTTTATCGGTATAATGGATATATGTCACGGTGACAGCATGAGCGTGTACACTGGTGAGTTCGGGCTCGGTCCGACGATCGAGGTCGATATGATCGACATGACGAAGGAGGTCGCGAGGATCACGGCGGACAGTGGTATCGTCAACGGGACCGCCACCGTTTTCGTGTCGGGGTCCACCGGAGCGATAACCACCGTCGAATACGAACCGGGACTTCTCAAGGACATCCCTGATGCACTGGAGCGCCTCATGCCGAAGGGAATGACCTACGACCATCATCTCAGATGGCATGACGGGAACGGCCACTCCCATGTCAGGGCATCCCTACTGGGCCCGTCATTGACCGTCCCGGTCCGGGAGGGAAGACCACTCCTGGGAACCTGGCAGCAGATAGTGTTCATCGAGCTCGACAACAAGAGGCGGGAGAGGACGATCCACGTCACCGTGATGGGAGAATGATACGTTTACGATAACGGTTAATTGCACAGATGATGAACACACGATGGCTGATCATGATGAGCCCTATGAGTGCTGATGTGCCTGACCTGAACCATCGATAGCCTACCGTATGGGGTAAAAAATATGGATCCTGATCGGAACGATCAGATTGAGCGTGTCAGGATAGAGTTCTTGAGCTTCGTTAGCTCGTCCTTGAGCTTCTGATGGTCCTGCATCCACTTGGTCCTATCGATGGTCTCGTCCAGCTCGGCCTTCCTCTCGTCGGCCTTCTCCTCGGGTGTCGAAACCTTGGCTGCAGGGGCAGGAGCGGGCTGCTTCGGGGTCATAGGCCGGGCGGGAGGTTCAGGGGTCTTTGTCCTGGCGGGAGCCTTCTTCACCGGTGGTTCGTCCACGGTCGGCGGTGGCGTTTCCGATGGGTGATGAAGTATGTGAGAACCTGTCGGCTTGCTGGTGAGGACATGTTCTGCCGGAGCAGCAGATGCCTCGGATGGACCCTCTTCCTCCTCCTCGTCATCCTCCGCCTCTACCTCGATCACCCTCCCGTCGGGAGTGATCTCGACCTCATACCTCTTGCCATCATGGACTACCTTTAACTCGTATTGCCGGACGCCGTCCTCGGTCTCCAGCTCCGCTGCCTCCACTACAGCACCGGGAAGCTCCTTCTGAAGGACGGCCATGACGTTCGCCGGAACGTCGCTGACATCTACGTCGACCTCATCCTCCTCCTCATCGGCGGAGAACTCGGGAGGAGACATCTCCATGAGGGAGAACGCCCTGTCGCAGAGCCGTTTGACATATCTGTAGTTCCCTTCCTTGAGCTCCCTGTGGCCGTTCGAGATGATGAGAGAAAGGTCCTTCTTCGTCTTCTTGGAGGCCATCTCCACCTGCTCGAGCAGGAACTTCGCCTCCATGAAGTCCTCCCTTATCCCCTGGGCCTTCTTGATGACCTCCTGTGCGAAGGTCTCGGCGTGGGAGTACTTCTCGTTGGCCATCGACTCCCTGGCCTTGCTAAGGAGGATCTCCAGGGCGTTGGCCTTTGCCGGAGCGCTGCGCAGCAGCTCCTCGGCCTCCTCGATAAGCTCCTTGGCCCGGCTCCCCTTCACCTTCGACTTGGCAGTCGCAAGGGTATCCTCGGCCGCCTGTACCACGACGACGCGGGCCTTCTTCGCCGTCCTCAGAGCGAGCTTGTAATTCTCGGCCTCGAACTCGACCTTGGCCTGCTCGAGCAGCTCGATCCCCTGGGTGATATCGACCCCTGCGCCGTCCATCTTCTCCACTGTCTGTTCGGCGAGCTCGATGTACTTCCGTACGTCATCGGGTCCAACCTTCCCCTTCACCTTCTTGACCTTCGCCTTGGCAACCACGGGACGGGCCTTGACAACTGCCGGTTGCACCTGTCCATCCTGAGGCAGCGGTCGTGTGATCGCAGGAGCCGCCTGCTGAACGGGGGGCTGCTGGGCCGGCGCCTGCTGGGCTCCGAGGGGTCTGGTCTGCATCGGTTGAACAGGAGGAGGTGTTGCCGGCGGTTGCGGATACTGACCCTGCTGGACCGGTTGTGCCTGAGCGACCGGGGCCGGGACGGCCTGTTGCAGCCCTGGCTGGCCCGGCCGCTGCAAAGCGGCCTCTGGCTGCAGCTTGTTGGCCACCTCCACCACCATGTTAGCGTAATTGGCCGTCTTGTCGTAATCGGCCAGCTCCAGCGCGCTCTTTGCCTGCTTGTAGTGGAGTTCGGCCTTCTCGTGAGCTTCGCCTGTCAATCTTGGTAGGATCTGGTTCGCCCTATGGAGGGATGAAAGTGCCTTGCTGTACTTCCGGATCATCTCCTCCACCGAACTCTTCGCAGCGTCAGCCAGGTCCATCGCCCTGTCGAGATTGTTGGCATCGCGCTCATTGGCTGCCTGCTCGAGATCGGCCTTCGCCTTGTCCATCACATTGTAGAGCAGGCGACGGTAATAGTCCTTGAATATCGGCTCGACCATCAGGCGAGATTCGATCTTGGATATCTCGGAGCCCTCGTCCCTGACCGAGGACATGATCAGCCGTGTCTCCTGGACCCGCTTGTTGACCTTCTCGATCTTCTGGGCAAGGGCCATCCCCGGAAGTCCCTCCTGCTCGATCTGGTTGGCGGTCTGCCTAGCGGTGGCGTAGTCGCCGACCTTGAACGCCTCCCTGGACTGTTCGAGGAGCTCTTCCATGTGAACGACGTCCATACCCTGTTCCTTCATGTTCCTGACCAGGATGTCCCCTGCAGAGAGAAGGGCTTTGGCCGAGTCGAAGTCCTCCTTGATCTCGGCAATGGATGTCTGGACCTCCTGACATTTCTGCCATGCCTCCTCGTATTCCCTGCGTTTGAGGGACTCCCTCGCCTCCTCGTAGGTGGTCAGGGGCTCCTCCATCAGCATACCGTCCCTCTCGAAGACCTCGATCACGGCGTCGATCTCGTCCATGACCTTCTTCGACCGGTCGATGTCCTCACTGGACTCGTTGTAGAGGTCCTCAAGGAACTTGACAACCTCCATGGACTTCTGGTTAGCGATCTTGTATTTCTTCTCCTCCAGGGCCTCCTTGGCCTCGCTGAGTAGTCTGGTGAACTTCTTCGTCTCGTCGTCCTTGAGTATCCTGGCCTCTTCCTTGAGAAGGGCCTCTGAGGCCTTGATGTTCTCCAGAGCGCTTTCATAGGTGCTTTCAAGATCGTTAAGATGGTCTAGAAGGTTCTTTGAAAGGGTCAGGGCCTCAAGGAAATCGTTCTTGTCGATGGCGTTGAGGACCTTTTCGAGCTTGGCCTCCACCTTGGAGGTGGATACACCCGAAGCCCGTAGGACCTTGATCCGCTTGTTGGCCTCCTGGATCCCCTCCATCGTCTCGATATACTGGTTCTTGGTCTCCTTGGCCAGGGCCTTAGCGTCGGTGGCCAGGCGCCGGGATTCCTCTATGAACTCCTTCTTCTCCAGATACTTCTTGGCCCGGTCCAGCATCTCACGGGCCTCGGGGATCTTGGTGTACTCCTCACATTCGTCGATGACCGCCTCGGCCTCCACGATGATGTTCGTGATCGCCTGGTAGTCTACCTCCTCCTTGTGAAGCTTGTCCAGGGTACGCTGGATGATCTTGACCGTCTCCTCATGGGATTCGTCGGCCATCTTCAGGGCCTTCGGATAGTCGCCCTGCTCCACCGCCTTCCGCGCCTCCTTGAGGGACTTCTCCGGGATCATGGTGTTGGCACCGGCCCCTTTGGTGTCCTTGATGAGCTCGTTCGCGGCCTCGATGGCGCTGAGCGCCTTCTTGTAGGTCTGCTTGTTGACCTCGATCTTCTCGTATATCCTCTCGATGAGCTCGTCGACCTCTGCGTACTTGACCTCATCGAGCTTCTCCTTGGCCTTGAAGACGAGCTTCTCTATCACTCCGGTATTGATGCCGCTCCCCTTCAGGTGATTGACGTTCTTGATGACCTCTGTCACTTCGTCGAGGTATGCCCTGAACTCCTCCTGGGCGCTCTCGACCTTCTCGAGGGCATCATCCGCGTATGAACGGGCCTGTGAGTAGAAATTGCTGTTGACAGCCTCGTTCGCCTTCTTCAGGAGCTTCTCCGACTCCGAGATCGGCAACCCCTTCTTCTGGGCCTCCAAGGTCTTCAGGATCACGGCCTGGATGTAGGTGATGGTCTCGTCCTTCTCGCTCTTTGCCTTCTTCTCCACCTTCTTCTTGACCTTGATGTCCTTCTTGTCGAGACCCTGGAGAAAGGATGTGAGCATGGCAGAGGATTCGGCGTAACTACCCCCTTCGTAGAGGGTCTCGGCGTTGGAAAAGACCTTGTGTGCCCTGGAGGAGAGCTCCTTGTCATCGGTCTTGGTAAGTCCGCGCACCTTTGGAAGGTCCTCCTTTATCCGCTGATACTGCGCGTACCGGGCCTTTATCTGGGAGGTCAGCTTCTTGGCGTCCTGCGTCGCCTTCTGGAACCGCCCCTTGGACATCATGCTCTTTATACGCTTGAGGTCCTTGTTCTCGTCGCCGAAGACAGCGCCTCTCTTCTCGAACTTCTTTAAAAGCTTGGTAGCGTAATCGACCTTCTCCTGTGCCAATTTACGCTCGTCGATAATGTGAATCACCCAGACTCTGTTATATAATAGGTTAGGATGGTATAAAACGTATTTAAAAGTAACGAAGTCATGGAAAGTAGGGCTGGGAACCCCGTAGCCAGGAGGTAGCGGTCAGCACATCGGTAGAGGACAGCTCACGAGGTAACCTACAGATCATCGATCTTCGATGAATAAGCCGGTCGGGTCCGGGTCCATCAGGCGTATCTTGAACTCGGGCAACTCATCTGACAGGCTCTGTATGAGGTCTTCACAGCGGTTCTCCTGTAGCAGGCAGGCAACGGTGGGCCCTACAGAGCTCATACCCGCCATGAGACCGCCGTTGGACCTCATCAAGTCGATCGCCTCCCGGATCCGGTCAGGAGCAGAGTGATGCTCGATCTCGGCGATCTTCGAGCCAAGTTCCTGCAGGGGTTCAAGGGCTGTCGAGAAGGCGACCAGATCGTTACGGAACATGGCAGGAAGAGCCTCAAGGAGGACGGTCCTTGACTTGATCCCGCTGTCCCTCAGGTCAAGCTCGCGGGCCCGGTTCATGAGAAGCTGGACCTCGTCCTCGCCGGCGTTCCCCTCGCCCTCCTCCGCGATCACGGCAGCGACGACCTTGAGCCCGTCCGGGAATCGCATGGTACCGGCGATCTCGAGTCGGTCCGTCATCACGACCATACCTCCATAGAGACCTGCTGCAGGTCCGACCCCGGTCTCGAACCCCGGAACCACTAGGCCGCCTAAACCGTCGTCATCGTCCCCGGGATGGTCCTCTACGAAATTGATACCGAGGAGCAATCGGATCTCACGGTGGTCCAGAGGCCTGCCCATCGATGCGTTGAGCGCGGCAAGTACGGCGGTGGACAGGGCGCTCGTGGATCCCATTCCAAGATGCCTGACGCCATGGTCCTCGGCGGTTATACGGAAACCCTCCTCGCAACCCGTCTGTTCTTTGAACGCCATGGCCTGGTGATGGATAACGCCCTTCCGGTCCCCCACGATCTCAACATCAGTGGAAGGCTCCACGGTGACCCTGGCCCTGAGGTCGATGGCGTAGCCGATCCCTCCCCCGCCCGGGCTGCCTGGAGAGAAGAGGTTCATATCCAGGACCGAGTAATGGATACGGGCGGGGATCGAGACCTTGATAGGCGTCACTGGGCCACACTTCCCGGCATCGATGTCCATTCTTCTCAACCTGGTGCCGGAGTGGAATGGTTCCATTACCCGTTAACCAGGATCGTCGTTCTAAGCCTTTTCGGTGGGGAAAGTCTTTTTAATCCGTTAGGGCCATACGCGAAGGGGGTTCAAATGAGGATCATTTGGCACGGTCATGCATGCTTCGAGATATCCGACGGGGTGGTCGTGGTCACCGATCCCCACGACGGGAAATCGATCGGTATCAGGCCGCCCAAGGTCAGAGGAGACCTTATTCTGGTATCACATGACCATTTCGACCACAACTCGGTCCGGATCGTGAAGAAGGAGGATTCCAAGGTCGTGACCGAGGACGGAACCATGAACGTCCTGGGGATCCCGATCAAAGGGCTAATGGCGGACCACGACGAACACGACGGTGAGAAGCGCGGAAAGATCGTCATCTACAGGTTCACAGTCGACGGAATCACCTTCTGCCATCTGGGCGATCTGGGATCATCCCTTGAAGACGAGGATATCCAGGAGCTCGGCGACATCGATGTACTATTCATTCCCGTAGGCGACGTATTCACCATCGGTGCCGAAGGAGCGTGGGACCTCGTCGAGAGGCTCGATCCCAAGGTCGTGGTCCCGATGCACTACCGTACCGGCGGGCTCACCCTTTCCATCAAGCCGCTGGAGCCTTTCCTTGCCAATGCCAGGGAGGTGAAGAGGGTCGGCAAGGAGGTGGACATCATCCACGAGGAGCTGCCCACCGAGAGGGAGGTCTGGGTCTTCGACCTGTGACCGGTCGCACGATCATATTACCAGACCTATTCGATCGAGTAGGCTACTTCTGTCCCACCGGTAATTCTCATAGCAACTGTCTTAAATCCTCTAGCGGATGGAGGGACGATGAAGAGGATCCGATGTCCGATACACAATCATATCCTTCTTGACGAACGGGCCGAGGAGCTTGTGGATGCTCCCGAGTTCCAGCGTCTTCGCCGTGTCCATCAGCTGGGAATGACCAATCTAGTATATCCGGGTGCCAACCATACCCGTTTCGAGCACTCTCTCGGCGTGTATGAACTCGCACGACGTGTGGTCGAACACACCGAGATGGACCGGACGAACGGCGAGCTTGCCGGCGCACTTCCCATCGCCGCGCTCCTACATGACCTTGGCCACGGCCCCTTTTCACATATCAGCGAGAGGTTGATCGGCCCCCATGAGGGCCTTGTGCTCAAGATGCTCAGATCGGGGCGGATCGGAGAGGTCCTGTCGGAGAAAGGGGTCGATGTCGATCTGATCCAGCGGATACTCTCGGACGAGGATCCGGCATCGGAGATAGTATCCTCGGCGATAGATGTCGACAAGATCGACTACCTCCTCAGGGATGCACATTACACCGGGGTATCGAGCTCCGTCGATCTCGGCCGCCTCATCAACATCATGATCTTCGACGAGGGTCTGAAGTTCAGGGAGCGGGGGATGTCTGCCATCGAGTCGCTTCTTGTGACAAGGTTCCTGATGTTCCCCATGGTATATCTGCATCATGCGACGAGGTGTGCGGAGGAGATGCTCCTCAGGGCCATGGAGTTCGGAATCTCGGAATCGGTCATGACGGTCGAACAGATGACACTGATGGACGACATGGAGCTCGTCATCAGATTATGGGACGACGGCGACGTCTCTGCAGAAATCGCCCGCCGTCTATTCGAGAGGCGGTTGTACAAGGTCGCATTCGAGGAGCGTTTCGACCCGGCCCTGGCCGCTCTTGACGACGTAGTGATCAGAAAGATAGAAACGGAGATCACCTCCGATGCCGGGCTGAACGCTGGAGATGTCATAGTGGATATATCCAGGTTCCCAGAATCGAACCTCGACGGGATAAGGATGGTCACAGAGGAGGGTGAAAGGAGATTAGAGGAACTTTCATCGCTGTCAGGGTACCTAGCCAGTGCGGAGAGGGACTACTGGAGGTTGTATGTCTTCACAGACAGGCAGAACTCGGAGGCGGTAGAAAAGGCATCCGGGGGATCTTTCGAGGCATTTAAAACAGGATGAGATCCCAGTACCTGATCATCCTTCCATGACATCGAGAAGGAACCTCCCCACGATATCGCCGGTGAGCAACGCTTTCATACCGTCGGCCTCGTAGACGAAGAACTTTCCGTATGCGCCGACGAACCGTCCTCGATGCCGCCCCGGGACGTCGATCAGCTCGGGGAGATCGTCGAGGGTGGTTGTCCCGGACTCCCTGAAGTAGGTCAGCTCGGTCGGGTGAAGGTCGTACCTGTCCTCGAGATAGTTCCTCGTCTCACCGAACTGCCTGTCGACCGACTCCTTGTCGAAGGGCTGTGTCATCGTCTCAAGGACCTGTTTGTTCCTGTAGGCCTGCCTGAGTTCCAGGCCACGGCCGAGATCCTTCTCGAGCCGCCTTGATTCGAAGCGGTTCGGGGTGATCGCCACCACAGAATATGCGTCAGCTCCTTGCTCAAGCATCCTGCGTCCGACACGGTCCCGTCCTGTCATACCGATCTTCATAAGGTCGTTGAAAAAGGCGAGATAGACGACGTGCTCCTTGGAACAGAAACGGACCTCGCACATCTCGCCCTTGCACTTCGGTTCGAATATGCAGGCCTGCTTCGGGATCTCCGGTAGGGCGCATGATGCGCACTGGGAGAACTTACCTACCCGCCTTCGCTCAGGACAGGGGCTGTGATGGTCATCGATAGTCTTGCCGGTGCACATGTTGTCCTGCGAGAAGTACCAGTCGAACTCACCCGGCTCCAGCAGCTCGATCTGTTCCCTGTCGTGGTCGTACACCCTGAGCTGGATGGAGGTCCCGGTCCCGATCGTTCCGATGATGTGTCTCGAGGGATGGGACCGGTCCAGGTACTTCAGGTTGTAGAGCTTGCTGGCCGGGGTGAACATCGTAGAAACAAGCGGTGGAGGAGTAATAAAGCTTGTCCCGGAGAACAATGAAAGTTCAAGGGATGTTGTGCCACAAGATTTCGAAACATCTTTCAGGGAAATATACGCTACGGAATGATCCTTCCTAGGACCTTGTCGACCCTTCCGGTCATGCCGTCAACGTAGATCGTCCGGTCCTTCTTGTGGCGGTATGTTATCCTGTAATACGGATAGAAGAACGTGCTGGTGGAAAGGACCTCGCCCGAGTAGATGTGATCGATCAATCGCTCCACCGCTTGCTTATCGAGCATGTTCGAGATGACGTGTTCTCCGACGTATATCTCGTTACGCTCCGGGAACCTGGTCACAGGCGGGTCGTCCGGCACAGACAGGCCGGTAACCTGCAGATATCTGCCATCCTCAAGACGTTTGACCAGCTCCCTCTTCGCGAGCTTCTTCAGGCCCTTCTTCGCCAGATCGGCGTCGATGTTCGATCGCTTGGCGATCTCTTCGACCTCCCTTCCGGACATCCTCGAGAGGCCGGAAAGGACCGAGATCTCCTCGTCTACCAGTCTGGACATGATGGCGAACGAATCTGTGCGCTTGAGACCTCCCTCCGATGCCAGTACCATCTCCCCGGAGACCAGGTCGACGTGGACCCTGGCCCCCTCGAACTGCTTCTTGAACAACGACTTGCGTAGATATCTCATCTCCAGCTCCATGACCTCCAGACCGAGGAGCTCTATGGAGACGATCTCCTCCTCCCCGAAGAGGACCCTCTTCCTGTACTTCATAGCGAGGTCGAGCAGCGGATCGCCAGTGATGGCCGGTTCGAGGCCCGGCATCGTCCGGTAGCCTTCCGGCGGCCACTGGTCGAGATCCTCATGGTCCTCCGCCTCGGATCCCTCCACCTCATCCTCGGCATCAGGGTCCCTTCCCTCGGGCAGGAGCTGCAGTGCACCATCGACGACGATGAGCTCACCGAACCGGGTGACCTCCACCTCCTCCTCGTCATCTGGTGTGTCCGCCTCTGGTGTTCCACTGTCCTCCACTGCCTCAACGGGATCCGGTTCAGGCTCCCTGACCGTTTCCTTCACAGGCAAAGGTCCTCCATCTGTACCATCAACGTCGACAACGGTCCCATCCGCCTGCTCCTCCTCCTTCTTATCGTCGTACCTGTCAAGATCGGTCTCCTTCAGCGGTTTGGTCGGGCGCTTGGACGCTTTTTCCTTCTTCTGCGGGATGGCCTGCCTGCCGGCATGGTGGCTGAGCCTCGGCCTTACCTTCATCACGAAAGACCGGTCCTGGGTGTGTTGGTCGGCTACGACCGCGTATCCGACAGGTATAGCTCGAATGAAATCGGATACCCCCATCGAGTGGGGGAGCTTTGCCGGCATCCTCTTTCGAAGTGCTGACATGTCATCCTCAAGCGCCAGATTGTGCCCGATCAGTACGTCTATCTGGGATAGTACCTCGTCGTTGGTGGACGCGGGTCTCTGGGTGGCCAGTATCAGGCCGCAACCAGGTTTTCTTCCCAATTTGGCGTACTGTATCAGCGCCTCGGAGGCGGCGGTCTGACCTCTGTGCGGAAGCATGAGGTGAGCCTCATCGATCATGAGCCATGTTACGGGGACCTCCTCCGCTTCCACCTTCTCCTTGTTGAGCAGGTCCATATCATGGGACCTCGTGGATGAGATACGTGCCTCAAGGACCTTTCTCGCCAGAAGACCTACGATAAGAGCGCGTTTGTCCTCTCCGAGCTTCGGGTGGCTGACATCGATGACCGTGACCTGATCGGCCCGGCTGATCTCCCCTAGCGGAGTGCCGTCGACGCTGAAGATCCCCCAGTCGGCTGCCGATTCGAACCGGGCGATGACGGATCGACGGGTGCTGAGAGCAAATCCCCTGCTGGCCGATGTGAGCTCGAGGTCGCTCTCGATCACGGAGAGGATCTCCTCGATGCCGAATGCATCCCTGCCTTCGACATCCTCCTTCCGCTTGGTCCGGCCGCCGCCGCGTTTAGCAAGGGCATACCGTTCGTATCCACCCTTCACCTTCTCGATAGCTGACCCTATCAGCAGACCCTGTGTTCTAAAACGGTCGACGCCGAACACCGTGCACCAGTCGTCAGCGGTCATGTCCGAGACCCGCAATGTGAAAGGAGCATCGACCGTCTCCTTCATCGATGCATAGCATCCTTCAGGTGCTAATACCCTGATGTTCTCGAAACCCTTCGGCTTCAATCCCCACTCGGAAAGGATCTCGCCCTCAACATGGGATTGGTTCGGATACCTCATCGACCAGAAGGTTCCAATGGGATCAACTATGATGATGCCAATTCCGATCTTGGTCCCGGAAAGCTCCTCGGCCAGTGTTCCAAGTGTGTAGCTCTTTCCGGACCCTCTCTTGCCGCAGATGAATATGATA
>JANQNJ010000124.1 GCA_028279645.1 Thermoplasmatota archaeon
TCTTCCATCACGAAGCGGTGACACTGGGTCGGAGAGCGAACACAACCGTCGTCGCAACGTGGACCGCCGCCTCCGGGCAGCACGAGATCGGGGTCGAGCTCTCCCAGCCCTCACCGAACGGCACGGTGCTGGTAATGGAAAGCTCATGGACGAAAGTGACCTCGGTCCCCGGCCGGTTGAGTATGAGAGGCCCGTATCTTGCCCCATCTTCTCCGGTGCGCGGGGAAGCGGTGACCATGACGGTCATACTCTCCTTCGAGGGTCGAGGAGACCACAACGTCACAGGTGCTTTCAAGATCGATGACGTGACGCGGTCGTTCCGGACCGTCGAGTTCAACGGCGACCAGGATCGGATTTTGACATTCGGCTGGAACGCGGAGAAGGGCGAACACATTCTCGCCTTTGAGATCACACGGCCGGGACCCGACGTCGTATTGACGAAAAATGCTGTAAGCAAGGATCTCTATGTCAAGGATACCGGCGGAGGACTTGGAGCAATGCCGGAGGATGACGAGGAGGAGCATGCCGCGATCACGCCGATCCTGCTGGCAACACCGGCGATCATACTAGTAGCAGCATGTCTGTACATGTTCCATCTGAGCGGAAGGAGGCGTCCATAGTGTCATCATTCGGCCGGGTCGTTCTCATCTCGCTGGTCATCGTGGCCATCCTGACCGTGCCGGCAATCGGTTCGAACAGGAGCGACGGATGCGCCCACTGCCACGCCGGCTTCGAGCCGTTCGAGGTCGCTGTCACCGGCCCTGCAGAGGTTCCCACCGGCAGCACCTTCGAGATCACGGCCACGGTCATCAACAACAGGAACAACGACAGGACCGACGACGATGACGACGACGGCTTCCCGTACGATGTGCTCGACATTCAGGCTTCCATCGACCTGTCTACGGGTCTCTCACTCCCTGCGGACGATGACGGCGGACGCGATACCGCCGATCTTTCCTCAGGGAACAGTGCTACCCTCACCTGGACCGTGGTCGCCGATGAAGCGGGTCCCGGAGAGGTGACTGTCGACATCGAAGGGACGGTCTATTATGAACACAGCTCCGGTGCCCCCGATCAGTATGATTACACGATCACCGACTCTTTGCAGATAGAGATCATCGACGTTCCGCTGAAGCTATCGTTCTACTCAATTAACCTCGTTGAAGGTCAGGCCAGGAGCTACGATCTCGTGCTGACCTCGAACGAGACATTGGAGAACATGGTACTGACCCCCTCCTCCTCGATTGCTGATTTCATCGAGATCACTTCAAGCGAGACCGACTGGCAGGACGGGTTCGACGTTCTGCCCGCCAACTCCTCACGCATTGTCACCATCTCCGTTGATGGAAGGAAGGAGATATCGGGTACGATCGGCCTCGTCTGGACCTCGAACACCTCTGGCATAGGACAGCTCAACCTTACTATCACGATCATAGGAAAGGCGGAGGCCGCCGGCTCAAGCGTCGACTTCTTCCGGCTCGCCGGGAGGGCGTCGGGCATGGTCCTCTTCGGCCTTGCATTCGTCTCCATCGTTCTCGGCGGCTTCCCGCCTCAGGTCAGGAAGAGGCTGAGAAAGATGGGTGCGAAACGGATCCGGTGGCATTGCAACATATCCTACCTAATATTGGCTCTCTCCATCTTCCATGCCATGGTCCTTCTCGCAGGTCCGTTCGGAAGCCAGCCGTTCGCCGGCGGAATGAGGCCCGGCTGGTTCGCACTCATCGCCGTGACGCTGCTTGCCGTCAACGGCGCCTTGATGAAGCCCTTCATCCGGAAGCTCGGACGGAGGACATGGAGGTGGATGCACATCATCTGCTCCGTGGTCTTCATCGTGACGATGATCGTTCATGCCGTGAGGATCGGCACCGAGTTCGCTTTCTTGAGGTGAAATTATGGACCCCGAGGTACTGTTGCTATACTTCCATCCGCCCGTGGCCATCGCGGCCTATCTGTTCATCATCATCAACGCGGTGATGACATTCGGTTCTGAGAGGAACGAGCGATGGCTGGTCCTGTCGATACGGATAGGATGGGTACTGACGCTGATCGGCCTGATCTCCGGCATGATATGGGCGCAGATCGCCTGGGGGACCTACTGGAACTGGGACCCGAAGGAGACGGCCAACCTCGCGCTCTTCCTGACGGTGTCGGCATATGTCCTGATCATGGACAAGAACGAGGGACGAGAATGCAGCGAGACGGTGAAACGGACCATTGCCACCGAGAGGTCGCTGAAGGTCCTTGCAGTTGCGAACATCCTCCTTGTCATAGTGACCTTGTTCATCTCCAAGATCCTCGACAGCCTTCACTCCCACTACGTCTGAGCAGGTTCATTCCCCTCTCTTGAAGCTCTTGTACCTGTCCGCGTCCTTCAGTATCCCCCTCCACTTGGCCTTCTCGGTCCTCTTAGCCCCCATTGCCTGCTTCTGCTGCAGGTATTCGAGCTCCCTCAGCATCTTCAGATAGCTGTTGTACCTGTCCTCGGGGATCGATCCGTCCTCCAGGGCGGCCTTTATCGCACAGCCGGGCTCCGACATGTGCCGGCAGTCCTTGAACCTGCAGCCCCCTGAAAGCGCCACGATCTCGGAGAACGTCTCCTCGAGGGACGCCGCCTCTCCCCACAGCTGTATCTCCCTCATACCGGGGTTGTCGATGAGGACGCCACCTTCCGGAAGGATGTAGATCTCTCTGTTCGTCGTGACATGCCTTCCCTTTCCATCCTTCTCCCTTACCTCCCCGGTCCGGATGGCATCCTTTCCCAGAAAGGCGTTTATGAGCGTTGACTTTCCGGCACCGGACGAGCCTACCAGGGAGACAGTGCTTCCCTTTGAGATGTACTGTCGAACGAGGTCCAACCCGATCCCCTCCCTGGCCCCGAGCGCGTGGACGGGAACATCACCCGCCGCGGCTTCAACCTCTGTCAGGAATGTGTCGAGGTCGTCGACCAGATCCACCTTGTTCAGAACGATCACCGGGTCGGCGCCTGCAGATCTTACGATGAAGATGTACCTCTCCAGCCTGCGTATGCTATAGTCATGGTCCAGGCCCATGACGATGAGGACCGTGTCTATGTTGGCTCCTATGGGCTGTGGTCCGGTATCCTCCCCCTTGGACTGCCTGACGAACAGGTTCCTTCTCTCCAGAACGGATACGATGATGTTGGCGGTCTCCGTCTCTTTGACAGCGACCCAGTCACCAGTGCAGGGAAGGTCGCATGCTGAATCGGCTTGGTCCATCATGCGTCCCGGTATCCTTGCATTGAGGTCGCCTCTGGCGGTCAGTACAAGGCATCTTCCTCCCGCATCGACCCGCGACACCCTCCCTATGGTCAGACCTTCGGCTCCTAGTTCATCGAAGTTCCTCTGATATTCCGGATCCCAGCCGAGGTCCTCCAGCTTCATCGGAGGACGATCGACATATCGGTATATTACTGCTTCCGAACGGCGATCCCGGGCTCTTCAGGACCGATCAGGACCGCTGCCACCTCGACGCTGCTCTCGGATGGTCCCGATGATACTGTCGCGTTCCTGGGATTGTCCTTCTGGAAGTCCGGCGGCTCGTTCTCGGTATGCTCCAGGAACGAGCTGGCCCACATGTACAGGATCGCTGCCAGAACGACCGTTATACCTACCATGAGGATCGTGCCGATCACCGCCGCTACAGCCCCTTCGTCCCTTGATAACCGCTTCCACTTCATGCCAGCTTCCTTCCTCTTCATCACAGCTATCACCTCCCAATGATGCTGCATCGGTGCTGATGTAATGTTTCTTGGCGACGGTATATCAATTTTATCCCTGGCACGGGCTGGTACCGGTGAAATTAGAAAAGGGCAGCCATCCGCCGGAGCGGATGGCCTGCTTCCCGTTGACCCCATTTCCAGGGGTCTACCAGGCCTCTCTAGGAGAGGACCGGTCTGACGACGCCGGCGGTGAAGCCGACGATGCCTGCCTTGACCAGCTCTATAAGGATGAACGGCGCGAAGCCGAACACGAAGGCCTGATAGGGCGTGAAGCCGAGGGCGATCAGACCCAGGCTTCCGGTGGTCAGGATGACGACCGAACCGATCATCGATAGCGAGAACAGTGCGGTCCAGTCGGTCGAGAACCTCCGTGTATCGGCGAGGTGGCCGATCACGAAGGCAACGAGGACGAAGCCGATGAGGTAGCCGCCGGTGACCCCGGAGACCGTCTCCCAGCCGGCATTGCCGCCTGCGAACCAGGGTACGCCTGCGAGGCCGACGAAGATGTATATCATCTGGCTCGCCGCTCCCCAGTAACGTCCGAGGGCGATCCCTGCAAGAAGCACGAAGTAGGTCTGTGCCGTGTACGGCACGGGTGACCACGGTGCATAGAACCTCATGAAGGCGCCGAGCGCCGTGAGCATGGCGAACATGGTCGCCAGGATCGTCTTGTTCATAAGGCTCGTGTTGAGCCTCCACTTGTGATAGTTCTCGACGTGCGAGTACCATCGATCTACGGTGGCGTTTACATGCATGTTATCGAGGCGGGGACTGAACTATGTATATATATCTTTTTCTCTGAACAATGAGCATATTCACCGGTCGCCGTACCGGTTCTCGTCATTAGTGCCACTTTCCAGACCGATCCCTCTCCTATTCTCTCAGAATGTGTCAAAATCATGGAAATATTCCTGCTGTCCGCTTCTGGTTATCAGGCCGATCGCGGGATTCCTCGTCGATAGAAAGCCTATATCTATTCGAAATTCTATCACCTTCTCGACGAGGTGGCTGCGTTTGACAGGAGATACCCAATTCAAATTGAAATCGAAGATCGTAGGTCTGGCGCTTGTTTCGATCCTTCTTGGTGTTACCATTTTCCCGGCATTGTCCTCATTTGGACCGGTGTCTATCGGATCGGGACCAGATGCCCAGCCGACATCCGATCGTGATCACGAACAGGCCGAGACCCCTTCGGATACCTCCGAGGTCAAAGAAGACCGAAGATCCCCTGATGCCAGGGTGGAGCTATCGCGCGAGATCGGGTACCAGGTACCCTACAGGGAGAAGGGGTCCGGATATTCCATCATCAACTGGGATCCCGAGTTCAAAGCTATCAGGAAGCTGCTTGGATCATCGAACAGGAAAGGGGCTAACTGCTATTATGGGAGGAACGAACTGCTCTTCAAGCTGGACCTCATAAGAAAGTACAAACCGGAGCTCTTCGAGAAGTTCGAGTACGGTCCTGTGGAGATCGGCGGTCAACATGTCGGCGTGGTCATCCACTACGATACCCTGAACCACAAGGCCGGGAAGGTGATACACTACACCAACTACATCAGCGATTGGACCGGCTGGTACATGACCAACACCTGGGACGAGTTCGGCGGCGGTAACGGATATATCGACGAGAACAGCTATGATGACTGGTATTTCGGTAACTATCCAGATCCGGAGAACCAGGAGAAAAAGGTATACTCCTACATTGATAAGTATAAACAGAAAGCGATCGTTGAGGCGATGACAGGTGTTCTGAACATCAAGGACGAGACCGATCACGGCAACAACAACGACCACCCTGACGATAATCACGACGTTTCCACCAACGTCGCACGGGAGCGCAACCTCTTCAACGCCTACTTGAGATATGCTGTGAGCAAGAACATCTCACAGATCACCGGATTTCTGGGCAACCTCTCGGATGTGCCGGAGACCGAGATCGAGGAGCTCAAGATAATATGGGACACCGACAAGTGGTACTACGAGAAGAAATACTTCGAGTTCGAGCTCGACCATCTGCTGGCCCAGGAGCCTTCGGACGCAAGGGATGCGATAATCGAACAGGCCCTCGAAAGGTTGGAGGACGTGGAGGCCTTCCGTTCAGCTCCAGATGTGGCCATTCTGCGGACCGGCTTCTTCTCATCCCTAGCTGCTATGTTATCCGAGTTCGACGAACCCTCGACCTTCGTTGATGTGGACTTCGATCCGGCGATGGCCTCCTATCACCCCGTCCTCATGATACCCTCCTTCGGCCTGCTGGGGCTGGACGGCTCCGATGCCTTCCAGGAACGGCTGGAGAAATACTGCGATAACGGCGGGACCGTCATCGCCCTCTCACAGCAGCGCGGGGTCGAGTACTCCGCCCTCCGGGGCGGCGTTGAGGGATACGGGACCACCGAGGACCAGAGCTGCCGGCATGCATCCACGGGATTGACCGTATATCACCCTGCCCTGGCCGGACAGACCTCGGTGACCCCGAACATGAACGTCGACGGTTTCTTCACCGCCCTCCCCGAAGATGCCGAGACCCTTCTCACCAGGACCAAGAACGGCCAGCCCGAGATGATAATGTACGAGCATGGGAACGGAAGCGTCATCGCCACCACCATCTACGAGGACTGGGCCTACAGCTACTATGCCTCCTCTCAGGAGGGCCGACATCTGATCCGTGACCTCGTCACATGGGCGAGGGATCCCGATGATGACGTCCCTTCCTTTGCACCGAACACCGGGGACGTGGAAGTGGGTATCGAGGTAACCAACAATGGTGATACGAAGGCCGAAAAGGTTGTCTTCACCATCGTTGATCCCAACAGGAACATCGTCGGCACGAGGCAGGCTGACATATCTCTGTCGGCTGGTAGCACTGACACCGTTCAACTGACATATCCAACTCCCGGAACCGTCGGGATATGGCTCGTCGATATCGCCCTGAAGGATGGTGAGGGCAATATCGTCGATCAGGTGTTCGATGCCGGACGTTTCGCCGTATGCCATTACGAACGCAATCCTGGTGGCTTCATCTACAGGGGTTCTACGGTCGGATTCGATGCCACGACAGATCAGGAGAGCATCCTCATCGGCAGCGACGTCGTGTTCAAGGTCAACCTGTACAACCACGGCACCGAGGATGTCGATCTTACACTGAACATGGGTATGAACCATCACGCTAGCGTGACGGAGGTAGTGACCGTTCCGGCCGAAACCCAGAACAGTACTGAGTTCATCTGGAGCAATGCGGGCTCCGGAAGGTTCTGGTGCTGGGTGTACGATGATAAAGGTGATTATCTCGGGGTCACCGAAAAGGGTGTCTGGGGTCTGAGACCGAGTGCCGGCATCGATGTGTCAACCGACAAAATGTCCTACTCATTGGGCCATGGGATCGATGCCAATGTTACCTTGCACAGCGAGTTCGACCTTGATTACGTAACATTGGACCTTGAGGTCCTGGATCCGAGCGGTGAGGTCATCCACAAGAACTCGACGACGCTTGATCTCGAGGCCTGGGACGAGAGGTCCCATCGGTTCGTCCTCGTTCCTCCGAACTCCTCGCTCAGCGGATACTATCATGTGGTGGTCAATGCGTACAAGTATGGACATCTTGGGGGAGCCAGCTCTCGCTTCGTTTATGCCGGAGGGAACGGTTCACTGAAGGGAACCGTTCGTGATCTGGTCACCAATGACCCCGTTCCCAATGCCAGCATATACCTCGATGGGTTCAGCAACTATTCGACGACCAGCGATCAGGACGGGAACTACTCCATCGATCTCTCAGGCTCAGTATACACCGCGGAGATCGCTGCCGAGGGATACCACGATGCTCGAACCGGTCTCAAGGTGGTACCCTTCTCCAACAATACGATCGATATCTATACCACCTCGATCGGGGCCCGGGGTATGGTCGTCGGGGACCAGGGTGTCGAGGGGACCGTGGTCACGGTCCTGGGTGATGATGCGATCCCAGGTGCCGAGGTGGTCATGAACCTCTCTACCAACCAGGTGATCATCACCTCCGACGCCGACGGCCGCTTCTCCCAGGTGTTACCCGCCGGCATCTACAACGTTACAGCCGAATACCAGGGTATGGAGAGCCCTTTCACAACGGTGACCGTCCATTCGGGCAGATGGACGGAGCGTGACCTCATACTGGATGGATCGGTGATGACAGGCACGGTCCTGGATATCGTGACAGGCCTTCCCATCAAGAGCGCGGTGGTCGTCTTTGATCATGACCTAGCGACGATGACCGACGAGGACGGAGCATTCGCGGTTCCCCTTGCGATCGGCATACATGACGTTTGGATCGGCGGATCGATCGGATACGAGGCGATAACGACATCGGTCCATGCATCGTATAGGGGCAGTCACAGGACCTTCTACCTGATGCCGGCATCGAACATTACCAGGGGGAGGGTGCTCGACCTCCTACACGACACCCCTCTCGTCGATGCGGATATCTCCGTGGATGGTATACACAATACCACCACCGACAGTGACGGATACTTCGTACTCGAGCTGACGACCGGCGTCCATTCCATCAAGATCGATGCTGACGATCACGAGGGTATCGAGACCTCGATCCACATTTCGACCAGCAGCTCCGAACACACCTATTATCTCAAGCCCACGATCAACTGGACCACCGGTGTGGTCATGGACCAGGTGACGGGCTCGGTCCTACCTGGCGTCAACATCAGCTTCGATGGGACCGAGAACACCACTACCGATGCCGAAGGCCGGTTCGAGGTCCTCCTATCCACTGGTTTCCATTCCATCACTGTCGATCTCGAGGACTATAGGTCCATGGAGTCGACCGTACACGTCGCCGAGCGCAGCTCCGACCATACCTTCTTCCTTGATCCTGTAACCAGGACGATCACTGGCCGGGTCCTTGATCTGATCCATGAAGGACCGATCGAGGATGCTTCGATCAGTTTCGACGGCATCGATAACACCACCACGGATGAGGATGGCACATGGTCGATCACCCTCTCCACCGGCCTGCACAACGTGATCGTCACCCACTCACAGTACTCGGACCTCCACACGACCATTCACGTCGCTCAGAGGGACAACGGCCATGATCTCTATCTTCTTCCTCCCGCCACCAATATAAGTTACTTCAACGGGACCGTACTGGATCAGGTTTACGACATACCACTGGAGAACGTTAACCTGACCTTCGACGGAACGACCACGGTATGGACCGACAGCAACGGTAACTTCTCCGCGATCCTTCCCACCGATTACTATTCGTTGTCGATCTCCCTTGCCAACTACTCCTCGATCTCGACCACCGTGCATGTAGCTGGACGGACCTCCGACCAAGTGTTCTTCCTTCTCCCCACGACGAGATCGTTCACGGGCCGCGTTCTAAATGTCACCGACGACTCACCGGTGGCCGATGCCCTTTTAGTGTTCAATGGGGTCACCTCGGTGACCACGAACGGGTCCGGTGCATATGCCGCGACGCTGTCCACAGGTCTCCATGAGGTGCTTGTGAACGCTAGCGGCTACGAGAACCTGACGACGACGGTCCATGTGTCACCTCGGAGCAGCGGGGTCGATCTCCTTCTGGTACCTGTCGGTCACGTGCCGAACTCCACCAACGGCGTCATGAACGGGACGGTTCGAGATGTCATCACAGGTGAACCTGTCCAGGGATTGACGATCTGGTACGACGGATGGGACCGAACCGCGACAGATTCGAACGGTACCTTCTCGTTCTCACACACGGAAGGCAACCACCGGTTCCGGGTCATAGAGTCAAGCCGGTATTACGAGGTCGATACCAGCGATTACAGCGGAATGATCATTCATGGGGACCGCAACACCACGAACGATCTGTATGTCACACCCAAGAAGGGTATCCTCAACGGGACGGTGTACGACGAGGTCAGCGGTGATCCTATCAGCGGTATCACTGTATGGTACGACGGCTGGGACCGGGTCATCACGGATGAGAACGGTACATATGCCTTTGAATATCTGCATGGACCGTACAGGTACCGGCTGAAGGAGACCTCGAACCATTACGAGATCGATACGAGCGGATACCAGGGAATAAACACCTTCGAGGGCCGTATCAACACCGTGGACTTCTACATGACCCCCAGAAAGGGCGTCATCAACGGGACGGTCTACGATGTCATGAGCGGTGATCCTATCCAAGGGGTCACTGTGTGGTATGATGGCTGGGACCGCACCACCACCGATGCGAACGGGACATACTCCTTTTATTACCGCGATGGGAGTCACAGGTTCCGGCTGAAAGAGACCTCGAACCATTATGAGATCGATACCTCCGGGTATTATGGCATCACTGTATACAACGGACGTCATAGCTCCGTGGACCTTTACATGATGCCGAAGGAGGGCGTCATCAACGGCACTGTCCGTGATTCTGTGACCGGGATGCCGTTACAGGGTATCACCGTCTGGTACGATGGATGGGACCGGACCTCCACCGATGCGAACGGTTCCTATAGCTTTCAATATTACGAGGGCAACCATCGGTTCAGGCTTAAAGAGACCTCAGATCATTATGAGATAGATACGTCAGGGTATTCAGGGATCCAGGTGGATGCAGGAAGGACTACCACGCTGGACCTCTTCATGACCCCAATGAAAGGAGTTGTGAACGGTACGGTCCGGGATGCCATTACCGGAGAACCCCTCACCGGGATCACGGTGTGGCATGATGGCTGGGACCGTACGATCACCGATGCTAACGGTTCATATGCCTTCGAATATTATCATGGCAACCGAAGGTTCCGACTGAAAGAGTCCAACGATCACTACGAGATCGATACGAGCGGTTCACCAGGTATCAGTATCCCTCAGGGGCGTGTTCGAACCATCGACCTATATATGTATCCCAAGAAAGGGATCATCAATGGAACGGTCTACGATGCGGTCAGCGGTGACCCTGTGAGCGGTATCACCGTGTGGCATGACGGATGGGACAGGACCACGACAGATGCGAACGGGAGCTATGCCTTCCAATATCATCATGGCAACCGAAGGTTCCGACTGAAGGAGTCACATTCATATTACGAGATAGATACATCCGGTGGTGCAGGGTTCATGGTCCATCAAGGGACCTCCAACCGGATCGATATGTACATGACCCCGAAGAACGTGGCGAACACAGGTACGATCACGGGTGTTGTCAAGGATCAGGTCTCAGGGGTCGGGCTCAATGCTACCCTGGTCATCTCGGGAACCACCATCGAGACGGACAGGAACGGTAGTTATTCGCTCGAGGTGACAGCCGGACCGGTCCCTATCGATGTCACCTGCTACGGCTATTCGAACAGGTCCATGGTAGCCTACGTTCCGTGGGTAAGAGGTCTCGAATACGATATCGAAATGGACCTGCTTGCCGGTAACGGTACGTTGACCGGAACGATGATCGATAAGGAAACGGAGGAACCTGTCAGTGGCGCCAAGATCACGGTGTACTCTGGCTATCCCTCACCTCACACCGAGAATGCAACAACTGACGGCAATGGAAGCTATACCCTCTTGCTTCCGTCCAGATCCTACATTATGAGGATCGATGCGGCAGGTTATAACACCATGGATGGAAGGACCATCGTACTGAAGGATGACGCCGTTCATCGAAAGGACTACCTCGAGCCGACCGGGAGCGCGGTCCTCCGACCTGCGGAACTCGAGATCGTATCGCTTCCACAGGATACTGACCTCTTCATCGGAGACACCGCGAACCTCCGGTTCTCATTTCGCAATATCGGCGACCTACTCGGTTCCGCTTTTATAGAGGTCTCTGTCCCCGGGATATTCGAGGGTTCTGATGTATGCTGGGTCCTCCCTGGTGAGGAGAACGATCTGACCTTCACCTTCGAGGTGCCGGATGATATTGGAGAAGGTTCCTACGACCTCATCTATAAGGTAGATGGGATCGAGTACGAGGACAAGATGGATGTTATCGGATTGGACATTGAGGTAGACGCTGCCCTTGACCGGACATTGTACAATATAAACGATACCGCGAACCTTACCATCTGGATCACCAACCTTAAGGAGATGGATGTCAGCATCTTCACCAGGGTGAAGTATGGTGATCATGATGCGATACAGGAGGCGAACCTCACCTCGCTTGGTGCAATCGTAATATACTTCGATGTCCCGGTCGAGGAGTTCATCGGGGACAAGATGTTCTACGGCGTATACACATCATCTGGTTCCGCATTGTACATCAACTCGCTCCATGTCGGTCAGGTACCCGAAGGTGCTGTGACCATCTACACCGACATGCAGGTCTATCGGATCGGAGAGACCATGACCGTCACCGTCGAAACGGATAACGCTGACCCGATCCAGATCAGGGCGCTCGGCCAGACTGTCAATCTGACCAAGGACGACGTCGTCAACGGCAGCGCCCAGACCTCTATCGTTGTTCCATCAGTAATCTCGGGTACCTACTGGGTGACATGTCTGAACGGGAACAGGTCCGGTCAGTACCCTATAGATATCCAGGGGTACGATGCACGTGTGACCAAAACATCGTTGAGCAAGGACCGATACGAGATAGGGGATAAGATCGATCTGAAGATCAGGGTCTCCGTTGACCGTCCATTGAGGTCATCCATGACCGTTCAGGTCATCGATCCCTACGGGACCCCTATCGAGACCACCATGGTCGACGAGATCGACCTCATGCAGGGAGAGAACGATATCGAGGTGTTGACCGATCTCCCAACTACCCAGGGGACCGGAACACACACGATCAACTACGAGATCACCACCGATGACAACGGAACGGTCCTGGTCCTTGCCGCCGGTAGCCGCAGGTTCGATGCGGTGGACACGATGGCACCGGAACTTCTGAATGTCGCCGGAGCGAACATCACCTCCGGCTCAGGCAGGATCGATCTTAACTGTTCGGAGATGACGAACGTCCTACTTGAGTTCGGGAAAGGCACGCCTTCCGCGACCTCTACCTCTCAACGCTGGACGGCCTCCTTCCATGGGATCACCATCGACGGCCTTGAGCCCTCCACGATATATAGCTACAATGCCACGATCGAGGATCTATCGGGAAACACGAACAACACTGGTGAACGCACCATGACCACCATGCCTTACACACCGTCGGATCTCGAATTGACCACCGGTTCGGCTGCAGCGAAGCCCGGCTTTTCATGGGGTCAGGCACCTGCACCTTCAAAGATCAGGGGTTATTACGTCAGGATCGATAACGGCACCGAGGAATACATCCTGATCTCGGAAGGCTTGAAGTGGAGATCATCTAAGGGCCTTCGACCGGGCAACCACACCTTTAGCGTGCAGGCATATGATATTCATGGCAACGTTGGAGAGGAGAGCATCATTGAGTTCACAATAGAAGGACGGAAGGCGAGATCGGAAGGTGGTTCTGGTGCCATCATCATCATAATAATGGTCCTTGTGGTTGTCGGAGCGCTCATCTATCTGATGGCTCCATTTAACCCTCGATCCCCCGGCAGCGGCACGCTCGAACGCGATGAAGGACCGTCTGGCACAGGTGGAGGAGAAGATACCGTTGAAGAGACCCGGTCAGAGGACACGGATCATTAGGGAACAAAGCCGGAGGAGGCTTCCTCAACTGATGATCCCGGGGTCAATGATCGCTAATGGGTAAAAGTTTGGGGGAGTCTGAGATAGCATAGGATCAGCTGTATGCCCGCCACGTATACAATTGTTAACATTATTCAGGAATTTATCACATATTTACAATCAAGAACCATCCAGAACCTCCTTAAACGGCGTTCCAGGGCGGTTTAGGGGGACACTTTTAATATCAGCGGACCAACCAATTAACTGTCCGGAGGAAGAGGTTCGAGGAGAGTGGACCTTCATATCAGATCTTTGCTTCGGACTACAGAATGTTGTCTAAGATACAGAGGTGTAGCTATGACGCCGAACATGATGATGAACCTGATGGTGGCGCTTTCCCTGGTCAATCTGGGGGCCATCGCCACCACCGCAGTTGTAGTAGAGGAGCGATTGGCGGATACCGCCATGGCAGAGGACGTCGCCGATCTGGAGGTCCAACCGGACCCGATAGGGAACTCGTACGCGATGTTCATTAAGTTCGACGGAATAGACGGCGAATCCAAGGACGCCGACCATGAGAAATGGATCGACGTTCTTGCGTGGAAGCATGAACGCTCTTCGGTCATCGACGACGAGGGGAACATGGTTGTCGGTTCGGGGTCAGTGACCTTCGTCAAGGAGCTCGATAAGTCGTCCACGAAGCTGGCTTCCCTTCTATCCGACGGTGGTCACCCCGACTGCATCTTTGCTCACGTGAAGGTCACACCGCCCGAGACGGTCCGGATGTCGGGAACAATGGAGAACACCACTGTAAGATCGATCATCACCACCGACTTCGTATACCATTCGGGTGACGAGGCAGATGGCTCAATGGTGATCATGGCAGAGATGATCACAGTGGATTACGAGAGCATCACGTGGACCTATACCGATGGGTCCCTCGAGCACACCGACGACTGGATCGTCTCCAAAGGCATCGCTGCACCGGATCCCGACCCCGACCCCGATCCGGAGCCTGTAATGGCCGCATACATCAAGATCGGCGATATCAAGGGAGAGTCCAAGGACAAGGGCCATACCGATGAGATCGACGTCCTTGCATGGAGCTGGGGGATCCACAGGCCCGGTGGAGGAGCGACCGGTCAGTCCCGAAGCCGAGGCGAGGTGACCCTTGGCGACGTCGTTGTCGTCAAGGAGATCGACAAGTCAACACCAAAGCTTGCTGAAGCTGTCGGGAACGGCACACCCATGGACGAGGTCGTTCTCTATATCGAGATGCTCGACCCTGCGAGTACAGAGTACATGCCCTACATGACGGTCGAGCTCGAGAACGTCACCTTCGAATCGATGCGACGGCCGCTCGATCCGGCCACGGTCTCTTCCATGACCGGTTGGGACGAAGGCGGCCCAGGTGGCCTGAGGTACAGCGGTTTCCCCGGAGCCCAGTGTGCGGGTGTGACCTGCCTGATCGATACCTCGACCCCGGTGGAGACCATAGAGTTCGACTTCGCCATGGGGAACATTACCTATCACGGGGCCAATGAGAACGGTACCGATATAAGGGTCGGCGTACTTCCCTGGATGGCGCCTGAATCGATCTCGACCAAGTTCTATGCCAAGTACGACGGCTTTCCCGGCGAGGCACCGGATCGGGGAAGAGAGGATACTTACAACCTCGAGGACTTCGAGCTTACTATCAGTGGAGGTACCCAGGGTCTGGAAACGCCGGGCAGGGAGAGCACTCCGATCGTGATCACCAAGCGCGTTGACGGGTCGAGCCCCATGCTCATGAACTCTCTCAACGGTGGCACCACATTCAATATGACCGTCTATGCGGACGAGATCAAGACAATGTCCAACGGGTCGATGATGAGGACCGAATATATGGCCTATGAGCTGAAGAACGTCATTGTGACCTCATACCAGACCGGAGGGTCCGGCGGCGAGGACAGCCTTATGGAGAGGTTCACACTGATCTACGACGAGGTCAAGGTCGCCCAGGATGGTGGTCCGAAGGAGCATCTATACGTTTGGGCAATGCCTCCGGACCCTGCTCGGGTGGACATGTTCATAAAGATCGGCGAAATCAAGGGCGAGGCCCGTGCATCCGGCCATAAGGACGAGATCGACGTACTGGCATGGAGCTGGGGATTGACCCAGGATACCAAGGGCCATGTCGGCGGTGGTGGCGGTTCTGGCAAGGCGAACTATGAGGATCTCAGCTTCACGAAATTTGTGGACAAGTCCTCCCCAGCACTGATGCAGGCCTATGCGAACGGGGAGGATCTCGGGAACGGAACGTTCACCCTGTACAGGTCCGGCGAATCCGAGCCGTTCGTTTCCATCGAAATGATATCCATGCAGATCGCCTCGATCAGTACCGAACCAGAGTCCCCAAATGTTGGCGACCTGGTCCGATTCTCGAGCGGTGATACTGTCGGACAGGACCAGTTCAAGAACAAGGGACGAAGCAGCCTCTTCGAGAGGGTCCATATCAAGCCTATCAGGCTGGACATAACCTACCATGATGGCGGGCCGGGAGGAGGGGATATCAAGGTCGTGATCGTATCAAAGAGGGCCCCCGAAACCAACACCACCGAGATCACCATGGCCTTTGAAGGGCTCGAGGGTATCAACGCCGACTCCTTCTTCGATGTCTTCACCTACGACCAGCAGCAGTATATACCCACCGACGTCCATTCAGGCAAACTCACAGGAGTGAGGATGCACAGCCCGTTCAGGCTCTCAAAACCGATCGATTCCTCATCACCTTCCATCCAGAGGGCGTTCTCATCCGGGGACGAGTTCGATGTGAACGTAGTTCTCGATCGTGTCTCATCCGACGGTGAGAAAACGACGTATTTCAAATACAAGCTGACCAACGCCATCATCACATCCTACTCCACAGGAGGCAGTGGCGGCGATGACAGCATGATCGAGGAGTTCTCGCTGAATTACGAGAAGATCACCTACGAGTACACCGAGCTCGGCATCGAGATGGACGAGGACGGGATGTTCGAACTGCCCCCTGCATCGGCGATCTACATCAAGATCGGCGACATCAAGGGAGAGACCAAGGACAAGGACCACAAGGACTGGATCGACGTCCTCTCCATCGACTGGGGAATATCGAATACCCGTGATGCCGCATCAGGCCTCCCAACGGGGAAGAGGCAGCACAAACCGGTGATGCTAGCGAAGGCCATCGACAAGGCCAGCCCGAAGCTCCAGGAAGCACTGATCAACGGCGACGAGATGAACATCACCTTCGAGCTGTGGACATCCGACGTGAACGGGACCATGCAGCATGATATGACCGTCAATCTGACCGGCACACAACTACTATCCATGGATGTCGAGCATCGGGGCCACGTCACTGTCGTGAAGGGAATGGAGACCGACGGCCATGTGACCGTCCTGAAGGCCTGGGAGCATAGGGGACATGTGACCGTTCTCAAGGGAAAGGAGGACCCGCCGACATCCACCGAGATGGTCAGCCTGAACTATAGAGAGATCGAGGTAACCTACGAGCAGACCGGTGAATCGTTCTTCGACGTCTGGACCGAGATATTCGAACCGCCGACGAGGCTTGCATTCGCGAAGTTCGACGGCATTGACGGCGAGTCCAAGGACAAGCACCACAGCGACTGGTCCGACCTGGACGACGTGGAGTGGGAGATCAACGAATACCTCGAACCTGACACCGGTAGACAGACAGGCATACTCCATGCCCAGGATGTCTATGTAACCAAATACATCGACAAGTCAAGTCCTCTGCTGGCCCAGAGGGTCGGCGGCAAGACCCACATCAACGTGACCATCGAGCAATATCGTGTCAACGAGAGCTCCGATACGGGAATGGACCATTTCCTCACATTGAACCTCTGGAACGCATCGATCCTGTCAGTGAACTATGTCGATATCGACTCGGATGATGACGATATTGGTACCGAGGAGGGTATCATCCTTCGACTACGCTTCGAGACCCTGGACGTAACCTGGGAGCAGTATGGCATAGTCCAGCGAGGGATAGACCACCTGTTGACCTGATCGATCTCTGATCAGAAAACTACCGATCGGGCGCCCGTATCCATCGGGCGCCCTACTCTTTCGGCATCGACCTCGACATTCGCAGTGCCTAAAGGATATGTTAAAGTAGGCCTCGAACCAATCCTGATATGGCGATCTAGATGCCTGAAGAGGTTACTGTGCTCGAGGACCTTGGGATAATCAAGGTCAATTCACATGGCGATATCACTCCAGAGGACCTTATGGGATCGATGAGGTCGGTCATAGAGATCAACGAGGCCCAAGGCCTGAAGAAGGTCTTGGTGGATACCACCGAGGATACCTCCTTCCCTCCGCCTCTGACGCTCCTGAGGTTCGGGGTGGAACTGGCGAACATACCGACCGGATTGCGCTTCGCCATGGTCGCAACCTCGAAACAGGAGGACCTCATGAAGTTCCTCGAGACCGTGGGCCGGAACCGTGGGGCCGAGATCCGGATGTTCAGCACAGAACGATCGGCAATCGAATGGCTGAACAAGGACTAGACGGAATTCGGCCTCGAAGGCTCTTCCCGATCTGTCTCGGGACCAGGACCCACGGTTAGAGGAAATCATTTTATACACCTATCCTCACTCGGCGAACTATCAGAGGGTCAGTAATGGACTATTCGATATCCTCGGAGATCGTGGACGACGTGATCGAGTTCACCGCGGAAGCGGTATGCAATAACGCCGAAGAACTGAACTTGATGGCCGACCAGTACATCACCGAGATCTCCGACAACGGGTTGAAAAAGGCCTTGATCGATGAACGTGGCGTCGCTCATCTGGCTGGTATCATGGAGCAGGTCCGCGCCGCCAAGCATATAATGAACAATCATCCGGCCGAGGTCAGGCGATGGAAGATCGCGGTGGTCATCGATCCTGAATACTCAACGGTCACCGATTTCTTCGAGACCTATGTCGCCAACAGGGGCTACTCGATCCGGGTATTCTACACGATGCAGGAGGCAAAGGCCTTTCTAGGCGGGTTTTAACCGCCTCTCAGGACGATCGTAACGACCTGAAAAGGTCATGCTCTCCTTTTAAATATCAGAAGCCGCAATAAGGTTTCTCCGTAGTATAGTAATAACAGATGAGAACTGAACTGACGAAGACGAACTGAACAAGGAGGCCTTTTGGCATTTTATGGTACATTTTATGGTGATTTCTTATGAAAATACAAAACTTTAGTATAGACTATGCGGGCAAGGAGGTCATATTCGAGACCGGCAGGCTTGCCACGCAGACGAGCGGGTCGATCACGGCCCGGATGGGAGACACTGTGGTCCTAGCCACGGTGAACATGTCCAAGAGGGGCAGGGATATCAACTTCTTTCCGCTTATGGTCGACCTCGAGGAGAGGTACGCAGCAGCGGGCCGGATCAAGGGCCCGCGGTTCTCGAAGCGCGAGGGCCGCCCATCGTCCGACGCGATGCTGGTATCCAGGAAGATCGACAGGGGCATGCGCCCCCTCTTCAGGCAGGAGATGAGGAACGATATACAGATCATCTGTCTCCCCCTCAGCCTGGATTACGAGAACAAGGTAGACATCGTCGCCATGCTGGCGGCGTGTGCCGCTGTCCACATTTCGGCGGTCCCGTTCGACGGGCCCATCGCCGGTGTGAGGATCGGCATGGTCGACGGCGAATACGTCGTCAACCCCACCGAGGAGCAGCTCGAGATCTCCGACCTCGACCTCATGGTCATGGGCGACGGGGAGCGGATCACGATGATCGACTGCAGGACGAAGGACCTTCCCGACGATGTCGTGAAGGGCGCCTTCCCCGTCGCGTACGAGGCGATGGGCCCCATGGCCAAGTTCTTCGAGGAGATCAGGGAGAAGGTCGGCGTGCCCAAGGCCACCGACGACGAGCTGATCCTGAAGAAGGGCACAGAACCGGAGGACGCGGAGATCATCGAGGAGATGAAGGGCTTCGCAATGGGCCATCTCGACAAGTATCTGTTCAACCAGCCTGTTGGCTCCAAGGGCGACAGGAAGGACATCCTGTCCGCCGTCGAGGAGAAGATCGTTGCCGAGTTCGCTCCGAAGGCGGTCACCGAGGATAGGAACGAGGAGGCGGCCGTTGAATACATCGAGTCGCTCATCAAGGCGTTCTTCTTCGATTTCATAGAGGAGCAGGTCACACTGGCCATCCTCGACAGGGACCAGCGCGTCGACGGACGCGCCCTGGACCAGATCAGGAATCTGGAGGCCGATGTCGCCATCCTTCCGAGGACCCACGGCAGCGGACTGTTCTCCAGGGGAGAGACACAGGTGCTCTCCACCGTCACTCTAGGTGCTCCCGGCGACAAGCTGAGCATCGAGACCATGGACACCGACGACGAGAGGAAGTACTTCCATCACTACAACTTCCTTCCCTTCTCCGTCGGCGACGTCAAGCCTCTTCGCGGGGCCGGTCGCCGTGATATCGGTCACGGCAGGCTCGCCGAGAAGGCACTGGACCCGGTGATCCCGGAGCCCCTCGACTTCCCGTATACGGTTCGGGTCACCTCAGAGGTGATCAGCTCCAACGGTTCCTCGTCCATGGCATCGACCTGCGGGTCGACCCTCGCTCTGCTCGATGCAGGCGTACCGATCAAGTCCCCTGTTGCGGGGATCGCCATCGGCCTGGCATCGGACGGAGAGCGCTGGAAGGTCCTCACCGACCTTCAGGATCTCGAGGACGGTCCCGGCGGTATGGATTTCAAGGCGACGGGTACCAAGGAGTTCCTAACCTCCATCCAGATGGATACGAAGACCCGCGGTCTTACGATGGAGATGATCGACACCACCTTCCCCATTACCAGGAAGGCCCTGGACGAGATCATCGACGTCATGCACAAGGCCATACCAGAGCCCAGGGCAGAACTCTCACCCTACGCTCCGAGGATCATAATCCTCATGATCAATCCCGAGAAGATCGGCGACGTCATCGGTCCGGGCGGAAAGATGATCCGCAGCATTACGGACGAGCTCGATGTCAGCATCGATATCGAGGACGACGGCTCCGTCTTCATCACCTCCACCGACGCCGAGGCCGCCGAGAAGGCAAAGGCGATCGTTGAGGACATAGTCCGCGTCGTCGAGGTCGGCGAGGTCTACGAGGACGCCGAGGTCGTCAGGATAATGAACTTCGGCGCATTCGTCAAGCTCACTCCCAGCACCGACGGCATGGTCCACGTCTCCGAGATCGAGTGGGGCCGTGTGAACAAGGTCACCGACAGGATCAACATCGGCGACAGGGTCAATGTCAAGGTCATAGGGATCGAGGACGGCAAGGTCGACGTCTCCATGAAGGCGCTCCCTCCCGCTCTGGATCGTTCGTCAAGCTCATCGATAATGTACCGCTTTTTTCTGTTCGTGCAATCCGCCGTATCGGCTATACTGAGACAAGGGGACATCGAAAACCACCTTTTCGGAAAAGGACGACAGCAACGTAGATGCCAATGATAGGGTTTTTCGATGTCCCGTGGCAGCCGTTCTGCGGTAAAAGAGGCACCCAACAAATGCGCAACATCATCCTCCTGGTGACCGACACCTTTCGCTACGACAATCTCGCCGCCCGGAGCCGGGTAGAAACTCCCTATTTGAATCGATTCCACTTGGAA
>JANQNJ010000045.1 GCA_028279645.1 Thermoplasmatota archaeon
GGACCTGGAGGCCGTCGGGCGGCTCCTGGTCACCTTGTGGGTGCTGTGTGATCCTTGTGTAGCGGGCTCATGACGCCTGCTTACCGGGGTGTAATCGTCGTAACCGAGGGTCCGTGCCGAGTACTGGAAGGTCGACCTGCGGCCGGGATCGATCTCCTGGACCGGCTCGCCTACCTCAGGAGCGTATCTCGTGCTCTCTATCATCAGTATGGAAAAGTCGATGATGGCCAGGACGGCCGGGAAGAGCCATACCGGGTTCTCCGGATAGGCTAGTGCCAGAGCGCCGGTCACGAGCGAGAACGTGATGAATGCCAGCAGCATCAGGAACTTGATATCCCTCCGTAGCATCGATGTAACATTGTCCCTCATGCTCTTAATCGTTTTGCATCGAACGTGATGCCGGTCGTTGGGGATATATCTAATAGACCGAGAGCGATGCGGTGGCATGGGCTTCCGGCTTCTCGAACATACTGCGGACGTGGGTGTGCTAGCCTGGGGTCACGATCCGGCAGCCGCCTTCGAGGAGGCAGCCCGGGGCATGTTCTCGGTCCTCACCGAGCTCGATACTGTCAAGGAGACCGGCGAGGCGCTGCTGGAGGTCTCGGCCTCCGAGCTGGATACGCTGATCGTTGATACTCTGTCAGAACTTCTTTTCATCCACGAGACGGAGGAACTGTTCCTGTGCCGGTTCGATCTGGAGATCGACCAGGTAGAGGAAGGATACCGGCTCAGGGGGCGGGCATGGGGGGAGAGGATGGACCCGGACAAGCACCCGTTCCTGGGGGAGATCAAGGCGGTGACATATCACAAGGTGGAGGTCAAGGAGGTCGCCGACCGGATGGGGTCCAAGGGGGATGAAGGTCCGGCTGCCGGCCACTGGAGCGTGCAGGTCTACTTCGACCTCTGAACCTTTCTGGCGGTCAACTATAATAACGGTGAATCCCTTTCTCGGCCGATCGCTATGGACACTGATGGTGAGAGGATAATAGAGGCGGTGCTGGGCCTTGGCGCGGACTACTGCGACGTCAGGTCGGCGGACAAGGACGGCGTCTCCATCGAGGTCAAGAACGGCCGGCTGGTCAAGTCGGTCCCGGGACGCGAGAGCGGCTTCTCGGTGCGGGTGCTGCTCGACGGCGCCTGGGGGTTCTACTCGACGAACAGGGAGCAGAGACCCGCGGATGTGGCGGAGAAGGTTGTTGCCACTGCAAGGGCAGGCCGAGGGGAGGAGGTCACGACCATCGCCGAGGCACCGATCGTCACGGGAGAGATGGTGCTTCCTGTGGTCAAGGACCCGCGGGACATCGCCGTGGAGGACAAGCATGCCGTGATCGTCGAGCTCGAGAAGGCCATCAGGGAGGTGCCGTCCGTGATGACGGTGACCACGGGCTACGAGGACGCCGTGGTGAGGACGAGGATCGTCACCTCCGAGGGTACGGATGTCACCTCCGAGGTCACAAGGCTCGTCGCCCAGGCCAACCTCATATCCAAGAAGGAAGGCGCGATCATGGGCTACCGCGTCAGGGTCGGCGGGACCCAGGGGTTCGAGCTCCTGGACAGCGATGAGCTGATGGAGAAGGGCAGGGAAGCGGCAGCCTCCGCCGACAGGATATTAACTGCCGATCATTCACCATCCGGCCGGATGCCAGTGGTGGCAGATCCGGACCTTGCCGGCGTCTTCATTCACGAAGCGCTCGGACACGCCTCCGAGGCAGACCTCGTGACCTCCAGGGACTCGATCCTGGAGGGCAGGATCGGCGAGATGATCGCTTCCGAGATCGTCACGGTCTACGACGATCCGACAATGCCTGGAGCCTTCGGTTCATTCCCGTACGACGACGAGGGAATACCCGCACAGAACAAGACGTTGATAGAGAAGGGGAAGCTCACAGCCTTCCTCCAGAGCCGGGAGACCGCTTCAAAACTTGATATGCCTGTCAACGGCAGCGCCCGGGCCGAATCGTATGCCAGCAGGCCGCTGGTGAGGATGAGCAACACAATGATAGGCGCAGGGGACATGACAATGGACGAGATCTTCGAGGGAATAGGAGAGGGGATCTACGCGAAGGGGACCCGGGGCGGCCAGGTCGATACGGCCAAGGGGACCTTCCAGTTCAGCGCCCAGGAGGCGTATCTCATCGTCGACGGCGAGATCGACCGACCGCTCAAGGACGTTTCACTATCTGGAGGGATCCTGACGGCGATGATGAACATCGACGGTCTGACGAAGGAGTCAGAGTTGGGATCGCCCGGATTCTGCGGAAAGGGTGCACCTCAACTGGTGCCGGTGGGTGACGGCGGTCCGTATACCAGGTTCAAAGAGATCCTTGTGGGGGGGCAGTGACATGAGCGGAAATGACATCATCTCACAAGGGGAGGGTGTGGTAAAGCAGGCCCTCAAGATGGGGGCAGCTTCCGCAGAGGCGTTCATACAGGAGTACGAGGGGTTCTCGGTCTCCATCGAGAACAATGCCATATCCTTCGTCTCCGGAGGGGCTGAGGGCGGGATCGGGATCCGCGTCGTGAAGGACGGAAGGATAGGATCGTCGTACTGTACGAGCATCGAACAGGCCGAGGGTGCCATCCAACGGGCTCTGGACATATCGTCCATCGGCGAGAAGATCAAGTGCGGGTTCGTCCCAGGCGGTTCATTCGCAGATCTGGCCCTGTCGAACAGCGTCCTGAAGGGACTCGGTCCCGAGGAGCTGCGGGAGACGGCTTACAGCCTAATAGCCGGCGTCGAGGAGGTCTCGAAGGACCTCGTCGTCACCGGGGGCGGGGCAGGGGTCGGTGTTGAGACGATTGCAATTGTCAACTCGGAAGGTCTTGCCGGTGCAGGTGAGATCACCCGGACCTCCGCAGGTGCCAGCTGCCTTCTGCCAGGCGACCCGCCTTCCACTGGTTCGGATTCGCTGGTCTCGCTGAGACCCGGGATCGACGCCGTGGCCGTCGGCAGGACCGCGGCCGAGAAGGCGCTCCTGTCCAAGGATCCCGAGGAGTGGGGGAAGCCTGCGGGCATCAATCAGTTCGAGGTAGTCCTCGAGAGGTCCGCCCTGGCGGGCATGATGGAGTTCATCAACGTACCGGCGCTCTACGGAGAGGCCGGTCTCAAGGGGGAGTCGATCTACTCCGACAGGGTCGGAACGATGGTCGCCGCGGATATCGTGAGCATCTTCGACGATCCGCTGGACGAGGGCGGATTGAACTCGTTCCCGTTCGATGACGAGGGATCGCCCTCCGCCAGGACGAGCCTCATCGAGAAGGGAGAGCTGAAGGGATTCCTCTTCGACACGGGCAGCGCGGCGGACCTGGACCAGGAGACCACGGGCAACGCCCTGAGATCGCCGAAATGGTCGACGCGGCGAAGCTACAAGGCTGTCCCCGGAGTGAAGGGCAGGAACATCTCCATCGCACCAGGGATGTCCTACGAGAAGATGATAGGCGAGATCAAGCGCGGCGTCATCATCGAGGACGTCATGGGGGCGCACACATCGAACCCCGCGTCCGGCGACTTCTCGGTCAACGTCTCATCGGCGTTCCTCATAGAGAACGGCCAGGTCGTGGCGGGACTCAAGCCGATGATGTTCACCGGGAACATGGGAACGATCCTGGAAGGAGCGACCGGGATCGGTGACGACCTGAAGTGGATGTCGGGACATCTCAGTCCCGTGGCGTTCCACTTCCCGTCGATCCGCTTCGG
>JANQNJ010000048.1 GCA_028279645.1 Thermoplasmatota archaeon
GGGAAGCTGGAACTGGAACTCGTGGCTGCACTTTGGGCATCGTACCTTCTGTCTTTCCACGTTGAACACCTTCAATGTCTATCCTTCATCTCCATGACCATCCGCTCCAGCTGGTCCAGGATATCCGAGTTGATCCGATCGCCAAGGTCCTTCGAGGCCTTCGTCAGGTCTCCTCTGGCGCCCATAGGGAACCCCTTCTCCGGGTCCGGCAGGATCACGAACTGCTCTCTGGGCGCGTAGTCCAATGTCGGCAGGTCGCCGACCAGGTCCCCGCGTATGGCCATGATCCTCGAGGTCTCGATGGCCCCGCCATGACCGCCCTCGGTACCGACCTCGCCCTTGTAGCCGTATGCAAGGTCGTAATCGGACAGCATCATGATGATCATACCGGTCTCCCGGCTCACCTCCTTGGCCGCCCTGTCTATGGCGGCCATGTGGGTCCGGCCCGCATGGCTGGAGATGACGACCATATATCGAACGTCCCAGCCGGCGACGGAGGTCATGACCTCGTGGGCCAGGTTGTAGAGAGTTTCGAAGGAGATCGATATGGTCCCGAGAAATGCATCGGTGCTGTTGCACACACCGTATCCGATCCCTGGGAGGATGATCCCTCCTGTGCGCTGTGCGAGCTGGTCAACGATGTGTTCGGCCTGGATCCAGTCGGTTCCCGACGGTAGGTGGGGTCCGTGCCCCTCCATCGATCCGATGGGGAGATAGACGACGGGCTGTCCCGATATCACCTCTTCGAGCTCCGGCATCGACATCTCCGACCAGTATCTGACCTCGGCCATCGTCACACTCGGCTTCATATCGACGCGGGCGATAAAAACCTTTCCGCTTCCATGGAGAAGGTCAACTACGGAGACTCAAAGCTTATCACGCTGCCGCCCGGTTGGGCGGGTATCATCTGCGACCGCGTTCAGGGGTCCTCATTGGTGGGGACCTTGATCGGAACCACGCTGGGCAGGAAATCCCTATTCGAGATCCTACTGTGGCGGGGGGCGCCTCGCCCTCTTCCGTCGGGGGGGTGGACGCTGATCGTACCCCTGCTGTGGAGGATAGTCCTGGTCATATCCCTGTTGCTGATATCCCTGGTCGTAACCCTGTTGAGGCGGGCCCTGGTCGTAGCCCTGCTGCTGGTATCCCTGGTCGTAACCCTGTTGCGGATAGTTCTGGTCATACCCCTGCTGCGGATATCCCTGATACTGCTGCGGAGGATAGGCTGGCCGCTTGCCCTTGACATGGACCACGGCGCCTATGATGATGACGATCACACCTGAGATCGCCAGGATCACGCCGACCACGGACAACATGCAGATGCTCCCGATGCTCTGTGGTTCGGTAATGTAGATCGTATTGCGATCGGCCTCGATGGTCAGGTTCCCACCTTTCGTATCGAAACTTCCGACACGGTGGTAGGTCATTTCGTTCTTTGTTACGGTCTCTGTCTCGATATCGCCACTGCCATCAAGTAGGACCTTTCTGCTGCTGTCATACACCTTGACGTTCGGGTTGAAGATATCGTCCTCTGTCCAGACGTCGTATTCTCCCGACTTCAACGTCACATACTGGTCGGAGCCGTCGGCGTCGAAGTCATGGGTCCATTCGGCCTCCTCCGGAATGTCCGGTATCAGCATGAAGATCGATACTATCGGCAGGATGATGCCGATGACAAGCAGTATCAACCCTATCATTATGTATCTGATTCCTTTCGTCATAAGGCCACCTCGGTGAACGAAGAACGCTCTTTACGTTAATAGGATTAACGAATTTAAAGAATTCCTCGATATCACGAAAAAACCGTTACCACAGACCTTAAAAATTGGATTTACTTATTCTTGATCAGGTTCCCGATATCCTTACGGATCCTATGCCGTAACCGCTCGGTATCTGGATCCCAATGGAGGAGCCACCCTTCGAACGAGCTCATATCGATCCTCTCGATCCCTTCATCGACGATGTACTTACGCATTCGCTTCGATATGAAAACTGGATCATACCCGGCGGATTGTATGAGCCATGTCACGTCTTTGTTCATTGGCCGGGGTCGTAGTTCGTGGTAAACCTCCTCCCACTCCTTGAACCTTGATAACGGGTCCCCTTCCTTCTTCGGAGAAGCCTCATTCTGAGCACGGGCCCTTGCCTTTCCTCGCTTGAGATCCGAAGCTTGATTTTCGGAACGATAAGCCTTCAGACCTTTTGAAACAGACTCCCTAAACCAGTCCAGATCGCTGGCAACCCAGACATTCGGATAATTGACGTATTTCCTGGGAACGAAGGCCAGCCGGCCTCCATTAATCAGATTGATGTAAACCGTAGAGGTCACATTTCTTGTCCTTTTCACATTCCAATCCTTCATCTCGGAGAACGGAATGAATGTAGACCTGCGGTCCATCAGCATAATGCCGTCTTTGGAAACAGAGACTGATTCCCTGTAAGGTATGATGATGAAGAAGCAGGTGGAATAGATGAATATGATAAAGAAGCAAATACCATAAAATGAGCCTATGACCGCCAAGATGACGAGTGCTATCAGACATACGAGCGCACTCCATTTTAGGGCCGCTTTTATTCTTGACCTTGGACCGTAATTGTAGCGATACCAAAGGTAATTCTCCGGACCTTCGATAATGCCCTGAATGGCTTCCTTGAACCCCTGTGGAACGTTATTTCCAGAATGAGCCCAAGAATTGATCAGCTCTTCATCGAGCTTGTTGGTTCCTTTTCTGATGGCAAATCGTATAAGATCGGATCGGATATGATCGAAATGGAATCCCGTATACTGGACCAATCGCGACGCACCCACAGTGTATTCGATCCTCGCTCCCCGGGTCCGGTTCATGCCATTTTGTATCGCTCTACGAATCCCTTCGATGTCATCTTTCTCTAGAACTCTGTAGAAACCGATGCGTACCTCACCATCGATGGTCCTCAACTTAATTCCATCATCCTTGACTATAGCGCTTCTGATCGTCCTGAAATCGATGAATCTGCTGGAATAGACAGGCCCGATGATGCCATTGTCGGTGATCCGCACGGTTCCTGGGATTATGGTGAGTATTAATGGAAAAATGCTGATGAAAAGAATGAGGTAGATGAAACCACCTGCCTTGACCAGAGCATCGAAGGAGAATCTCGACGGTTGAGATAATGCCAATATTACTGGTATTATGATGACGAAGGATATGATCAGAATTCGATATCTGGTGGCTAGAAAGAGCTCCTTCCTGTAGATGACCTCTCCGATCGCCGTACGATCTCTCCCAAGCATCGATAATAAAATGAATTGGTATAATTAAAGAGTGTTGGTATTCAAGGTCTTATCTTGAACTGAACGGTCACAAGGCGAACTGCTCGAACTTCTCTGCCTTGGCCTTACATATCGGACATATCGGTGGCGGGTTGTCCCTGGCCGCAAGATATCCACAAACAGTGCAACGCCATACCGGTATCGAGGAGACCCTACCACCTGCAACGGCCACTGGGTCCTCCTGCGGGACCTCGCCGTCATCGGCTGACATCTCCGCCTCAAGGGCGGCCTCCGATATCTCGGGCGGCCTCCGCTCAGGGATCGGTTCGAGCCTGGACGGGTCCTCGAAGACCTCCTCGGAGACGAACAGGGCGCAGTAGCACATGCCGAACTCGGCAACGTCGGCGTCCCTGTACTCGCATGGACAGACTATGTCGCCGTCGTACGTTCTGTTGCCCGAGGATATCCTGCACGGACAGGAGCCGTACCCGTATCTTTCGTGGTTCTCCGAGAGGCCCTGTAGGAGGTCCCCGAGGATATCGTCGTCAGGACATAGGCGCATGGAGTTCTTCCGTGCGTCCTCTTCCATGTCCCCCCGGATATCCCCCGGGGAGGGGTTCAAGCGAGGACCTCCTTGATCCGGTCCTCCTTGTAGCCTATGATGACCTCGGCCCCATCGTCGATCACGATGGTGGGAAAGCTGACCCGCGGGTTGTGCTCCTTGACCTTCTCCCTCACGGTCGATTTCTCCTCCGGCGGGAGCTTGTCAAAATCGACGTACCTGTACTCGATCTCATGCTCCTGAAGGAGCTTCTTCACCTTCTTGCACCAACCGCAGGTGCTGAGGGCGAAGACCTCCACGGTGTGGTCGTGCTTGGTCCCTGGTACGTGCTTCCAGATTTCCATGGCACGTGAACCTGTTCGAGGGAGATAAACCCTTCCCCGACCCTATCAGGGAGCCGGAGTGCGAAGCTTTATAGGCAAAATCTACCCTGCAGTTGGATGATGAGCCGCGGACGCTCGAAGGATGAAGGGGCCCGTGACGGGAAGAAGGGCCGTGCCAGAGCGGTGACCTGGTCTGAGGACGAGGTAATCGACGGAAAGGAGGTCAGAGCGTTCGTCATGATCGTGCCGAGCCGAGGATGCAGCTGGTTCCACAGGAAGGGGTGCACGATGTGCGGCTATTCCAGGGAGAGCGACCGGGAGATAGGAACGGAGGAGATGCTGGCAGCGTTCGACGAGGCCGCAGAAAGGTTCGAGGGCGAGGAGTGGATCAAGGTCTACACATCGGGAAGCTTCCTAGATGGAGAGGAGCTTCCGAGGGAGGTCCGGGACAGGATCCTCGACTGGGCAGAGAAACACGCATCGCGGATAACGTTCGAGACCAGGCCCGAATATGTGAACGAGAAGGTCCTGAAGGAGGTCGAGGCCAGGAAGATCGATGTCGAGATCGCCATCGGCCTCGAGAGCGCATCTGACGAGGTGCTCTCCGGAAGGATCGTGAAGGGGTTCACCTTCGATGATTACCGGAAGGCCTCAACCTTGATCAGGAACGCAGGCTTCGAGGTCAGGACATACCTGCTTCTGAAACCCCCCTTCACATCGGAGAGGGCAGCACTGAAGGACACGGTGCAGAGTGCGAAGGCGGTTGCCGGGCTCACCGACACGATCTCGATAAACCCGGTAAACGTTCAGAAGGGAACGAAGGTGGAGCGGCTCTGGAACGAGGGGCAGTATCGTCCGCCCTGGACCTGGACCCTGGTCGAGGCGCTGACCCAGATCGGTCAGGCCACCGGAGCAAGGGTGATCTCGGCCCCATCGGGGCTGGGGCGGCGGAGGGGGGTGCACAACTGTGGGAAGTGCGACGGAAGGATAGGAGCGGCGATCACGGAGTTCAACCGCTCACAGGAACCAGGGGTCTTCGGATCCCTCAACTGCTCCTGCAAGGACCAGTGGGAGATCGAGATCGGCCTGGAGGAGCTCACGTTCAACTCTGGTCTCCCTTTCAGGACGATGGAGCCCTCGTTCTGATCGGACCCCGCGCTCTTTGGCAGAGATTCTACTGATACGTACTATTATCGGACCACCGGAACGGTTCCTGTCCGGGTATTTGATACCTGGTCAGAGGTCATCGAGGTCGTCGAGATCGATATCGTCGTCCAGAGCATCGAGCTCGTCGAGTTCGTCAAGGTCCAGATCGTCCTCGCTGACGTCCTCCAGCTCGTCATCCAGATCATCCAGGTCCAGATCGTCGTCCAGGTCCTCGAGGTCGTCAAGATCATCGAGGCCGTCCAGGTCGTCGATATCCTCCTCCACCGCTTCCGGTTCTGGCTCCTTGACCTCAGGCGCCGGTTTTGCCTTGGCCTTCGGCGGTTTTCCCGGCTTGGCCTTCTTGGGTTTTTCCTCGACCGGTTTCTTCGCCTTCGGAGCCTTCTTCTTCTTGGGCTTCTCCCACTCGACCTCCTCGGCCGGCTTCTTCTTCTTCTTCTCCCTTGGTCCGCGGGACCTGACCACCAGGACCACGACCACGAGAACGACCACGATCACGACCACGATGAGGATCATTGTTATCGGGAGCGAGGCGGTCTCCTCGTCATCACCGCCGTTGGTCGGTGTGGTATCTATCTTGGGATAGGGAGGGTTCGGATCGAACGGGTCGGTGCCCCCCTCGATCTCCTGGATATCGGTGTAATCGTCGTTGTCGTCATCCGGATCGTCCGGGTCGAAGATACCATCGTTGTCCGAATCGATCCATTTGACCTTGTCGCCGACGGATATGAAGCCGTCACCGACGGCCAGTACCGACGTCTTCTTGAGATTGAGATCGCCGGTGTTGGACTGGAACTCGTACTCCTGGACGTGGAGGCCGTAGATCTCGGACCCCTCGAGGCCGGTGAAGGCCACCTCGTACTCCATGTCCGCCGGGTCGTATATCGTGTAGTAGATGTCCTGCGGGTCGCTGAAGCATTCGACGGCGTTCGTGATATCAGTGAAGGATGAGCCAGCGGAATCGGTGCCGGTCTTCCTGAACGGGGTCTCCTTCTCCTTCATCAGGAGGACGGTCTGGGTCCCCTTCAGCCTCACGAGGCGTACGACGTTGCCCGGGGACATCACGTTCAGCGCGAAGGTCTTGGTGACGGAGGCGCTGACGCCTTCGGTCTGTGCGTCCTCCAGCGTTACCTCGAACTCGACGAAGGTCACGCCCTGGCTGACGGTCACGTCAAGGAGGATGTCCAGGTTCTCGGTGAAATCGATAGCGTCGTCGTTGGAACGGATATCGCCGTGATAGTAGCCGTCATCCTGGTCCTTACCCTCCTTGTCGGTGGCGGCAGTATATTTTATTCGAGCCGAGTTCTCGTCGGTGGCCCAATCCTCCCGGCCACCGGATTCGTTGGCATCGAAGCCGCTCGCATCCTTCACGATGAGCCCGGAGGGCTTGGTGATGGTGATGGTGTCGATATCGTTGTCGTTGTCCAGGTTGGATATCGTCAGCGTTATTGTACCGTTGTAATCCTCTGCAACGAAGCCGGCCCTCATCTCGTACACAGAGGGGTCTATCCCACCCACGTCGAACGAAGAACCGGTCCTGGAGTCCACCAGGACATCCCGGTATCCCAGGCCGCTCCCAGCGGTCGCTCCTCCGGCCGTGCCGGCGAAGGTCAACGCGGCGACTGCCAGGATGACCAGTGCGAAAAATACGGTGTTCGTGTGTTTGCCCATATCATCACCGTTTCCTTGGTGCATTCATATGTATAACGCCATATTTAACATTTCTCTATATAAAAAAACCCCTGTTAACTCCCGAAAAAGGCGACAAAACCCTTTCCAAGGTCGATTTCCGGCGCGAAGGACGGCGAGGGACAGCCGTGATAGCGGGAATTCCCATGCGGTCTTACCCCAGGGGCGCGGCTCAGCGCCGGTCCCTGGCAGCCCTGACGAGAGCGTGGTACAGGGGAGCTGGCCGTAGTGGTCTGGACCTGAACTCCGGATGGAACTGGGAGGCCATGAAGAAGGGATGGTCGCTCAGCTCGAGCAGCTCCATCCTGATCCCCTCGGTATCGCGTCCTGAGAAGGTCAATGCGCTCTCCTGAAGCGGCTCTATGAACTCCGGGTTGATCTCGAACCGGTGCCTGTGCCTTTCGGAGATCGTTGTGGAACCATAGATATCGTGGGCCATGGTGTCATCGGCGACGAGGACGTCATGAGCGCCAAGCCGCATAGTGCTGCCCATATCGGTGACACCGATCTGCTCCGGTAGGAGGTCGACCACGATATGCTCGCTCTCGATCTCGAACTCCGCGCTGGTGGCGTCCTCCCAACCCATAACGTTCCTCGCATACTCGATGGCGGCGAGCTGGAAGCCGAAACAGATCCCGAGGAACGGGATATCGTTCTCCCTGGCATGCTGGATCGCCTTTATCTTGCCCTCGGAGCCTCGGACACCGAACCCCCCGGGAATGATGACGGCGTCGACGCCCTTTAGGGGGTCGTGCGCCTCCTCCAGATCGGTGGACTCTATCCACTTGAGCACCGGCACAACACCCAGCGCCGCCGAGGCATGGGAGATCGCCTTCGCGTGGCTTATGTAGGCGTCCTTGAGATCGGTATACTTCCCGACCAGGGCGATGGTGACCTCCTTGTCTGCGGACTCCATCGAATCGATGAAGCCCTTCCAGTCCTCAATGTCAGGAGTGCGGGGTTCCATGGAGAGTGTCTCGTAGATGATATCGGTGATCCCCTGCTCCAGCAGGAGCAGCGGGACCCTGTAGACATTCGAGAGGTCGTGAGCGCTTATCACGGCCTCCTTGGGGACATCGCAGAAGAGCGAGATCTTCGCCTGGGTGCTAGCGTTCAGCGGCTCCTTGCACCTGGCGACGATGACATCCGGCTGGATGCCCAGACCCTTCAGCTCCTTGACGCTGTGCTGGGTCGGCTTGGTCTTCTGCTCCCCCACCACGCCCATTATCGGGACGAGCGTCGTGTGGATGAAGATCACGTTCTCGGCCCCTTCGCCCATACGGAGCTGCCTGAGGGCCTCGATGAAGGGCATCGACTCGATGTCGCCGACGGTCCCTCCCAGCTCGACGATGGCGACGTCGGAGCCCGAATCCCGGGATACGTGGATGATGTTCTCCCGGATCTCGTTGGTGATGTGGGGGATGATCTGAACGGTGTTTCCCAGATACTTCCCCTCCCGCTCCTTCCTGATGACGGACTGATAGACCTTTCCGGTGGTGATGTTGTTGTCCCGGGTCATATCGGTGTCGAGGAACCGTTCGTAGTTCCCCAGGTCGAGATCGACCTCGCCCCCGTCGTTCATGACGTAGACCTCACCGTGCTGATACGGGTTCATGGTACCCGCATCGCAATTGAGATATGGATCGATCTTGATGGCCGTCACCCTGTAGCCAGCGCTCTTGAGAAGTAGGCCGATGGACGATGCCGTGATACCCTTTCCGAGACCTGATAGAACTCCGCCCGAGACGATGATATATTTCATTCGATCAACGGGAACGCCCCATGGAGTTGAGGGTTGATAAAGGTTACTCTCCACCCACCGTGACAATCATTATCAGTGGGGTGTGTCGATGCGGTTCAGGACAGCTCCTCTCGCCAGTCGAACCTCTCATCGACAGCCTCGAAGAGCGACCGCCAAACGTTGTCGCACTGCTCGATGTCGGCGAGGCTCTCGTCGACGGCCTGGGTGAGGCCGAATATCTCCATCCCGTCGAAAAGCTCCATGAGCGGATAGATGAAGAAGGCGCAGGAGGTGTACTCCCCCTGCTTGACCAGATGGGCCTGTACGCCCACTCTCTGGTTCTCGGCCAGGTTCGACAGCGTCGATCCCAGCTTCATGACATTGATCAGGGGCCTGAGATGGCTCCTGGACTGCCCATCGACGATGACGGCATCGGTCGTTTCCTCACCCTCTCCCAGGGTCTCGTTCTGGACCTTGGCCCTCATATCCAGGCCCTCGAGGGTCTCGGCGATATGAGTTGCAAGATCGTCGACCGAGGCGTCGAAGAGATACATTCCGCGCAGAGGGTCGAACTCCCCGACGACCTCGGGGGATAGGTCCTCCTCGAGCTTCCGTTCGATCCCTTCGACGGTCTCCTTCCATTCGTCGTAGAAATCGTGCCAGGGCGTGCCGAGCTTGAACCTCGGAACGTCGATGAGGAGATAGGTTGATAGAGGAGGGCGAAGGGTCATATGCAGCAGGACATCATCATCGACCCGGAGATAGGCGAGGAAGAGCTCCATCTCGCCACGATGAGGGTGGAGCGCATGGAGCAGGTGGTCCTTCTTGTGATACCTGTGGACCATCATCCCGGAGGACTCCCTCGACCACGCCCTTGCGAAGCTGATCGATGTGAGAACACCGTCGACCTTGGCCGTCGCTCCTTCCTGATCGATCTCCTTGAAACGGTACGTCTTGCTGAACATGGGTCCACCCGTGGTTCCATCGGGAACGGGATAGAAATAACTTTCCAATCGGGTTTGATCCGGATCACTGAAGCGGTCGGCCCGACCCGGAAAGGCCTTTGACCTGGTCTATCACCGCCAGGTTGAACGGTGTGGGAACGCCGCGTTCGGCACCCTCCCTGACGATGGCTCCGTTGATCTGATCGATCTCGGTCCTGCGGCCCATCTGTACATCCTGCAGCATGCTGGACCGGTTGGTGGCGGTCCGCTTCACAACATCCAGGGCCCTCTGCAACATCTCTCCTTGAGAAAGCTCCGCACCCACGGCGTTCGCGACATTGACGCCTTCCTCGCACAGGTGTCCCAGCTGGTCCTGAAGGTCCCTGCTTTCGAGGATCCCTCCGTTCCTGATGCCGTGGATCGCAGTGATCGGATTGATACCAGCGTTCACGATGACCTTGGCCCAGAGCTCGGTCGATATTCTGTCGGTGGTGGAGATGGGAATGCCAGACGTCGTGAAAGCGTCCGCGACCATCGTTACATGATGCTCATCGCAACGGGCGTAGGCGCCGATGATCGTCTCGCCATCGCCCCCGTGGTGGACGGTTCCCGGATGCACGATGTTCGCACCCACGCTTGTGATCCCGCCGATGACCGGCAGGTCAGGGACCACATCTGCAAGGGTATCCTCGTTCCCGAGGCCGTTCTGGAGGCTGAGGAGCATCGTGCCGATCCACCCCATGGCCGCGATCTCCCTGGCGGCAGCAGCGGTGTCGTAGGCCTTGACGCAGAGAACGGCAAGATCGGGCTGGGTGTACGGGAGGGAGGATGAGGCTCTGATGTGGAAGGTGCCATCTGTTAGTCCCTCCAAAACGAGTCCGCCTCGAGAGATCTCGTCGACATGTGCTTTCCGACCGACCAGGGCGACCTCGTTCTCCCTTGATAGGAGGGCGCCGATAAGGCTGCCAAGGGCCCCGGCCCCGACCACGACGATGTCCATCGGCCTTCTAATGATGCGGCGATATTTAATCCCAGCGAAGGAGTGATTCTCGGTCCCGATCATTGCTGGACGGCGCCAGCAGAGGGCGTTTTACACCGGATGTACAGCGCCTATCCGGGTTGCATGTGGACAATCATTATATAATATGAATAACAAAACAATATATTACTGAGTGTTCGGGGGTCCTGATGATAGAGAAGGAATACTCTACAGAGTGCAAACTGGACAACGTCCACGGGCTTCTCGAGGCCTGGCTGAGCTCTATTGGTTTTGCTGTAGCGTTTGCTAAAAAGGAGAAGGACTCCTGTGAGCTATTCGCCATCAGTAAGGGGCAGCGTGCCGTGGGCGAGGTCAACGCGATCCAGGTATCACTGTCCAGAGAGGAGGGCAAGACCACTGCCAGGATCGTTGTCGCCGTGGAGGGAAAGGACCTGCTCGTCCGACTTGACGACGGCTTCGCCATCGTCGAGAACGGGGTTGGAAAGGCCCTGGATTCCATGAAGCCGATGATAATGAACACAAGGCCGTTGCTCAGCATGACGAAGCTCACGGCGTACAGGTTCCAGAGAGAGGTTCTCAACCTCCTCGAGCGAGCTATCTAGTTGTTGTCGGAGGCCTCAGACCCCCGGACGGGAGGTCGAGGCCCCTGTCCCTTGGAAAGTTTAAAAGTATCACAAACCATTCCCGGAGCGGGAGCGCTCGCGCCGGTATGTCCGGCAAGGTACGAACCGACCGCTCACATTCAACGTCCAGGAGGAACGGCCTACAATGCTCTACAGCGATCTCAAGGGAAGGGGTGTCGCGACCCCGTTGGGGATAGAGCTGGGCAGGCTGGACACCGTGATCGTCAACCTCCAGGACTCATGGAAGGTTATCGGCCTCATAGTCAAGGACGGAGTGAACAGGTGGGAGACGTTCAGTCCCGTCCTCCATATAGATATTGACGAGAAAGGGGTGCTCATCGCTGCGGGCGACCAGGACCTCGACGTCATTCAGGACCAGTTCGAGGGAGACCAGGGAGACACAGGCCCCAAGGGGCCCGGCCAAGGTGGCAAGGTGTTGGATGGTAAGGGACGCCAGGAGGTCCGGCTCGGTCCGGGTTCCCGCTTCGAGGTGATGAACGGAGGAGCAGAGGGGATACCGAAGCTGTTCACATCGAAGCGGGTGATGGATCGGGAGCTATCCAGGACCGACAGGATGTCGCTCGACAATCTCAGGGGAAGGGGCGTAATATCAGGCAGAAGGCGGAAGATAGGAAAGGTCATGGATTTCGGGGTCTCCGTGGAGGATCTAGAGATCTACCACCTCTTCGTGAAAAGGAGGATGGGGTCTGGAACGACGCGGATCAGTCCTGCCGCGATCGAGAGGATCGGACCGCCGTTCGTCCTCGGCTCGTTCGGCGCGGAGCCCTCCACTTGATAGCGGTCTTTATGTCGCGTCCCCGATAGAGCTCGGGATTGAACAGGACCAGGGCGGTGAAGATCTCAAGCCTTCCGAACCACATACACAGGGAGAACCAGACCTTGGTGAACGAGTGGATCTCGGCAAAGGTCCCGGAAGGGCCGACCTCGCCGAGACCCGGACCGATGTTTCCCAGACTTGCTGCCGAAGCCGAGCTGCCGCTAACAAGGTCCATTCCCAGAGCCACGGCGATACCGGCAGATAGGACGAATATCAGGATGTAGAGGATGAAGAATATCATGATCCCGTTCACAGCCTCCTCCTCGAGCACCTCCTTCCCGATCCGGATCGACATCACCCTGCGGGGAGCGAGATACGAGTGGAGCTTCCTCTTCACCGCCTTGAGCACAATGAGGAGACGGATGGACTTGATACCGCCCGAGGTGGAGCCTGAACATCCGCCGACGAACATCAGGATGAGGAGTATGAACTGGGCTAGCCTGGGCCATTGACCGAAGTCAGCGGTTGTGAATCCGGTCGTTGTCACTATCGAAGCGGCCTGGAAGGCTGCGGGCTCCATCGCGTCCCCAACGGAGGACCCGTGATGGACCAGCAGCGCACCCACGACAAAGGAGGAGATGCCGAAGATCGAGATGAAGAGGAGATATTCAGCGTTGAACAGGAGGGACCTGAGGCGACGCTGGAAAGTGGCATAGATCAGGGTGAAGTTGGTGGCCGCCGAGAGCATGAAGAATATTATGATCCATCTGACAGGGGAACCCCATGCTCCGATGCTGTCGGACCTGGTGGAAAAACCGCCAGTGGACATTGTGGTCATGGTGTGGTTGATCGCGTCGAAGGCTCCCATGCCCCATACGATCAGGAGGATGAACAACGAAGCGGACAGGACCATGTAGATCGTCCAGAGGATCTTCGCGGTGTGCATGACCTTGGGCTTGAGCCTCTTGAGGGAGGGGCCGGGTGCCTCGGCCGCCATGAGCTGGGACCCACCCTTGGTGAGGCTCGTGAGCACGGCCACGGCAAGAACGATGAAGCCCATGCCGCCGATCCACTGGTTGAGCGATCGCCAGAACAGGATGCTCTTGGGATAGGTCTCCAATGCATTCGGGAGGACGGTCGCTCCGGTCGTGGTGAAGCCGGACATCGATTCGAAGAAGGCGTCTGCAGGTGACGTGAGCACCCCTGTTAGAACGAATGGTATGGCGCCGATCAACGGTATGAAAAGCCAGCTGAGAGAGACGATGACCAGCGCCTCGGTGGGGAAGAAGTTCTCCTTCCTGCCCCAGCGGCGGAACGCGGTCCCCAGAAGGAAGCTGAAGGCTCCTGTGCCTAGGAAAGCGAAGACGTGTATCGGTACGGTACCGTAGAGGTATGGGCCGTCCCAGAAGTACAGTGCCGGTATGATCGGGAGCATCAGTGCGATGGCGAAGAAGAGGAGTATCGACCCGATGTTGCCGAACACGACCTTCCATCTCATTCGACACTATCCCCTGAAGATCAGCTCGACCTCGTTGGCCACGTCCTGATGGACGAAAAGGATCAGTCGGTCCCCCGCCCTGAAGCGGGTCTCCTGCCCGGGGATAATGTGATCGTCGCCTCTGCGGACCAGCACGAGATTGGACAGGGCGGGAAGCTCGAGCTCCCTGAGGTATGTCCCATCGGCGTCGGAGCCGGAGGATACCTTGGTCTCCATGGCCATGACCTCGCCTCCATGCAGCGGTACCCTCCTGGTGGGTGCGAACCCCTTGATGAAGTTCATCGCCATCGTCGATGTCAGCTGCTTGGGCGAGACGGCCACATCTATACCCACTGTCTCGACCAGGGATTTCAGCCGGCTCTGGTGTATGACCACGGCGGTGCGCTCGATCCCGTAGACCTTTGCAAGCTGACCGACCAGCATGTTGAACTCCTCCGAGCCGGTGGCAGCCACGACGGCGTCCACCGACAGGATGCCCTCCTCTACGAGGGTCCGCCTGTCGGTCACGTCACCGAAGATCACTCTCGCTTTCTTCAGCTCCTGGGACGCGGCCGCGCACCTCTCCTCGGAGCTGTCGATGATGGCAACGGCCACACCCCTGGATTCGAGCATCTTCGCCAGGTATAGGCCGAAATCGGTGGCTCCGACCACCATCACCGCCATCTTCTCCTTGGCATCGATCCTCGCTGACTTGCCGAGGACCTCCTCCAGCTCGTGAACGGAGCCCGGAAGGGCGATGAAGATCAGAAGGTCCTCCCCCGAGAGCCGGGTCCTCTTGCCGGGGAAGATGACCTCCGAACCGCGGAGGACCAGGGCCGGATGACATCCGTAGGGAAGCTTCAGGTCCTTGATGGTGTGAACGTGCCTGGCGAGACCCTCGTTTATCTTGAACTGGAGGATCATCGCCTCGCCCCCCTCGAACAGATCGGACCGTACGAGGAGTGGCGTCATTAGGATGTTGCCGATCTTCTTTGCAGCGACAAGATCCGGCGAGATGGCGATGTCGACCCCGATGGACGAGAACTTCACCGAGATAGGGGTGTTCAGGTACTCGATGTTGTTGATCCTGGCTATGGTCCGGCACCTGAACGATTTTGCTATGGTGCATGCGATGATGTTCGCCTCGTTGGAATCGGTGACCCCGAAGAAGTAGTCGGCTTCCCGTATACCGGCCTTCTCGAGGTTGCCGAGAACGACCGGGTTGCCGTGAACAACGAGGGCGTCGAGGGCCTGGGCTGCCTTCACAGCCTTGGAATCACGATCGATGATGGCCACCTCGTGGCCCTCCGCGATGATCTCCTCAGCGATGGAGTGGCCCACATCTCCGGCGCCAGCGATCACCACGTGCATATCCCTGAATGACCTTATGACATTTTAAGTCTTGGCGGGAAGCCGTGGTCGAGAGGACCCGATCAATCCGCCGACCCCCATGATCTGCTCGTCGTTCATCCTCGTCCAAAATAGTCTATTTCATATCGATCGATGCGACCCTCTCGCCTATGATGAGATGGCGAATGTGTGCTCGATTTCTAGGAACCCGGGGGTGGGAGGAAAAAGATGAAAGGTGCCGTGGGCCGGACTCGAACCAGCGACTTCGAGATCTTCAGTCTCGCACTCTCCCAACTGAGTTACCACGGCATCGGTCGGGTGGGAGGCACTATCGGAATTCCGGTATTTTAATCTAATCCTCGCGACGGATCCGCGGCCCGAGGGGCTCGGCGCTCTGATCCTGCTGGAGACCACGACCAGGGGACATCGAGACCGAACCTTGGTGGTTGAGTTCGTTGAAAATGTGATAATCGCAGATTATAATTCTGTCGATATTGTATCGGAAAAGATTACGTTGTTCGACGGCTTTTTCCGTTGTAAGTCTTTATTACGGGGGGTTCTTTAAATACCAAATTAATTACCTTTAAGTATTAGTAACGAAATGAATAGGGCTGAGCCCGAACGCGATGGGATGAAATGAGATGCAATCCGGCTTCGGGATGTACGAACGGAGTTGACAAGTATGAACCGAGATGATGTAATGAAATTGGTCTTCTTCATAGGCCTATCGATGTTGTTCATAACGGTAATGGTGGCCGCTACGGCGGTCGCGTCAGGCGCCCAGCCGGAGGAGCCGGTCTGGGCAGAGGTGAAGGGATATGTGACCTTTAACGGGAGCGGGGTCGAGGACCTTGCGATCACCTTCGAGAACGAGACCGATTTCTGGGATCAGGTAAATACCAACTCAAGCGGCTATTATGAGATCGACGTCCCGGAAGGATGGATCTCGATGGATACGTGGCCCCCCTGGTACGGTTATGATTACCTGGGCAAGGAAGAGAGCTTCCATGTCTACGATGATGAGGACAACTGGTGGAACTGGACCCTCATGGAGTGGCCCGACGAGAACATCACGTTCAAGGGATACGTGACCGACAACGAGACAGAGGAACCGATCGAGTTCGGCTTCGGGATCTATCAGTGGGCCTCGGATTCCGACTACGGAACGGGGAATGCGAACACGGACGAGGAGGGTTACTTCGAGACGAGCATCTTCGAGAGCGAGGTGTCGATAGAGATCCAGCTCGCGAACTATTCCCACGCCTGGTTCGATTTCGGCGTCTACGAACCTGCCAACAACGAGTACTGGTTCAACTTCACCCTGGACCCGCTGCCCATGATCGAGGTCTACGGAACGGTCACCGATTCGGAGACAGAGGAGGGGATAGAGGACGCGATGGTCAGCTTTGGATGGTGGCCGAGCTATGATGCATACACCGATGAGAACGGCAGCTATTCCATCTATATCCCGCATGATTGGTACTGGTTCAGCTGCTGGGCGGACGGATATATCAACTTCGATGATGATGTGAACCTCTCCAACGAGAACAAGGATTCCTACGAGCTCGACATCGAGCTCGTGGCCGCCGATATCCTCCTCAAGGGATATGTCGAGGAAGCCGAGACCGGAGACCCGATCTACCCGTGCTGGATCAACGCCGGCGACTGGCAGAAGGGCCTGCACATCGGGAACGAGACCGACAAGGACGGTTACTACGAACTATGGGTATACAAGGGAGAGATGGAGGTCAACGTCCACAACGATGACTACATCGGCGAGCACGAGGATCTCGATACCTCCAACAACGAGTCCGGCGATATTATCTGGATGAACTGGTCCCTCTATGAGGCCATCTATTTCGAGCTCATAGGGACCATCCTCGATAACGACACCGGTGACCCGATCGATGATGCGGAGGTATCCATCCACACGAAAGCATATGGCAACTGGACGAACGAGATCGATGAGAACGGTTCCTTCGCCTGGATCCTCTATGCTGCTGAGTACGAGGTAGAGATCGATGCACACGGTTACGAGCGATACGAGGAGGATTGGGACTGGTCCGATGTGGCCGAGAACTCCACCGAAGAGGTGGACTTCTACCTGATACCCATCCCGCCGCCCGATGTCATCGTCAAGGGGTACGTACAGCTACAGAACGGCACGGCGGTCGATGCCATGGTGGGCGGACAGGTCTTCGAGCTGGAGGCTGGCAACGGTACCATGACCAACGAGAACGTTACCGGTTACTATGAGCTTGGCATGTGGTCCGGTGCGGGGATCCTCATGGGCATGGCCAACGACACCTACATGTACACCACGGGGATCAACTATACCGCTGGAGAGATGTGGCACAACATCACCCTCCATCCGGTGGTCGATCCTGACTGGACGGTGTCCGGCACCGTGGAGGACGC
>JANQNJ010000001.1 GCA_028279645.1 Thermoplasmatota archaeon
GCCCGAGAACGACCTCGCAGTCATCGATGTCGACGTGGTGGAGTACATCAGTCCGGGTCGCGACCAGGTGATCAACGCCACGATCTCCAACCTCGGATGGAAGACCCAGAGCAACTTCGACGTCTTCTGCATGGTCTACAACATAACAAACGGGACCGAGGTCTGGCTCACGCCGGCAAAGGTCACCTACTCTGACGACCTCGAGATGTTCGGCATCGGCTGGGTGGAGTTCACCTACGCTTCCCAGTCCTGGGACCCGAGATATCTGAAGGCAGAGGTCTGGACCGCCCTGGAGGACGGTCTTGGCAATCCGATCGATCAGGACGACTCCAATAACATGTCCTCCGCCTTCTGGTGGGCAAGATGGGTCGTCTTCTTCGAGGACTTCGAAGGTGAGGAGAAGCTTGTCGCACCTCCAAAGGCGACGAGTGGCTGGACCGTCAACGACGAGCTCAGCGGCGTGTACTGGGATGGCGGTGCCGGCAGGAGCGACGACGCGTACTACTACTACTCGTCCTCCTACGAGGGCCTGTACTCCCTTCACGAGAACCTCGGATACTACTACCGCGATAACACCGACGACGTCTGGGCCGAGGTCTCCTTCAACCTGAAGGGCTGGACCGATGTCGAGATGTCGTTCTACTATGCCAAGTACGGCTCCACCTCCTATCATGCAAGGGTCGAGTACTCCAGCAACGGCGGCACGACCTGGAACCTCATCCAGGAGATGAGCCAGACCGGAAACGGTGTATGGCGCGATGCCGGCACCCTGGACCTCAGCTCCTACCCGATGACCGAGGACTTCAGGATCCGGTTCAGGTTCTACAACACCTACTACTACCACTACTACTACTACAACTTCGAGATCGATAACATCAAGATCTACGGCAATGCGCCTCCGCCCGTCGAGAACGATATCGGCGTGGAGAGCATCTCCAACCCGAAGGCCGACGAGATCATACCCTACAACCCGTCCGGTGCATACACCATCAATGCCGAGGTCGGCAACTATGGTAACAATACCGTCACCTTCGAGCCGACGATGTCCGCGTACAACGTCGAGTACGACGAGTACGAGTACGGCACCATCATCGGCGACGATGAGCTGACCATGGACGCGCTCAGGTTCCCGCCGAACACGACCGATGTCGCGTTCAACTGGACCCCCGAGCTCCACGGTCTCTATCTGGTCAACGTCTCCGTCGACCTTGTCGGCGGCGGTACGGTGAACAACCCGGAGAACGATATGATCAGCGTTCCGGTCTACGTCGGTAGTCTATATATCGACGAGGACTTCGAGGACCGCGACTACTTCTCCACCTCGGGTATCAACAACGAGTGGGAGCGCGGCAAGCCGAAGATCGTCGGTCCAGCGCTCGCCAACTCCGGAATGAAGGTCTGGGGTACCGATCTCGACGACAGCTACGATCCTGGCCACTACGGCAGCAACGGATACATCCTTCTGGAGACCCCCGAGCTAGAGCGCCTCACCGGCTACGAGATCTGGCTATCCTACTACCACTGGTACGACACATACCAGTACTATGATGGTCTGAACGTCCAGATCTCCACCGACGGCGGCGACGACTGGGAGATAATCTACCCAGAGGGCGGATACGACCGCAACCTCTATTCCAACCGCCAGGATGCCTTCGCCGGTCAGAAGACCACCTGGAGCCAGGTGTTCTTCAACCTAACGGCCTACGTCGGCGAGAAGGTCACCCTGAAGTGGCAGTTCTGCTCCTACGCGTTCAGCTACGGATATGACGGATACTACTTGGACGATCTGGTCCTCTACGGCTTCTCGAAGCGGTGGGACCTGATGCCCACGGAGCTACTCCCATCCATGGACAACCCGGCCTTCCCGGACGTTGCCGATGTGGATGACGAATGGACCCGGGGTACCGTCAAGAACGTCGGTCTCGACGATTTCGACTTCGACGTCGATGCCCGCCTCCAGGTCCATACCATGGAGTGGGAGGAGCTGTTCCCCGACGGAGAGCTCGATGAGGATCCGTCGACCAACGGCTGGTACACCTACACATACTCCTACGGAACCACCGAGGGCTGGCAGTGGGGCACACCGACCAACGTCGGTCCCTCCGAGGCCTACAGTTCCCCGACCTGCATAGGTATGGACATCGACGGCAATGCCGGCGGCGACTACACCTACTCCTACACCTACACACCGTACGTCTACCTGAACAAGAACGCCAGCACTGTCCGGGTCAGCGATCTGACCTTCTGGGAGTGGATGGACACCGGCAACTACCACTATACATATCTATACGTCTATCTTGACGGTGCCTACAACTACGAGCAGAACCGATACGACTACGGCAATGTCAACACCGGCGGCTGGAGGCAGTGGAACATCGACGTTTCCGGCGCGAGGAACAGTGTCCGTCTAAGGTTCTACTACTACACTGGAACCACTTCGGATACCGCACCTGGATGGTATGTCGACGACTTCAGCCTCCGTAAGCTAAGCATGACGGACGAGGTCATCTACTCCGAGACCAAGTCGTACACCGACGGCCTCGACAAGGGCGAGGAGGTCGACTTCGACTGGTACTGGACCCCGAGCGACTACGGGGAAACCGGCTTCTACAGGTACAATATGTCCATCGAGTCGCCTGACGACGAGTATGCCGAGAACGACATCTTGCTGAAGGACATCTTCATCGGCGAGTTCTACATGGACGAGAACTTCGAGGACGGCGAGGAGGGCGACTTCGACACCGCCGACCTCAGCCAGAACGCCATCATGGGGATCAAGGACAACGATCTCTGGCACGTGACCCTCGACGACTCTCCGTTCACTAGGACCTTCGACGCGAACCTGTCCTCCTATGCGTGGCGTTGCGGCTACGAGATGGACGACGGCTCCGATCCGGAGGAGGAGTGGGAAACGGCATCTGATGATGTCTATCCACACTCCACACAGCTCCTCAACGGGTCATACGCCGTGGCCATGGACAATGCACTGATCACACCGGAGATCGATCTGACTCAATCCGAGAACGCCTTCCTGTCGTTCTGGCATCGGCATTCCATGCCGACCAACGGCTCCGATTCGGGCCACCAGGGCAACGATGACGGTGCATTCCTCGATATCACCAACGACGGTGGTACACATTGGTACGAGATCACTCCTGACAGAGGTTACGACGGCCAGATCAGGACCAACGCCTTCAGCAAGGGTGCGGGTTACTATGCCTTCCTCGGTTACGACAACTGGGAGAGGGAGACCTTCGACCTGAGCGACTTCGTGGGCGACTCGGTCCAGATCAGGTTCCGGTTCACCTCCTACCAGTACAGTGACGAGTACTACGACATGGAGGGTACCAACGGCTGGTGGATCGACGATATGGTCGTCTACGGTTCGAACTTCGGTGAGAACTACGGTCTCGGCCACGTCGACTACTCGCAGGACCTGTACACCGGAGGAACGCTGATAGCCGGCTATCCGCTGACCATCGGCTACACCGGCGGTTACCTTGCGGACGGCTCGTCCTCTGGAATGAGGTCGACCCTGACCGTCAAGGATTCCGACGGAAGCACTGTCGCTTCCGCCGTGAAGACCACCACCGACTGGGACTCCTGGGCGAAGACATGGACCCCGAGTCTCCCCGGTCAGTACGATATCGAGATCGTGACCGATCAGTACGACTACGAGGAGGACGAGAACCCGTTCGATAACAACTACACCGGCAGCATCTACGTCTACGCCGAGGCCGCCTCCAGCAACCCCGAGAACAACGATCCCGGGGACTGGTTCCACCGCGGTAGCAACGATCTCTGGAAGGTCCAGAGCACCGTTGCGAACAGTGGTGATTACGCATGGTACTTCGGTGAATACAACACAACCTACGACGCCTACATCTACAAGGCCGATGCAAAGGCAGCTCTCGGCTCTCCGATCGTCGATCTGAGGGCATACAGTTCGGCCTACCTGACATGGTCAAGCCTGTGGTCGACCCAACGTGACCACGATGGTTGGGATATCCTGATATCCACTGATGGCGAGACCTGGGACGACCGGTTCGGAAGCCTTTCCGGTACCGTCGGCCAGGATTCGCACTCACCGTGGTGGGAGAACCCGACCTTCGGCCACCCGACACAGTCCCTCAGGAACCTCGAGAACCTGAACCAGTACGTGGACGAGCAGGTCCTCGTCAGGTTCATGTTCACCTCCGACAGGGATAATATCGTCGACGGTGACGGCACCTTCGATACCCCGAGCGGTGTCTGGCTCGATGATATCATGATCTACGGTGACCAGTACAAGACAAACATCGCCATCAACAACGTGATACCCGGCGAGGAATACCACCACGCGCCTGGATCGAACCCGGTCTTCGACGTCAACATCTCCAACGTGGGACGCGAGGACGTCATGGGCGTGATGGTCAACCTGACCATCGTCGACCTCAACACCGGCGACAGGTGGAACTGGACCGATACCTCGCTCTCGCTTGACGGCGTCGTGACCGGCCAGGAGCCAGACGCTGGTTCCGTCTACTTCGATGAGTGGGAGCCCGACGAGTCCATGGACGGCCATGAGGTGCAGATCACCGTGACCGCCTATCTGGAGGGTGACGAGGTACCGAGCAACAATGAGATCACCATCCTGGCCGATGTCCTGAGATGGAAGGACATCGCCATCGCCGAGTTCGATGTGCCCGAGATCATCGAGAAGGGCAAGGAGGCCACGGTGAGCGCGGAGATCCTCAACAACGGTAACGTTGACGTCTCGGACTTCAACGTCTCCTTCGCGGTCGGCAATGCCTCGATCCAGTTCGAGAACATCGGCGACAAGGAGACCGTGAACATCCTCATCTACAACGGCTACTACAGCTACTACGACACCCAGCTCTACTACGATGCCGTGATGGAGGTCCTCCAGGACCTGTATCTTACGGATACCACCGAGGTTACTGTGAAGAACCGTGCCCAGAGCGGCTACCTGACGGATAGTGATATCGAGAACAACGACATCATCATATACGTACAGCGCTACGGCCGGATCGGTTACTACGCCAACAATGAGGATCCCGACAAGCTCGAGGACTTCCTGGACGATGGCGGCAGCCTCTTCCTGCTCGGAAAGGACGTTGCCTACTACGGAACCTCCTACTACAACTACTACAGGACCCTGATGCGTGACTACCTCAAGTGTTACTGGGGCGGCGACGTCTACGAGTCCAACCCCGACTTCCTCGGCCAGGACAGGCAGTTCACCAAGAACCGCGAGTGGGAGTTCCGCAGCTACGGACCTGACGGCCTCAACCTCAGGCCCGGTGGAACTGCTCTCTACAAGTGGGAGTACTTCACCTACAGGTGGGCGGCAGGCGTCCAGTACGAGGGTGTCTACGCTGGCAGCGAGGAGTACAGGAGCTTCTTCGTTCCGTGGGACTTCTACGATGCCGGACCGGAATCCAACCACCAGGGATCCAACGTCCTGGACGACTACGAGGTCGACCTGATGAAGACCCTTATCCAGTGGTTCTACGGCGACAAGGTGATCACCAGGACCTTCGACTACGACAACCAGACCTTCAACGTCGGCAGCCTCGCACCCGGCGAGTCCACCACGCTCGAGTTCACGTGGGACGAGAACCTACCGTCCTTCGCGATGTACACCTTCAGCGTGGCATCCGAGCTCGAGGACGACAACTTCACCTGGAACGACATGGAGCTCCACCACACCAACGCCTGGACCATCAAGTTCGAGTCCGACGGCGAACTGGACCGCGATGCTGGCTGGGAGACCGGTGGCACCAAGGACCAGTGGCACAACGCCAGCCTGATCTGGGACGAGGGCGGCAACGACGAGTCGGTGCTGTACTACAGCGATCCCCACGCATTCTGGTGCGGGGTGGATAGCAAGATGAAGTACAGCAACGGCGTCAACGCCTACCTGCAGACCCCGAACATCGAGCTGACCACCATGGACACGGCAAGAGTGGGCTTCTGGACCAGATATGCGACCCAGGAGGACCATGACGGTCTCGAGATCTTCGTGCAGACGGAGGACTCGCCTGTGCCGCAGAAGGTGGAAGGAAGCTTCATCGACGGCTACAACGACTTCTGGGAGTTCGTCTCCTTTGACATATCTGAGTTCGCAGGCGGCAACGTCAGCATACTGTTCTTCTTCACGTCGGACAGCGACGACATCAACCAGAACTCCGAGTTCGTCCTCTGGACCGGCGAGGAGTGGAGCGGTGTCTTCATCGACGACCTCATCGTCTATGGCGTCGAGTACGACCACAACGTCGCTCCGATCATCGAGGCACCGAAGAACAACTCGGTATGGCTCATGAACACCGACGTGCCGATCAACGCCCAGCTTAGGAACAGGGGTGTGAACGACGAGGACGATGTCCGGGTCGAGATCAAGATCTTCGACCAGGCCGATCCCGACACCGATCTCGCCCTGAACCCGGCGAAGGTCAGTCCAGGGAAGTACCAGACCGTCGATATTCAGTCCGGCTACACCATCGACCTCGACGAGTGGACCTTCAGTCTCGGCAACAAGGAGAACGTCACCTACGTGATCCAGGTCATGACCGACATGGTCGGCGATCAGAACAAGGACGACGACCTCTTCGAGATCTGGATCGTCTCCAGGCCCAGATATGACCTTGCCGCAACCGGTGTGGACATACCTGACGTTGTCGCAGCAGGCGTCAACCAGCCGATGAACGTGACCTACGAGAACCTCGGGAACACGCAGGATCAGGGCAACTTCACCATCAGCGTCGTGAAGCTGCTTGACTCCATCCTCCTCACGGAGGACATGGAGGGCGCCTCCGTGCCCGGACCCAAGTCCCCGTCGACCTACTGGAGCCAGAACTCGCTCTATCCGTATGCCGGCCTCAGAAGCCATCAAGTGAACTCCCCGTATCCGACCATCACCGGTTGGGGTCCGGGCGGGACCACGTACTGGGAGGTCGACATCGGTGACCTGACCGACTCTCCGAACCCGAGCCTGTCTTACTTCCAGATGTATAACCTGGATCAGAACGACGGTGCATTCCTCAACATCTCCACCGATGGTGGTGTGACCTGGCAGCAGATCGCTCCGGGCGAGGGATATCCGTCAGAGACAAGCAAGGGTACCGGCCTCGGCTCGGTGAACATGCCTGCATACAACGGATATGACGACGAGTGGAGCAAGATCACCTACGATCTGACGAACTACAGGAGCGACGACGTCCTGGTGAGGTTCATGCTCGCCTTCGACAGCTCGCTCGACTCCTACTTCGCGGCTCCGCTTGACGCGATCCCCGCAGGCTGGTACATCGATGACGTGGTCGTCACCGGCAGCGTCGTGAGCAACATCTCAGCCACCAAGGACCCGGCACCCACCTCGCTCCTCGATCCTGAGGAGACCGAGACCCAGGCCTGGTCCGGATGGACCACCGAGTTCGGCAACTACTTCGTCAGGCTCGAGGTCAACTCGTCCAACTGGGACGAGGACCCGACCAACGATGTGTACAGCCAGCTCGTGTCCGTGGCCGAGATCCTGTTCCAGGATGACGGCAGCACCTACAAGGAGACCGGATGGATGACCACCGTCGACGAGATCGGCGGAGGAGTGGTCGACACCTACCAGACACAGTGGCACTACACCAAGGAAGGCAGCGCCGGGCAGGACAAGAGCCCGAGCGGCGGTGAAGGCTGGTGGTGCGGCGAGGAGGATACCGGAACCTACAGGAACGGCATCGAGGATTCGCTGATAACCGCGCCGATCAACATGACGCACAGCGAGTTCACCTACATGCGGTTCTACCACCGCTACTCCTTCGAGAACTTCACCGGCTCTCCGTTCAAGGACGAGGACGCAGGATACGTTGACGTCGCGGCCGTGGACGAGAACGGCGATCCCACCGGCGAGTGGGTGGCACTGAAGAGCTTCGAGAACGAGGACGACATGTGGGCCCGCGTAGCCATCGACCTGACGCAGACACTGCAGGACACCAACCCGGAGATGCTCAACGGAAGCGTGAGGTTCAGGTTCCGCTGCAACGGCGGTCTGAACCCCATGAAGCCGGCATACACTGGCTGGTACGTTGACGACATCATGATCTACGGACAGCCCTTCGACACCAACATCGGTGTCGACTCGGTGGAGTTCAAGAGCGCGTTCGTGACCGACACCGCCTACAACGACGATCCGACCGGTAACTCCAAGACACCGTACCTGGTGGCTACCATCAAGAACTACGGCAAGCTTCCGGTGGACACATCCGATGTGACCATCCATCTGGACATCGTCTCCCACGATCCGGACTACACCGCTACACTCTCGAGCTACAACGACTGGTCCCTGGCATACGTCCTGACGACCTTCAACGAGATCACACCGCCCGATCAGCTGGACGAGGTGAACGGCGACAACCCGACCATCGACGTCTGGCTCCCGTGGACCACGCCTACGCTCCCGAACGACATAGCCGACAACAACTTCACCATCTCGATCTACACCGAGCTCGGTGCTGACGAGCAGCCGCACGACGACAAGATCGCCAAGGATGTCCTTGTCGGTAACGTCTTCGGCTACTGGAACGGCAACAACCTGAACGGCTTCATCTACGACGATGAGTGGACCACCACAACGTACAAGGCCGCCGACGGCAGCGCCTTCTACTGCGGTGACACCGACCAGGATCCGCCGGCATACGGCGACGGCTGGGACCAGGAGCTCATCACACCCGAGGTACACCTGACGAACGCCAGGCCCGCACTGATGTTCTGGCACAGCTATGACTTCAACACATCCGACTACGGACGTATCTACATCTACTCCTCCGACAGGTCCGGCGACATGCCTGACCGGCCGGACGAGTGGACCCTGCTCGCCCAGTTCAACGGATCCAAGGACCCGATGGAGTTCATACCGCTGACCGGCTACGCTGACCAGTACGTGCGCATCAAGTTCTACTTCCACAGCAACAGCCAGGATGGCGGCGGTGGATGGTTCATCGATGACATCACCCTGTTCGGTCTTCAGCCCTACGCGGTGCACGTCGAGACCGTCAAGATCGAGCCCACACCCACGACCATACCGAAGGAGCAGTACAACGGCAACATCGAGTTCGAGTCCTACATCATCAATATGGGCGCGAACAACGACACCATCGACGTCGAGCTTGACATGGGCGCGGCCACACACTGGCGCGTACAGCTCATCGACACCGTCCACGGTGTGACCATCGTCGACACCGACATCAGCACTGTCGGCTCCACTGAGATACTCGAGCCCGGCGAGGTCATTCCGGTGACCGTCTACGTATCCGCACCTGACGAGGACCACTTCACCTACGATGATGCGGACGCCGCGGTACCGAGGACCTTCAACATCGAGCTGGCATCGCAGAACGATCCGACCGAGGAATCGGAGGATTGGGTAAAGGCGAAGATCCCGCTGCCCGATGCAGGCATCGGCAGGGGCAAGATCTTCATGAGCCGCAGCGGCGTGATGGCCGGAGGAGAGGTCACCTTCTGGGTGCTCATCTGGAACGATGGTACCTACATGCACGACCTCCACCTCACAGTGGACATCACCGGCGCTCAGACCGGTATGAAGATCAAGTACCCCGATCCCAACGGTACCATGGTCACCAAGATCGGTGTGACGAGCGTCGAGTTCGCAGTGGGCGATCCGGAGCTCTACGACACGCAGACCGCTACAACCGTCCTACCACCGACACAGAACAACGAACCAACGGCCAATTCCTCCCTGTCCGAGACCTTCAGGCTCGAGGCCGGGATGTGGGGCGAGAGGTACCTGATGGTGCCGGTGATGCTGGAGAACATACCGGCAGCCACCAACCAGGAGAAGACCCTCTACGTTACCTTCAGGCTCGGATCCGCCGAGGACACCCAGTCCCCGGAGACCGGAAAGACCCTGACCGATGCGGACACCTCCGACAACTCGGTGACCGTACCGGTGAACGTTGCTGACAGGCAGTTCGACATCAGCTCGTTCATGGTCTACGTCCCATACATGATGGCGGCAATGGTCATCGTATCCCTGGCGTACTCCAGAAAGCGCCGGGAAGAGGACGAAGAGTAGGTCGTGTCCAACGGCTGGAATAGAACAGAAAACAACCAAGAAGATGGGCCCCGTCCCTCGGGACGGGCCCACTCTTTCTTTTTCTTTTTTTAACTCTTTTGAACCGAGACCCATCTCCTAACAGGTCCGCCTCTGACGATAGCACCATAGGCCCCCTCCTGGCGGGCAATCTTTATTACCGTTGCACGGGATATCAGGAACGGGTACATGGAAGAGGACTACTACCGCATCCTGGGAGTTCCCAGGGACGCGACCCAGAGAGAGATCAAGAAGGCCTACCGGAAGCTCGCTAGGCTCTATCATCCCGACAGGAACCCCCAGCCCATCGCAAAGACGAAGTTCCGCAAGATCAACGCCGCATACGAGGTTCTCGGGGAGCCGGAGAAGCGGAAGGAGTATGATACCTTCTTCAAGCGGGCCAAGCGGACCCGGAAGGGGGTCACCGTCAAGGCCTATGACGACCTCTTCGACATCTTCTCCACCAGGGAAACGTTCGAACCAGAACGGGGTTCCGATATCGTCGTCGACCTGGAGCTGGACCTCGAGGAGATATCCAAGGGCGGATACAAGGAGATCAGGGTCGACAGACAGATGAACTGCAACACCTGCGGCGGCTCCGGCGCTGCACCGGGTACCAAGCCGCGCACATGCATGAAGTGCGGCGGAGAGGGGGAGATATCACTCGGCAGCGAACCGGTATGGGAGGACCACGAGGACCTCTCACAGGGCGATCTGCGGGCATGCCCGAACTGCAATGGTATCGGCAGGGTCATCGATCACAAGTGCAGCTCATGCGAGGGGGCGGGGAAGGACTGGATAACCCAGACGTTCAAGGTCGACATACCGCGAGGAGTTGTCGGCGACGAGATCATAACGCTCAAGGGGAAGGGCAACGAGGGGTTCAAGGGAGGGGAGCCCGGCGACCTGCTCGTCTCGGTCACCGAGAAGGAGCATCCCCGCTACATGCGGAACGGATCGAACCTCGTTTTCAAGAGGAAGATCTCCTTCCCGCAAGCCGCAATGGGGACCACGGTCCGCATCCCCCTGCTCGACGGCGATGTCGATCTCTACATCCCTCCGGGTACGCAGACGGGCGATGTGTTCGGTATCCCCAACGGAGGCCTTCCACTGCCCGATGGAAAGGGGGTTGGTGAGATGAAGGTGGTGGTCAAGGTGATCACGCCCAGGAACATCACTCCGAGACAAAGGGCCCTCCTCAAGGAGTTCTCCAACGAGGCGGGGGAGCCGGAGGAGCCCAGAGGGTTCCCGTTCGGATCGAGGTCCCGGCGGTGATCGACGGACCAACAGAGAGGCCTGCTCATAATGACATCGAAGATCGTTTTCATCAAGGGCGACGGGATCGGACCGGAGGTCATCGACCCGGCGCTCTCCGTCATCGAAGCGCTTCATCCGGGCATCGAACTGATCGAGGCCTACATCGGCAGTGAGGCCGTCACCAGAGCGGGTGGTCCGTTCCCCGGCGAGACCATCGACCTTATCGACGAGGCCGGCGTCTGCCTTCTAGGCGCGGTACTGTCATCCATCGACGATCCTGATCCGCGAGAGGATCCGGGCGACATGAAAGCGGTGCCGCCGGCCCAACGGTCACCCCTGCTTCGTCTCCGCCGTGAGCTTGATCTTTACGCCAATATAAGGCCTGTAAGGCGGCCGGGCTCAGTGCAAGGATCAGAGGTCATCGATCTGGTCATCGTCCGTGAGAACACCGAGGGCCTGTATTCCGGCATCGAGAGAGAGGTTCAGGGCGGCGTGGTCACCGAGAGGCGTATCACCGAGGAAGCGTCCCGCAGGATATGCAGGACGGCGTTCGAGGTCGCTCGATCCAGGATCTCACCGGCCGGAGCCGGAGTCGTGTGCGTTCACAAGGCCAACGTCCTCCTCTCCGACCGCCTTTTCCTCGATATCTTCCGTCAAACGGCGGCTGAGGAGGCAGACATCGCATCGACATCCTTGTACGTCGACAACGCCGCCATGCAGCTTGTACTTGACCCGGCACGGTTCGACGTGGTCCTTGCTCCGAACATGTACGGCGACATACTCTCGGACCTCGCAGCGGGACTGATAGGAGGGCTTGGAGCTGTCCCGTCCGCCAATGTCGGGGCCGATCACGCCCTGTTCGAACCTGTCCACGGTGCCGCTCCGGATATCGCCGGAAATGGTATCGCGAACCCCACCGCGGCCATGCTCAGCGCCGCCATGCTTCTCGATCATATCGGCATCGACGGTGGAGACGCGATCCGCAGGGCCGTGGATGAGGTCTATACCAACGGGAACACCACTCCCGACGCTGACGGCACCGCCAGTACTGCTTCCTTCACCGACCAGGTACTGACCGCTCTGAAAGGCGACAATTGACCCCTTACACTTTCATCGACCCTGCTCCACATCGTTCTTCTACCCCGCAGGGCATCCTCCGTTCGAGGCCGGGTCCGTTTACCGGCTGCAGAACAAGAAGAAACGGAGGAATGAGAAAATGGCATCATCGAAACTGATAGGTTTTGTACGCAAGAGCAACGGCGGAAGCGCCATAAAGGTGAACATCTCCGCGGACGCCTTCCAGGAGGCCGAGAGGTATCTCAGCCACGACGGGAAGGAGTTCGTAGGGCTGGTGATCAACCTGGACAAGCTGAACCAGGTCGCTGCCGGCGAGAGAGAGGTCACCAGCATCTGCCAGATCGGACAGTGAGGTCCGGTCGGCACACATGTGCTTCTGTCTCGGTCCTTCTGAAAAGGACCACCTCCCCCCCTCTTAGTTTTTTTATCCAACTGTACAGACCCTTATCCGGCCTGGAAGATGATGTCGAAAAGCACTTGACAGCCTCTGGCGCCGATCATCTCCTGGAGCGGTCCCTGCGGTCGTTCCTCCCACCGCCCCCGCGACCCCTATTCCCATCGTTCCTCCTGCCTCCTCGGTCCTGCCTGTGATCGGGTCCTCTCGGGATCCTTGCCGGTGTATACTCCGACCTATCGATCCTGTCGTCAGGGTGCTCGGACACAACATACCCCTCCGCGTACTTCCTCAACACCACCTTCCGGCAGTGGTCGCAGTATAGCCGTCCCTCGGCGAGGACGAACGGGAACCCGCAGGTGATGCACTGTCCCCTTAGAACACCTAGATCCGGACCGTCCAGCGTCAGCTGGATCGACGGCCGTCCGGCTATCACCCTTGCCTTGATCACGTCCCCCACCCCCACAATGTCGGAGAAGTCCTGATGATAGTTACGGTCGATCTTCGAGATGTGCAGGGTCCCGATATCCCCGGACAGGATGGTGGACCCATCGTTGACGCATTTAAGGATGTTCACGGAGACCATGGACCGCTTCACTGCCCTTGCCATGCCGATAACGACGTCGTCCGGCTCCAGATATCTCGGTCCCGATCTCGAGGGTTTCACCGCTATCTCTCTCTCGTTGTTGTCTATCCTTACAGAACCGGCACGGGAGGCGTATATCACGCCGTCCTTCTCGTAGGTCCCCTCGCCGTTGACATACTCCTCCACCGTCGATACCCTCTCGCCGGGTGCAACGAACCCTTCTTCCATAGAACTCACCCGTTGGTCCTTACCCGCTGGAAGCCGCCGGGGTATGATATCGCGCCCTTGTCGGGGTCGTCGTCGTCCTCCTCGTCTTCGGCGTCCTCGGCCTCCTGGAGGTCTATGATCCCGTTGTTGACGCTGTCCCAGAACTCCTTGATCACCGCCCGCTTCTCCATGAGGTAGAAGGTGACCCTTCCGCAGTTCATGCACGCCCACATCCAGATCGGGACGGCCAGCTTGAGCCAGCTGGGCCATGGTTTCTGCCAGGAGATCGATTCGCCCTGGGAGGTCCAGCTCTTGGACCTGACCAGCGCTCCACCGCAGTGCGGGCACTTCAACGCCTTGATCCTCGTCTGACGCGTCTCTGGTGGGGACATCTTACCGACCAGAACACGATGGACCACTATTAAACTTTCGCGAGAACCGGGTCCTGCAGCTGTCCAGATCGACCGTATCCGACAACATCAAGGCGGGTCCCTCTGTTCCACCTGAACGTGGGTCTCCTTGAGCATCTCCATGGCAAGATCATCAGGATACCCTTCACTGTAGACAATGCGAACGATCCCGGCGTTGATCAGCATCTTGGAGCAGATCAGGCAGGGATGCAGGTTGACATAGAGCGTCGCCCCCTCAAGCGAGATCCCGAAAATGGCCGCCTGGATTATGGCGTTCTGCTCCGCATGGACACCGCGGCACAGCTCGTGCCTCTCTCCCGAGGGGATGCCGAGCTCCTCCCTCAGGCAGCCGATGTCAAGACAGTGGGGGTGGCCCCTGGGAGCGCCGTTGTAGCCCGTGGTCAGGATCCGCTTGTCCTTGACCATGACGGCGCCGACATGGCGTCTAAGGCAGGTCGTCCGTGTGGCAACTAGGTTGGTGATCTTCAGGAAGTAATCGTCGATCGACAGTCTGGTGTCCATCTCATCCCTGTTCCAATGTGACAATTCGCCTGACCTCATCAATGTACTCGTCGAGGACCATGAGGGTCATCATGTTGAGCGACTCGACCTCCTTGCCGAGCTTGAAGAAACCGGCGTTCTCGAGAAGGGTTCCGTACTCCACCTTTATTGAGGTGAGGTCCTCGATCATCTGGTCCAGCCTCTCCTCGAACTCCGTTCTGGTGATGCCCATCACGTGTCGGGCCGTGCGTGTCCACTCCGAGACCATCTTGTACTTGATCTCTGTCCTGGCAACGATCGTGTGAGGGTCCCATGTCGCAAGCTCACCGATCGTGTTGATGTCGGCCTCCCTGAGCTTCCTTGCATACCTCTTGCCGATCCCTTTAAGGTAGACAGTGCTGCCGGACATGATATCATATGTATCATTGGGCGAGTAATAGTTCACGAAGTGCTCCTCGATCCCTGGCGGGACCGGCGTGACCTTGCCGATGGCGTGGGCCCGGTTGATGAGCTCTTTAGCGACCCCCTTCGGGATCTTGGCCCTGGATGCCAGGCTATCCGGCTCCTGCCCGCCGAGGAGGCCGACCGAGACTATACCGGCCGCCCAGAGACCCTCTATCTGGTCCTCCTTCACCGAGGTCAACCTGGCGACGTTGAGGGCGAGGGCCTGTTCGGTGTAATCGACCTCGTCCTTGACCGTCTTCACAACCACCAGCATTCCGAGGTCCCTGACCAGCTCGCCCCAGGCCAGAAGGGTCCAGTCCGGAATACCGGACCTCTTGGACACATCCTTCGCGTCGAGGGTCGAAAGCTGGTGCAATCTGGTGATACCGCACTCCGCCAGCTTTTCCGAGGATTCCTCGCCAACACCCCTCAGGGCGATGGTCGGCAGGTCGAATATCTCGGTTGCGTCCTTGATCTCGATCTCATCATCGAGCAGCTCTCGGAACTTCTGGTTCATCTTCATTGTTACTCCCCCTCTTGTCCCGGAACGATGAACGGGCCGATTTGAATGGTTTTACACATATATATAACCTTTTTGAATGCATCTGGGTCCGGGCCACAACGGGTCTGAAGCCAGTTCCCTGCCGATAGTCGTTGAAAAGGCCGGAATCGCCAGGAAAATGAGGTTTGACACCGGCTGAGAACCGCCTATAGAAGGCTGTTCCGGTGCTGGCCGAACCCGGCCCCCTCAAGTTATTTATCCTATCACGTGCATCATTAAGACGGTGAAAGAGAAACGCATCCAGGCGCTGAAACAGCTAGCCCTTATCGGTGCCCTTGACAGGGAGGTATCGGTCTCCAGCTCCGAGCTCGGAGAGTCGATGGGGGTCACACAGCAGGCGGCCTCCCAGCAGATACTCCAGCTCCTCAAGGCTGGTATGATAAGGCGGCGGATGGGGGTTCGGCGTCAGCAGATCACCATCACCGACACCGGCCGCGAGCTTCTGCTCGGCGAGCATTTCGACTACCTCCACCTGTTCGATCCGGATCGGGAGTACACCATCCAGGGGCGGGTCTCCAGCGGTTTCGGCGAGGGCGGATACTACATCTCCAAACGGCAGTACGTCCAGCAGATACAGCAGACCCTGGGATACGTCCCGTACAACGGGACCCTGAACCTCAAGATCGATCCTAACGACCTCGGGGTAATACACCTCCTCCGCAGACGCGGAGGGATACTTCTCGAAGGGTTCGAGGACGACGGCCGGACCTTCGGTCCCGTCCACTGCTTCAGGTGCGAGATCGAGGGGAGGGAGTGCGCGATAATCATCCCGGAGAGGTCCCATTACCGCGATACCATCGAGATCATCGGCGAGGACAGGTTCCGGGACGTTCTTGAGCTCGAGGACGATGACAGCGTCCGCCTGCGCCTCTCTATGGCTCCGTAGAAGTAACCTCTGATCGTTAAGGTCACATCATGTTTCCGTCCACACTCATCTCTTCGTGGCAGAGGGCCGTATCCTTTCGAGCCGCCCCTCGTCGATGAGCTGCTTCATGACCTTGCGGAGGACGAACTTCTGGACCTTCCCCCTTCCGCTGAACGGCAGGTCTATCCCCACCGCGACATACCTCGGAACCTTAGCGCTTGCCATCTCGCCATAGCAGAAGTCCACGACCCCCTGTGCATCCAGCTCGGTCCCGTCCTCCAGGCGTATGGCCGCCGCGACCACCTCTCCCATGTCGTGGTCAGGGATCCCCACCACGGCGACCTCGCTGATGGCGGGGTGGGTTATCAGGTATTCCTCTATCTCCCTCGGATAGACATTGAACCCGCCGACGATGACCATATCCTTCTTCCGTCCGACTATCCTTATGTACCCGTCATCCGTCCACATGGCGAGATCGCCCGTGTGGAGCCATCCGTCCTCGTCAATGGCATTCGCGGTCTGCTCAGGCATCTTGTAGTAGCCGAGCATCACGTTGTATCCCTTGCAGCACAGCTCGCCTGTCATGCCGGGAGCGAGGTCCACCCCCTCATCTCCCACTATCTTGACCTCCACATCGGGGATCGGCCTGCCCACGGTCTCCGTCCGCTTGTCGAGCGGATCGCCCTTCCTTGTCATCGTGACGATGGGACCGGCCTCCGTGAGGCCGTATATGATGAAGATGTCCGGCCCCATGACCTCCCGCACCTCTTTCATTGTATCGATCGGGCAGGGGGCTCCTGCCATGATCCCCGTCCTAAGGGTCGAACTGTCGAACCCCTCGTTCTTGATCGATTCCAGCTCCCTGATGAACATCGTCGGAACGCCGTAGATCACGGTGCATCCATGCTCCTCGACCAGCCTCATCGCCTCCATCGCTTCGAACGATCTCATGGGCACCAGCGTGCCTCCCACCGTGACAACGGCGGTGATGCCCAGGATGTTGCCGAAGGCGTGGGAATAGGGAACGGGTATCAGAAAGATATCTGTCGAATCGAGGCCCATGATGTCGGTCTGGGTCCTAGCGTTCGGAACGACGTTCCCGTGCGACAGCGTCGCTCCCTTCGGGACCCCGGTGGTTCCCGAAGTATAAAGGATGAACGCTGGATCGTCTGTGGCGACCTGCTCGTCGATCTCCTCGAGTCTGGGATCGTCCCTCCATTCGGTGCCGCTCTCGATCTCTTCGGCCATCGTCATCACAGTGATGTCCAGCCCGCTGTTCTTGATGTGCTGCTCGATGGCGTAGGTCGCGTCAGCGAGGGCGCTCGGGTCATCACCGGTCAGGACAATGAGCTTCAACCTCTCGAGCCTGGGCATGATCGTCGAGACCATCAACGGGAAGTCGTACTTGCCGGCCCTGATCGATGTGATAACGGCCACCGAGTCGCTGTGCCTGAGGATGTATTCCGCCTCGGACTCCTTGTACCAGACGTCCATGG
>JANQNJ010000007.1 GCA_028279645.1 Thermoplasmatota archaeon
GGAACAGCTCTTCCTGAGATACTACGGCGATCAGAGACATGGTTCCAAGAAGCAAAAGATGAAGCGGAAGACCGTTGGGAAGAAGGAGGGGGCACAATGATCGGAAAGGTCTTCTTCATGGAGTTCCGCCTCGGTTGGAAGGGATTCCTCGTCTTCACGCTCCTCGTGATGTTGATAGCGGCAGGGATCGCTGGATTATATCCGACAGTCAGGGATTCCGCCATCGAGGAGCTCGAGGGGGAGGAGTTCCTCGGCCTCGAACCTCTCGATGAGACCGGCGCGACCTTCAACCTCTCCTGGGAACCGGTGGAGGGAGCCCTGAACTACACCGTTCTCGAGGACAACCGGTCGAGCATGGTGACGGACGACGTCATCTATGAGGGGACCGACCTGTCGATCGTCGTCACCGTGGACCCGAACAGCACCGAACCGACGTACTATGCGGTCCTTGCAAATATCAATGGCTCCGAACCGGTCCTGATCGGCCAGATATCCACAGGCATGAACATCGACGACCCGTTCGCGGAACTGATAAACAACCCCGCATATTCCGGTTTCACGAGAGGGAGGGAGCTCTCGTTCTACGACGTCAAGGGTTTCATCGCATTCGAGTTCTTCAGCTGGTGGTGGATGCTTGCAGGCATCTTCCTGGGTTATATCTCCGTGTCCACCGTGGCCGGTGACTTCGAACAGAAGCGAATGGACCTGATCTTCTCCACACCGATATCCAGAGAGCGGTATCTCCTGGAGAAGTTCCTGGCCCTGAGCGCTTTCACGGCATTCGTCATCCTCGTCGCAGCCGGCTCGCTCGCCTCGGGGATCGAGTCGATCGGAATGGGGGACGAGCTGTCGGGAGGCACCATACTTGCTGCCTTGATGACGAGCCTGCCCATGCTCATGCTGATCATCGCGGTAGGGATGCTCACCGGGATACGATTCCAGAAGACGCGAATTGGAATGGGGATCACCCTCCTGTTCATAGTCATCCAGTTCATTATTTTCAGTCTGTCAGGATTTGCAGCCAGCTACGAGAAGCTCAAGTATATCAGCATGATGAACTACTGGGACTACACCGGGGTTATCTTCGACAACACCATCAATGCAGGTCATTTCGTCCTACTTCTGGTCGTTTCCTTTGTGGTGCTGTTCATCGGCATGAGGGTGTTCAAAAGGATGGACATCCCGGCTTGAAGTTGTTGATAAGGGCATCTTATTGATCTTCGGAGACCTCTTTAGATAGACGAAGAATCCGGCTATGAACAATCCGGCGAAAATCAGCGCGGGGGACATCACCATGAACACCATCGTTCTTAGACTTGGACCTGAACCTTCTGTCCAGATCGCTTTTTGAACGGAAAAATTGAAAGGTCCAGCAGATGTTTGAAGAGGGTTACCATCGAGCAATGTCAGGTTCTCAAGACGATTCGACGAGTCGTTCCAAACCATTGCAGTAACTATGATAGAAAAGGAAGCATTACCAGTATAGTCCATTGATTCGATGTGTGAGAAGTTATGGATATCATAACTTACGTACCATCCTGCCTTCCATCCTCCCCATAATCTTATGGAATCGCCCTTACTCAGATTGCAATCCCAGGCTTCATATGGGTGATCGAATCTATAATAATCGTATCCTACCCTCGTCCAATTCTCTTGTACAACCCTGGTCCTGATAGCAATGCTGAGGTTCTTGATGATGAGGTCGGAATCGTTCCTGACCTCTAGTCGCCATTTAACCGACCCTTTATGCGTCACTATCATATCGTTAATCTTGCCATTCGTCTCCTCGATTTCCTCGTCAATGATCACTAACTGGCCATGGACCGGAGTAACCATGAAAAGGAAAGTGATCAGTACGACGGTCCCTAGACATCTCCCCATGCGATCATGTTTACGATAGATGGATATATAATATTTAGGTAAAAAAAACAGAAATGCGAGGCGGGATGTTGCCCGCCTCGCTCGTTGTTCTTGAGTTTGTTGGCTGACTCACTTCTTCTCTACCATGTGGACGTCGACCTGCGGGTACGGGAACGCTATGCCAGCCTTCTCGTAGCCCTCCTTGATCGCCTTCCTCAGCTCGAAGAACACATCCCAGTAATCGACGGTATTGCACCACGGCCTGATCACGAGCATGATGGCCGAGTCGCCGTAGTCCTTGACCGCGACCTGTACGGCCGGGTCCTTCAGGACCTTCTCGTTAGCGTTGCATATATCGATCGTGGTCTTGAGTGCATGGTCGAGATCGGTCTCGTAGGCGATGCCAACCTCCATGTCGACCCTGCGGGTACCGAACTTGGTGTAGTTGACGATGTTCGATCCCCAGACGGCCTTGTTGGGAACGACGATGTGCTTGTTGTCGGGAGTATCGATCTCGGTGATGCTGATGCCGACGGCGGTGATGATACCCGCTACACCCGACACCTCCACGTAATCGCCGATCTTGAACGGCCGCGTGATGGAGATCATGAAGCCGGCAGCGATGCTCGCCAGAGTGTCGCCCAGGGCGAAGCCGAGGACGAAGCCGAAAACCACGGAGATGCTCAGTAGAGCGAATCCGAAGTTTATGCCGACGATGGCAAAGGCAGCTCCGATGACGAACAGGTACAGGATCACCCTCAGAATTCGAACTATGAACTCCGCAAGTACCTCGTAGACCTTCATTCGAAGGAACGTCTTCTTAAGCAGATACGATACGATCCGGACAGCGATGATCCCACCGATCAGGACGATCAGAAACATGATCACCTGGAACGGCGTGATATTGGTGCCCGGGAACTCCTCATAGAGATGCAGACCCATGAACTCCGTCATACAGTCACCTACTCCCACATCGTGGTCGTAGCTTTATAAGTGCTCCCATAATGGTTAGGCGCGATATCTCGGTCGTACAGGGTGTTACACCGTTCTGGAACGGGGAAAGAGATTTATATCGAAACACAATATCGATATTCGATAACGATGACCGATAACATCGATCCACTTGAACGGAAGCTGTTCCTCGGATTCGTCAGGATACACATCCTGCACCATGCCGAGAGGGAGGAGGTCTACGGGACCTGGCTCATGGACGAGCTGTCAAGGCACGGATATTCCATGAGCCCTGGAACGCTATATCCGATCCTGCATTCCCTCGAGGAGGGTGGATATCTCTCCTCAGAGAAGGTGAACGTGGACGGAAAGGTACGCCGTTACTACAAGACCACGACCCAGGGGAAGCGGGTCCTACAGAGATCGAGGGACAAGGTCGCCGAGCTGTTCCACGAGGTGATGGATTGAGCTTTATCCGCTTCAAGGACCTTGGAAAGCGATACGGCGATAGATGGGCGCTGAAAAGGGCCACCGGCGATGTCAAGAAGGGCGAGATCGTAGCTATCGTGGGTCCGTCCGGTTCGGGGAAGTCCACGGTCCTTCGATGCATCAACAGGCTTGCTGAAGCTGACCGGGGTGCCGTGAAGGTCGAGGGCGTCAACGTGAAGGAGATCGAACCCCCTATCCTCCGGAGGAGGATAGGCATGGTGTTCCAGTTCCCGGCGGTCTTCCCGGGGACGGTGAAGGAGAACCTGCTATACGGGATGGATATCTGGGAGATCCCCGATGAAGGGGTCACCTCTGTCGCCCTCGAGGAGGTCGGACTTCATCTCGGATTCCTGGAGAGGGACGCTGAGAAGCTCTCTGGAGGCGAGCAGCAGAGGGTCTGCCTCGCCAGGAGCCTCGTGATCGGATCGGAGGCCCTTCTCCTTGACGAGCCAACAGCGTCGCTTGACAACAAGGCGGCCTCAAAGGTGGAGAGGACGATCCTGGACCTCAAGGAGAACAGGGAGCTGGCGATCCTCTGGGTTACACACAGCACCGCCCAGGCACGCCGGGTCGCTGATCGGGTCCTCTACCTCAAGGACGGCCGAGTTCGCTCGTTCGCCCCGGCCGAGGAGTTCGACTGGGAGAGATGGGTAGGGGATGAGGCCGCAGAATGCTGCACGACGCACGGACACGGAGGTGGCCGCCATGAGTGAGATCCCGTTCACGCCCGAAGAGGGCCTGGTTCGACTGGCGTTGACAGCGGTTCTCATGGTGGTCGTCCTCACGCTTGCCTATATCCGAAGACTTGGCATCGGGAAGGAGGTAGTGGTATCCGCGATACGCGGCTTCGTCCAGCTCATGCTCTTTGCCGTCATCCTTACATACATCTTCGATTCGCCGGACTGGTGGCTTCTCGTCTGGGGCGTCTTCGCAGCGATGATAATCATGGCGGGCTACACCTCTGCGAAGAGGGCGCCGGAGATCAACAAAGCGTGGGAGATCACGACTCCGAGCATTGTTATAGGTGCAGCTGTGAGCCTGATCGTGATGGCATCCACTCGGATCATGCCCTTGGAGCCGCAGTTCGTGATCCCTCTGGCAGGCATGGCCTTCGGCAACTCCATGAACGTCTGTTCTCTGACACTGAACAGACTGATAGGAGAGTTCAAGAACAACCGGCAGAGGATAGAGGCGGCTCTGGCTCTCGGCGCAACATCGACGTATGCGTCAAGGACGTATCTGAACACATCGGTCACAGCGGCGTTGATCCCGCTCGTGGATCATATGAAGAACCTTGGCATTATCTTTATTCCAGGAGCAATGACGGGACTGCTAATGGCAGGTGCGGATCCGCTGCTTGCAGCAGAGTTCCAGATCGTCGTCTTCTTCATGATTATGTGTACGACGATCCTGACGACGATGCTTGTGACGCACATGGCCGTGAAGAGGTTGTTCACGGATGCGCATCAGCTGGTGGAGATCTAGCGTTCAACACGGCCCCTGTACATACTCGAAGCCATGCTCCATCGACATCATGGCCAGGGAGAGCTCCTTGCCCAGATAAGCGGCATGACCAAGGTCCGATACCCAGTATCTCCGGATAACCTCCTTGTAGATCGCCACGACATCGTCACCCTCGATCTCTCCGTCCTGAGCATCAGCGTTGTTGAAGTGCTTCACCAGGACCGTGCCCTTTCCCGGTCTAGGCTCGATGATAAGATATCCGCAAGGGTCCTTCTCGGTCATATCTTCCTCCCGATGGCGTAGAAGCAGGGTGTCAGTGAGAAGCGAACCCCCTTTTCGATCGATTCAGCGGTCTCCGAGTGATATGTTTCTATCTCCTCGTCGGTCCAGCCGTCTGCGCGCATGATCTTCTCGTGGGTCCACCAGTGCTGTTCGAACTTCGCCCTATGCTTCTCGTCGTCCATGATCAGCACGAACTCCGGCTCGGTCAGCATCCCCATCTCGGTATCGAGGCCGGCGTTTCCGAAGTAGTACTTGAGCTTCCGGCCCGCGGCCGGGTCACCTCCAAGCTCCGCGATAGCATTGATGATGGGTTGGGCCATCTTGTTCTCGGGGTAATCGATGCGGGCGGCATGGTCCGGTTCGAGGGCAGCGAGGACATGACCCCCTGGCTTGGTCACTCGGGCGAACTCGTTGAGCGCCTTCTGAGGGTCTTTGATGTGCATCAGGACGATGTTGAAATGGACCAGATCGAAGTGTTCATCGGGAAACGGGAGGTCGGTGGCATCGGCGTTCATGAGCTCGACGTTGGATGATTCTGCAAGAAGCTGTTTCGCCAGGTCCAGCTTCTCATCGTCGATATCGATGCCAGTGACCTTGCCGTCGCATAGTCCGGCGATGTCTTGAGTGATCACACCGGTACCGCAGCCGACGTCGAGGACCATCTTCTTGGAAGCGAGGCCGACGCGCTCGTACAGCTTGTGCCGGTACTCGGCACTCTCCTCCGCCTGCTCCTTCAGCTTGCGCTTCCAGTCCTCCAGGCTCCATTCCTTTTGAAAGTCGGACATATCTCCACCCTGGTGCCTTTTAGATGATCTTGAGGTGATATAAGTATTTTGAGCGAACTCGTAGACAGTCACTTGAAATCGGAAGAATCTGATCCATAGAGACCGATATCGATCACACCACTCCATGATATCGGTCTCTGTAATAACGAATAAAGAACCTATCCAGAGATCCTTGGCGTGGGATCTTGAAGCAGAAGGAGTCGATCTTCTGAACCCTGCCTTTCCTCTTATGATCGATGGTATGAGTGATCTCGAGGGCGGGGTCGAAAACCCCACCAGGTCGGATCAATATATGCTGGGTATCCTGTTTGTTGATGAGCTTGGCATCCGGCCAGATCTCCATCAGGTCGCCGACGGTCCGTACAGGGACCATCTCGGTCTTCATAAAGCCGATCTTTTTCCGGACATGGAGTTTTCCATCAACGTCATTGAACTGAAAAAATCCTGAATCCCGGGGATCGTATTTCTTGAACATCATTCTCGAGGGGCTGAGGATCATTATGTAGTTAGACATCCCTGAGGTGGTCGGGTAAAGAACCGTCAGGATATCTTCATCACCTAGTACCCGTTTGACCGCTTTCACTCCGAACCTATGGACACACGGAGCGCAGTAGGCGATCTTCTGCTCCTTGACCTCGTTCATGTTGGTATTACAATCCTTACATTTGATCCCGGCGATGTTCACTGTCATCGTGAACTTGTGCTTGCATCCGGAACATCTGAAGAAACCGGCATTGTCGATCTTCTCCAAGGTACCACCGCAAGCGCATTTCGTCGGTCTCTTACCTCCTTTTGCGAAGGTGTTGCTCCTGCAAGTCCGGCAGATCATTATCGACCGATCGTGGTCCCTATCAGCTCGTCCGCGACACTTCGGACATTCCGCAGAGAGGACCGGATTCATAGCAGGTCCCTTCTTACCACAACCACCGCATTCCCAAAAACTGAACCGCTCATCTATCTCAGCTGGTCCATTGCATAATGGACACCGAAGTCCTGCTCCCATGCCATGTGGAGAGTTGTGACGAGATAAAAGCATTTTGAGAACGAGGGCGGAGCGATTAACGCGCTCCGCCCTTGATCGGATAATTGTTCTGTTCTACTTGATCGGAACCTGAAGCTCCGACAGAAGCTCCGATTCGGGGACCTCCTTCGGATCGTTCAGGAAGAGCTCCCTGGCCGGTCCGGCGACCTCCAATCCGTTCTTTCCGATGTACTCGAATATCCGCTGGTAGGACGGTCCGACGTCCTGATATCTGCCCTTGTGCAGGTATGACACCATCTTGCCCCCTTCAAGGGTCGTGATCTCCATACCCTCAGCAGGAGTGACGTTACCGGCCACCGGGATCGCGCACTCGATGTCGGCGTCGGTCTCCTTGTACTCCTTGTCGTGGCAGACGAAGATGGGCGGACCCGTTATCTTCACCTGCGCCCTCATGTTCTCGGGGGAGTAGAGCATTCCGAACAGCTCCTTCATCATCTTCGGGATGGTGACCTCGTATACGCCCTTCTCCCTCATGCTAACTACCCGCTGCGCGGGGACTTCCTTTATCTGCGGTTCGCTGGATTCCAAATCTAGCACCTCCAATATCGTCTTGTTCAACAGCGATCCCTTGATGGAATCAAGGCGCTCCATCTCGGCGTTGATGTCGTCGAGCCTCCTGTTGAGGATCTCGTTCAAGCGGACGTCCAATGCATCCGAGCACGATGTCTCGCAGGATGCTCCGTCGACATCGTCCTCGACGATCTCGACGATCTCCTGCATCTCGCCTATTCCGAAACCGAGATCGGCCAGCCGCTTTAGCTGGAGGCCCCTGGCGAGCTGGTCGAAGGAGTACAGGCGGTATCCGGTGATCTCCTTCTTCGCCGGCCTCAGCAGGCCCTTCTCGTCGTAGAGCCTTAACGCCCGCTTCGTAAGGCGCGTGACCCATGAGAAGGTACCGATTCCGATCAGTCCGTTCCTCTGTTCCTCGCTTTCCATCGGGATCAGGATGTCCATGGTGGCACAAATAGTTAAGGGCCGGCAGTCTGACGCGGGTCAACCTTCACCCCGCATACTTGAAGCCTTCGACATTGACGTGGGGAATGTGAATTGGTTCGATATCCACTGCTTGCTTCGAATGAAAAGCGGTCAAATATATATCGATATATAGAATATGTCGTATATATACAGATATAGAGAATATGTTGAATACCTATATCATGGGTAACCGACCATCAACGCTCAGGTTCACAGATGAGATCGGATGAGAGTGATGAGAACCCCGGCGTCGAGATAGGCGACGAGGGGTCATCGATGACGGATGCATCAACGGCCGAGTATCCCTCAAACCCGGTTCCCAAGAAGAAACGGATCACGAAATGGAACGGTGAGGGTACCAAGCTGCACAAGGTCCTGAACAACAAGTATGTCCGCATCATCATCCTCGCCCTGGCGGTCTACTTCTTCATCGTCAGCATCAAGCTGATGGGTAGCGGTTTCAAGGGATTGGGAGCGGATTTCGCGGATGAGCTTATACGGACCACCAGTAATCCACTCGTCGGTCTGTTCATAGGCATCCTCGCCACAAGCCTGATCCAGAGCTCGTCAGCGACGACGTCCATAACGGTCGCTTTGGTTGCATCGAACCCGGCATTTCTCCCGAACGCGATACCGATAATCATGGGTGCGAACATCGGTACATCAGTTACCAACACGCTGGTCTCTCTGGGCCATATCGGCAGGGCCACAGAGCTCAAGAACGCGTTCTCGGCAGCCGTGGTGCACGATATCTTCAATCTGATGGCGGTCAGCGTCCTGTTCCCGGTCGAGATGGGGACCAGGGCGATATGGGGAACCGGTTTTCTCGAGGGGCTCGCATCGAGGATGGCCGACGGCATCGGAGGAAGCAGCGGGTTCACCTACCTCGGTCCTGTCGAGTACGCCGTGAAACCGCTCTCCGAGGAGATCATCAAGCTGTGCGACGGACATTACTGGGTGGCCGTGGTAATCGGCCTTGTGATCCTCTTCATCACCCTCAAGCTGCTGGTGGACTCACTGAAGTGGCTCGCGGAGACCAGGGTGCAGAAGATCATCGACAGGTATCTGTTCGGAAGAGCCGCGACAGCATTCGCATTCGGAATACTGCTCACAGCACTTGTGCAGAGCAGCTCGATAACGACATCGTTCGCCGTCCCCATGGTCGGCGGCGGCCTGCTGACCCTTGAACAGATATTCCCGTTCACACTGGGTGCCAACATCGGAACTACCGTCACTGCAGGGCTGGCAGCGCTGGCAACTGCAGAACCGGCAGCGGTCACACTGGCCTTTGTTCACCTGATGTTCAACGTCACAGGCACCGTCCTTATCTATCCGTTCAAGCGGATACCGATAGGTGCCGCGAAAAGATTAGGCGGGTTCATAGCGAAGAATCCGAAGTTCGCGATATTTTATATCATCATATTGTTCTATATTATTCCGGGAGTTATCATCGGAATATCGAGGCTGTGGTAATATGCCATTCAAGAAGATCTACGATGCGATGACCAAAGGGCCTCTGCTCATGGAGGCCTTCGAGCAGGCCGGCGAGATGCACGATCTCGCAAAAGAAGAGGTAGAGCTAGCGTTCGAGTGCCTGTTCGGGGAATGCGACAAGGACGCCCTGAGAAAGCTCAGGCTCGAGGACAAGAGGCTCAATCGGATGGAGGTGGAGATACGGAAGGATATCTTCGAATACCTGGCGGTGACCTCGGCTCCGAACATCAATGCATCGCTCATACTGGTCAGCACCATCATCGACTACGAGAGGATCGGTGATATCAGCAAGAACATCGCCCAGCTGGGCATGATATTCCCCACAGAGCTCGACGAGCAGGAGTATATCTCCAAGATCAAGGAGATGAAGTGCAAGGTCATCGAGATCTTCGACCTGACCAAGGGCGCCCTCATCGATGAGGACGAAGAGAAGGCGAGGAAGGTATTCCGCCTCCACGACGAGATCAAGGATATCCACGTTGCACTGGTCAAGGACCTGAACACGGACAACAATCTCATGGTCAAGAACGCGATCTCCTACGCCCTCCTCAGCTATTATCTGAGAAGGATCAACGCCCACCTGGCCAACATCAGCTCTACGACCCTGAACACCTTCCCGCACATGGGTTTCAAGGTCAAGGGGAAGTGAACCATCTCGGTCATCATTATGGTCAGTGGATCAATCGAGCTGGGCCAAATTCGCAAGGCGATCGACGTATTTCTGAATCTCAAGTAAAGGCAATTGTAGGAAACGTTCAAATACCTCAAAACGAAGTCTGAACCGGGAGAGATCGTCACGGAAGAGGTGACCGGAATGGAAGACGATCCGAAGAATTACCGTGAAATGACGTTGCGGGGCGCAGCAGTCGAACATGGCATCTGGACAACCAGATCACAGGACAAGTGGGTCCTATCTAGAGCCTTCCTGTCACGATCGTTCCGAGAGCTAGGAACCGGAGCGTGTAGTGACAGGGGGTCGGAACTTTGAAGGATATCTCCTATATCATACTGATAGGAGCCGTTCTGATCGTTATCTCGCTGACATTCCTGTCAGCCGAAGGCAAGACCATAATCGTTGACGACGACTGGAAGGGAGCCGATCACGATAATCTCCAGGATGCCGTTGACGATGCCAACGGTGGGGATAAGATAAGGGTCTATGCCGGAACGTATGTCGAGGCGAATGTTTCAGCACATGTACGTCTGAAGTTCATAGGGAACGGCTCGGATGACACGATCCTCGACGGGAACCACCGTCTAGATCATGTCCATATCTTCGCTCTGCACGCCGATGACTGTGTTGTGAAGGGATTTCAGATCCGGGAATCCTCGGGCCACCACGAGTTCGGTGGCGTCGGGATATATTCGGATGGCAACGATGTCAACAATAACACGTTCATTCGATGCAACTGGGCTATCAACCTGCTCGGGGGGCATTACAACAGTATCGCCAACAACACGTTCTACGATTCCAATCGAGCAGCCCTCGTTGGCTACGAGGACAGCAACGGCAACCATGTCTTCGGAAACAAGTTCGACAGTTATTCCTCAGTGGTCTGGTACGACGGCGATGACAACATATTCAAGAACAACACAGGCGGCGGCATCAGCCTGGGCGGGGAAGACCTGAAGATATCGGGGAACTCACTGGACGGGTACGGAAGCCATGCTCTAAGGATCGCCGGATCGGATATCTCGATAACCAACAACAGTATCTGCGGCAATGGAGGCACCGGGATAAGGATCGCTGCGGGTTCGAACGAGATCAACATCTCGTACAATCTGATATCCGGAAATCGGAATGGGATCTATCTGAGCAACTGGACCGGAGTGGACAGCTCGCCAGAGCCTTGCACAAGCGTCGAGGTCCATCGATGCAACATTTTCAACAACACCTACCACGGGATAGATGCCAGCGGGAACCTGGACGATGAGGTCGATGCGAGCCACAACTGGTGGGGAGCAACCGATGGCCCAGGCGGTGAGGGGCCAGGCTCCGGGGACAACGTCACCGAGAACGTCGATTGGGATAATTATCTGACAACCAATCAAACGTTCGATCTGCCCCCTGCCGCATTCATCGTCACACAATTCTTCGGCTACAACGGCATCAGTCCGGCGCTATGGAACGAAACGACCGTAATGAGAGGTGCCGGGCGCGGGGCCGTTACTAGGTATGTCTGGACCAGCAGTATCGATGGCGAGTTCTACAATGGAACGGAGGCGACCATCGGGAACAGCAACCTGTCATTGGGCGCCCACTGGATATCCCTCAAGGTCAGGGATGCCAAAGGACGATGGAGCGATGAGGATACCAGGTACCTCAGGGTCCACATGAGGCCCTGGATCACCAACGCCTCCATATCACCACAGCCGATAGTCAACGGGGAGCTGACCACGTTCAATGTGACCGCGTACGATGATGGCTCCGTCTCCTATTATCGCTGGAACAGCGACGTAAGGGGGAACCTCATCCCATTCGACGTCACCAATGGTAATTTCACTCTCTGGGGGCTCTCGATGGGGCTTCATAATATCTCGGTTTGGGTCGAGGATAACTATGGCGTTGAGAGCATTCCGGTCAACTTCACGGTACGGGCCCTCTCCAAACCGAGGATCACAATGGCCAACGTCGATCCCACAGCATCAGTGATCGGAACGACCGTCTCGCTAACTGCGATCGGGGCCGACCACGACGGGACCAACAATACCACGTTCCATGTCGTCTCCGACGTGGACGGGGTCCTGGCAGAAGGGAACGGGACCCAGATGGGCGAAACGTTCTGGTATGAGTTCAATGAGAACTATTCAGGGCTAAGCTATGGACAACATAACATCACATTCTATGTACAGGACGATCTGGGATTGCTCTCATGGAACATCACGAGGGCACATGAGGTGCATGAACGGCCCATCGCCATCATCGAGAGCATCGATCCAGACGAGGCGATGGAGGGGAGCAAGATCACCTTCAATGGTTCCGGGACGGACGACGGTAATATTACACGATACCGATGGACCAGCTCCATCGATGGCCTGTTCTACAACGGTACAAGCGCTGAGAAGAACCATTCCAGCCTGTCGGCCGGTGACCATATCATTATGCTCGAGGTCCAAGACGATCTGGGAGCCTGGAGCTTCCCTATGAACGGCTCTGTCAGGGTTATAGCCCGACCGGTAGCAGAGATCGTAACCATAGACCCGAACCCTGCGCTTACTGGATCCAACGTTTCGATGTCCGGCAACGGTTCGGACGACGACGGAACGATCGTGGGATACCTCTGGGAATCGGACATAGACGGCGAGATAGGAGATGAGGAGTACGTGACATTGGGGAACCTTTCCCGAGGGAGCCACAACATAACCCTGAGGGTGAAGGACGACGACGATGTCTGGTCCCTACCGACGAACATGACATTGATAGTTCACGATCCGCCCATGGCATCCATCGAGGAGATCGTTCCGAACCCTGTCAACGAGGGAGACAACGTCACGTTCAACGGGTCAGGAACAGACGATCGAACGGTCGTCGCATACGAATGGTACCTCGACGAGGACCTTCATGGTAATAATACTGATCTTATCACATCCGAGCTTCCTGCCGGAACATATAATGTGACATTCCGGGTCATGGATGATTGCGGTGTATGGTCCACGAACGCTACCGACGAACTGATAGTCAACGCGATCCCGACGGCCTATTTCATAGACGTATCCCCCGATCCGGTGAACGAATCGGAGCCTGCCCACCTACACGGCGGATATTCCGATCCGGGAGACAATATCACTGTATACGAATGGACATCGGACCTTGACGGACCTATCGCTGATGGACCCGAGCAGAACGTCACTGACCTTTCAGTGGGCATTCACAATCTGACCTTCCGCGTTCAAGATTCAAACGGTGCCTGGTCCGAACCGGTGTCGAGAAGCCTGACGGTGAACGGAAGACCCTGGGTCAAGATAGACAACATTGGCCCCGGGTTCTGCAACGAGACCGAGAGCGTTACCTTCACCGGTACTGCCGAGGACCATGAGGAGGACATCCAGGAGGTAGAGTGGTTTTCGGACATCGATGGGAGGATCGGCACAAGCAGGTCGTTCTCGACAACGAACCTCTCTGCGGGAAGCCATAATATCACGCTTCGGGCCAGGGACGGGTATGACTTCTGGTCGAATAATGCGACCGCGACCGTCGTCGTCAACGGACTGCCGGTCGCCGCGATCGAGAGCCACTCTCCCGAAAAGCCAAATGAAGGTGAAGGCGTCAGGCTCACAGGAGGTTACGAGGACCATGAGGACGACATCGACTCGATGCTCTGGGAGTCCGACAGGGATGGCTATCTCGGCCAGGTCCTTGAGCTCTACCTCACCAGTCTATCGAACGGGACCCACAACATCTCTTTCTCCGTAGTCGACGGTTACGGGGTTGCATCCAACATCGCTTATATCAAGATCACCGTCAATGGGCAGCCCAGAGCGGAGATCATCTCTGCAAAGCCGTTGATGATCAACACCAGCGAGAACGTAATGTTGCATGGTAAAGGCATCGACAACGAGGATGAGGCGCTCGAGGGTAGATGGACATCCAGCATCGACGGCCACATAGCAAATGGCTCCGTCATCGAACCCACAGGCCTATCGAACGGGACCCATGTAATATCGTTCGTGGCCATCGACTCGAACGGCGCTGAATCAGACCCGGCGACCGTCATAATCGTCGTCAATGGGAGGCCATACGCCCGGATCGTCTCGGTCTCACAGGACCCATGCGGTGTCTGGGACGCGGTCAACTTCACAGGGTCCTACCTGGACCATGAGAACGATGTAAGCGGATACCTATGGACATCCGATCTGGATGGAGAGCTCTCCGAAGAGATGATCTTCGTAAAGACCGGCCTTTCGAAAGGAACCCATAATATCAGTTTCAAGGTAAAGGACGGTATAGGCCTGTGGTCCGATGAGGTGACGAGGACCCTGAACGTCACCTCAAGGCCGGAGGCCAGGATAATCATGGTCTGGCCCGACCCCGTCCTTGAGGACGATGTCGTCAATCTGTACGGGGAGGGTGGTCCAGGTTCGATGAACCGTTCTGAATGGTGGTCGAGCATCGACGGACCGCTAGGCTCAGGGGATTCGTTGAGGATCAACGACCTAACTGTCGGCAGCCACGAGATACGGTTCAGGGTGATGTCGCCCGACGGCGTCTGGTCCGAGAACGCAACGTCTTCTCTGGAGGTCGAACACAGACCGAGGATGAAGATCAAGTCCATCTCTTATCCAAGTAAGGCATCGGCCGGCAAGATCGTGGTTATCCAGGCGGAAGTGATGAACAACGGCTCCATCGAATTGGACGGTGTGTCCATCAGGTTCAGGTACGATAATCTGACGATCGGAACAGTGGTCCTTAATGAGACCATAAGGCCTCGCGAAAGTAGGTCGGTATCCATCGAATGGAGTGCGGTGAACGGGGACCATACGATGTTCGTGGATTGCCTATTGGTTGATGATAGGCTTGATACCTTGGCCTCAGGAACGATCCAAGTTAGCATTGAAGAGGTCGAACCATCAAAAGGCCCCGGCGATGATGAGAGTCTATATACTCTCTATGTCGCGCTGTTCCTAGCTAGCCTCCTCGGCACCTTTGTCGCAATCAGTTGGAAAATGAGGGCTAAAATAGGGGGTCGACAGTAAATATATAATATCACAAGTTCCCTTGAAGGCCGATGACTCAGAGGGGACCTATCTTATTGCTTATAGCACTCCTGCTGCTAACGATCCCGCAGTCCGCCTGTGCGGATAGTGTGGAGATACTTCAGGTCGATACGTACAACGTCTCGCTCGCACCCGGAGCCGATGCGACGTTCACCTGGAGCGTGCGCAACGTTGACGACCTCGGGAACAACCTCTCGGTCAGGGCCAGGATCATTGGAGAGGGGAGATGGAAGGTCAATATCACACCGGCCGACATGGACCTGGCATATAAGGCCGCAAGCGCTTTCGTCCTGACACTGGAGGTCCCCGACGACGCGAAGGGGGAGAAGGTGATCAGCGTCGAGTTCGAGGTACTTCAGGGCAGCGCCGTGATCAAGTACAGCCTCGAAAAGGTGACCATCGAGGTCATCGAGCCAGAGGAGGACCCGAAGGTGCTGGATATGTGGGATAACCCGCTCCCTGAACCTCTGGACGGGAAGTACGGGGTGTTGATCCTGGATGTTCTGGTCTGGCTGGGAATATCGGTGCTCATCGTCCTTATAATGTCGCCGTTCCTCAAGCAGTTCTCCAAGAGGAGCAAGACGGACTTGGACGACAGGATCCTCTCCATCACACGTACACCGATAATCCTCATCGTGTTCCTGTACGGAGCAGTTTCCTCCCTTATGGTGATCGAGGACGACCTCGGAAGCCGTTTCATGGAAGTCATCAACCGGATCTATCTTGTCGTCTTCGCTGTCCTGGTATTCTACATGATCGTGAAGCTGTTCAAGGAAGTTGTGATCTACTTCGGAACGAAGGTCGCTTCTAAAACGGCGACCGAGATCGACGACCTGCTCCTGCCCCTCATAGAGAAGGTCGGCTTCATGATCATCGGCATCTTCTTCCTGGGTTACATATTGAACTCTGCCGGGATCGACCTCAGCCTGTTCATCGCAGGCGGCGTAGTGATATCCATGGTCATCGCCTTCGCGGCGCAGGAGACCCTGAGCAACTTCTTCTCGGGTATATTCATCCTCACTGACAGGCCGTTCAATAGGGGTGACAAGATCATCTTCACAGACGGATCATGGTACCAGGTCAGGAAGATCGGTCTCAGAAGCACCCGTCTCTACAGGTACGCGGACGCTGCCCTTGTCACGATCCCCAACAACAAGCTGTCCAACGAGATGATCATCAACTTCTCGAACCCCGTGGATGCCGGAAAGGTATCGATGATGGTCCACGTCGCATACGGGACGGACCCCGAGAAGGTCAAGAAGATCCTGGGTGCGGTCATCGAAAAGGCGCCGAACATTGTCTCCGACGATGAGGAGTTCAAGCCGGTGATCAGGTTCGACGGGATGGGCGACTGGGCCCTCCAGTTCAAGATAATAGTATGGCTCACCGACAGGAGCCACCGGTTCACCATGATAGACTACCTCAACACAGAGATCCACAGGAGGTTCGCACAGCAAGGGGTCGAGATACCGTTCCCGCAGCGCGTCGTCCACCAGGGCCACGAGATCAAGCACGGATTCCCATCCTCCGAGGTCGCCGCCGCGAAGGAGAGCGACTGGATCCCGCCCGCCAACGATGAGACCAAGGACGAACCCGTCCTCTCCCAGGCCACCGAGGACAAGACCCTCATGGAGACCGAGGGAACGGAGAGGGAGAAGCGCGAGGAGCAGATCGAGAAGGAGCTCGTTGACGGCAAGATCGAGGAGACCAGCGCCGAGAAGGTGAAGAAATCGTCGAAGGCCCAGGCGGAGGAGGCGGAGGGAGAGGGGGAAGACGATGGAACGGTGAAGAAAGTGGTCAAGAAGGTCGTCGACAAGGTGACCGAGGACGTCACCGAGGAGAAGGCCGCCAAGATCGAGCAGCGCCTCTGGGACGGAAAGCCGGATGTCACAACGGCGGAGAAGGTCAAGCAGTACGAGCAGCCGGAGGAGGACGAGGCGGAAGGGGAAGCGAAGGATGAGGATAAAAAGCCAGAGGTGGAGGAGGAGACCACCGCCGAGAAGGTGAAGAGGTCGGCAAAGGCGAAGGCGGAAGAGGAGCCATCCGATAATGTTGAGGAGGAGTCGAAATGACGGAGGAGAAGCATATCCTGGACCAGACGGTCGGAGACGTGATCGAGAAGGTCATAAGCGAACCCGCCACGATCCCGCAGGGATCCACATTGAAGGACGCCATCGACGCGATGGTCGAATCGCCCATCACGAGAAAGGTATACATAGTGGATGCCGAGAACAAGGTGGTCGGTACGATCTGCATACCGACCCTCATGCGCCAGGTCGGATACACGCTCAGCGTCAGGAGCCCCGGGGTCAAGTCGTTCTTCACATGGCTGACCGAGGTCTTCATGGACACCGCAGACGACTTCGCAGAGGCGCCAGTGACCGTTACCAAGAATACCACTATCGTTGACGCCACCAAGCTCATCGTGGAACACGAGCTGAACGACCTGCCGATAGTCGATGATAACTACGTCCTCATCGGAGAGCTGAACAGCCTCGAGATCCTCATGACCGCAAGGAAGCTGTTCGGACAGTCGATCGACTCGGAGATCGGGATAGGCGAGTTCCAACCCTGAACCAGCTTGAGAGGTTAATGAGATCGAGAGGCGTCCAGGTCAGCGTCTCATCCGGCGCAGGACCACGTTAGTGACCACGACGATGGCAATAGCCACTGCGCCGGTGATATACCAGATCCGCCGGATCTTCATGTCCTGATGCCTCTCGTCGATGTCGATCTTGAACTCCAGGTAGACGGAAGACCTTGGAACGGCGTCACCGGATCTGGCATTGTCGGAATTGTCGAACCCGACGACATACTGTTCGTCATCGTCCTTCTCCCATTCAAAGGAGGTCTTGTTGACGTTCTGCTGGGAGATGACCGTCTTGAAGCTCTTGCCCTCCTGCATCCGGTCGTATTCGTCAGCTTCCATCAGGTAGACGTCGATGGGACCGCCGCTGATGACGTTGACCTCGACAGCTACGATATCGTATTCCCTGAAGTATGCCGATGTGAACGGATCGCCGAGACCGTGGAACTCCGCGTCGTCCATCTGGACGTTGAGAGTGCCTTCCTCAGCCGTGCAAGAGGGTATCAACATCAGAAGGATGAGGGAAATTAATATTAACGAACGTAACGATCTTAAGAAATAGGACATGATCGCCCGCCCCGTCTAGTCCTTGAAGATATACTCCTTCTGGGCTACCTTGCATATCTCACAGAAACGAGTTGGGATCCCATCGACGTCGACCTTCCCATTTGCGATGTCCCTAGCAAGGTTGTTGATGCTGCTGTCCACGTTCTTGATCTTCCTCAGCTCGTCGGAGTTGGTGGCCCGTATCCCCTGAACGTACTGGGTTACGGAGCCGCGGGTGATGTCGAGCCTCTTGGCGATCTCGATCTGTTTGAGCTCGTGTTCGTCATGGAGCTTGAGCACGATCTCGCGCTTGATCATCGGAATGAGGCTCCATATGCAGACGCTGCAGGGAAGTTCCATCGATATGGGAAACGACGATTGCCTTAAAAAGGGTTACCAAAGGCAAAAAGACCTCGCATTCTGTTGGACGCCAGGGAACCCAGCTCTGGAAGAAATGAAGAAGCCGCGCACATCAAAGGTGACTGAGAGAATGGTTGTTGGAATAATTCTCAAAGCGCGGCTACAATTGTAAACATTTCTGATGGTTTAAGTAGTTTATGGAGAAATCATACCTATCATATCCTTCGTTTCCTCACTGAGATTAGCATGCAGATCAATGCTATCGAGAACATGATCGAAGAGGGATCTGCTCCGAACCCACTGCCGGAATGCTTCGGCTTGACGACGTCGATCTCCAGTACTATCCAGTTGTTCGTGTAGTTCGCCTCCCAGTAGAGCGATCCGTCAGTTTTGACTGCTTTGGAAAATGCGTTAAGGAAAACGGAGACGTTACCGCTCTTCGGCATCTGAACTTCGAGAGCGATTGTCATGGTCCCGTTCAATGTTCCAGGATCTATGACCTTGATCAGATCAGCTTCGGATTCGACGTTCACCCATCCTTTTCCAACATCTCGGTACGCCATGACTGGAACGTCGAGTGCCTTGGTTCCGAGACCGCCGATCTCCAGGTAGATAATCATTGGCTTATTGGCGAGGCTGGGACCGTCGATACTAGTTGTCACAGATTCGATCCATAGGTCGTTCCTTTGTGACCAGACGTTGCCATGGGGGTACATTCGATAATATTTGTATAATGTCCTCTGATCCGAACCATGAGAAGATTTTGTTGCATGCTCGATCATAGGTCCCATCGGCTTATCCAGATCACTTAACAGAACGGATCCTTCATGTGAATAATTGGAGTAATAGTTCCCTACTGGATCCCAATAGCGTAAGATATGTCCCTCGATCTCAGGTGCTTGGCCAAAGAACGAGCTATTGAATGCGTACGCATCTTCGTGATTATCGAAAAAGATTGAAGAGCTCATAACAAAATCAAAATCTAGATTGTTAAAGAAGAAGCAACGTTCAATGATATCATTGCCTTGAACATCCCATCCGGAGCTATAACCTCCACTGACGGCTACTTCGAGACCAGTGAAATTACAGTTTGTTATCATCAGATTCTTACGAAGACCACCGATTCCGCAGCCCACATGGTGTTCCATATCCCCTTGAAAAGAACCGTTATCGACCACTGAAAGGTAATGGCTGTATGAGGTACCCCAGATTCTGATCCCGGTCTTCGATCCAAAGAAGGTACAATTTGTGATCAAGAAATGGCTATTTTCAAGATGGATCCCATTTTCAACATCCTTAAAACGACAGTCGTTGATGTCCGCGGAATTGTTTGGATTAATATCATAGCTGCGACTCCGATGATGGTCCAAATATATACCCGTCTCAATCTCGAGAAATGAGCAGCCGGTCACCTGAGTGGATGAAACACCATGTTCTGTGCTTCTAACCCCGAATTCGAGTTCCCTGAAACTGCAGTTCCGAACAGTGGTATAATTGACACTAACATCATAACTACGGTCTTTGATCTGTATCCCGGACACTCCAGACTGAGAATCGGACGAGATGCCGAACCCACTGATCGTAACGTTATCTGCGACCACTAGGAAAATCCATTCATGTTTGGGTTCTTCGGGTGAATCACGGTAAGCAAACGTCTCATCAGAACCATTACCTACAACGGCTATACTCCGGTTTATGACGACATTGCCTGAGTAAGTGCCATTTAAAACCAAGATAGTATCATCAGCAACAGAGCTATTGATCGCGTCATGTATGCTCTGATAGTCCGCCCATGGTCCTGGATCGTCATCAACGATGATGGTCTTGCCACCGACTGATGAGCATATTGCTAGGATAAGAAGGAGCAAACAAGCCAATAACGTATTATCTCGGTATCTCCCCATACTACCTAGTTATGATATGTAAGCTGCAGGTATTAACCATTTTTGGTTTAATAATGGATTTATCTGGTATTGGAACCCTTAAATACCACCTCTGGAATCGATGACACGTGGTACCATGAAGCATGTTATCATATACTGGTCCCGGTACGGCAACGGAAAGCGGATAGTCGAGCAGCTCTCTAAAGCCCTTGGTGAAAAGGGAGACGAGGTCATACTCCTTAGTACGGACGAGGCTGACCCCACCTCGCTTCCAGAGGCCGATATCTACACGTTCTCCTCACCGACCGAGATGATGAACGTCCAGAAGAACATGCGGAAGTTCATGAAGAAGCTCGGTGGCATGGAAGGTAAGACCTACGGCATCATCAACACCCATCAGATGGAGAGCAAGAACTGGCTCCCGAAGATGGAGAAGATGCTGGACAAGAAGGGTATGACCAAGAAGGCTGAGCTGGACATCCTCATTGGAAAGGAAGCTAAGGCCGCAGACGGCCTTCGAGAGGGTTGGGAGCGAAAGGTAGAGGAGTTCGCTGATAGACTGATCCATAAGTGATCAAGGATATCATATCCAACGTCCAGGTCGGGCCAGGGGCCGACCTGCCTTCGTATCTATTTAAGCAATTTAGAGATACTGCTGACAGGTCTGGCAGAAGTATCTTCCATACTGGGGGTAGTATATCGGAGCTCCCCCGCATGTCGGACATGCGGATGAGGGCGCAGCCTGTTCCGGTGACGATTCAACGACCTCGACGGCCTGGACCTCCAATGGTGCACCGTATCCACCGCCTCCGCTGCGTCCGCTCAGCATCACCGCAGCGATGATGACCAGTAATATGACGCCTATCAGCCCACCCCACATGACGGTTGAGCTCATCCCTTCCTTGTCATCGGACCCTTTCTTGCTGGAGGTCACCTCGATGGTAGCCGTATCGAAGTCGGACCAGAGGCCGTTGGCACCCATCACGCGATATCGTATCACGTGCTCGCCCACGCCCAGATCCACAG
>JANQNJ010000012.1 GCA_028279645.1 Thermoplasmatota archaeon
CTGGCGGCTACCTGCTGAAACACTACAGAGAGACACGCGAGGCCGCCAAGAAGGCACAGGAAGAGCGGGAGGAGAAGGAGGGGTCGGAGAAGGCCACCAAGGAGGAGAAGCCCAAGAAGGCGCCCTCCAAGAAGGTGGAGAAGAAGAAGGTCAAGAAGGAGGCCAAGAAAGAGGAGCCGCCCGAGGAGAAGGAAGAGCCAGAGGAGGAAAAGGCCGAGGCCGAACCGGAGGAGGCTGCTCCCTCGGAGGAGGACAAGAAGGGGGCCAAGGAACACGGGGACCTGGAGGTCTCCATCGAGGGCCTTTCCGACACCGTCCTCGACGCCCTGGAGAAGGCCCTTCCAGGCGCCGAGATCCGGTCCGCCAAGCTCGAATCCGAGGACGGTATCACCCAGTACGAGCTCGACGTCATGCACGAGGGGAAGCACTACGAGGTCGAGATCACGCCCACCGGCGAGATCATCGAGGTGGAGGAGGAGGAGGAGGACGACACCGAGCTCTACGGCGCCGGCTCAGATGATGATGATGACGATACCGAGCTCATGGAGGAGGACCCGCGGAAGACCCGGGCCCAGGAGGAGGAAGCCGTCGTCGAGACCGAGAAGGACCACGACGAGGATGAGGACGACGACAGGCGCCTAATGGGATGATATCGGACCATCGGCACGACCTTTTTAAAGAACCGCTCACGGAGAAACGAATCCCGGCCGGAGAGTCGTAAATTCGGTCACAGGACCACTATTCCAGCCTTTACGCAACCTATATATACAGTATCCATCTTCGGTAGCTCAGGTGATATATTGCGTAAAGCACTGTATTTGATGATGACGATCGCACTGCTGATGGCGCCTTTCGCAAGCGCTGCCGACGAACCGACCGTAACAGATCACGAGTTCAGCCCGTCCTCCCCAGAGGTCGACGACGACTTCACGATCAATCTCACTGTGGACAACTATGAGAACATCACGAGCATCACGGTCGATTGGTGCCAGGACGATATCTGCCACACACCGAAGGACATGACCGAGGTGGCCAATGGCAGCTACACCTACACCTACGACGGAGACACCTTCGAAGAGGGCGAGATCAACATCAGCGTGATCATTGAGTATACGTACCTCAACGATACCAACGTGACCGTAACCGACGATGTCCTCTGGTACAAGCTCGTCGATGTGGACGCTGACTCGGCCGGCAACGGCGGGAACGGCGGCAATGGCGGGAACGGCGGCGACGACGACGATGACGACGACGACGGGATCCCCGGCTTCGACGCTGTCATCGTTGCTGGTGCAGCCATGTCAGCCATCGTCATCTTCTCTCGAAGACGATAGGCACGACGTGTATGAATGAAAGCGGGAGCTTCGCTCCCGCTCTGTATTCTTTTTTCTATCATCGATAAATCCAGCGTAGCGTGGGTGCCGGCGATATTCTAGCATGGGTGCAAGCATTCTCCGGCATGGGTCCAAGAAATGTCCCGGCGTGGGTTTGGAGTGTCACTAAGTACATGGAAAGACAATTGCATTGAACATATGCACGATACATACTTATAATACGAATGCAATTATCCGCGGGGGCGTGGGTCGGTGATGAATCCCATATTCGAAGGACATCAGTTGGTTCCAACACGATCAGCAATGGTGGAGATGTTCAGGTTCCGATTGGATATGAACGATGTCAAGGATATCCTTGAGCTCGGATATGATTGTTCAAGGTCCAGGAGATCAGGAGGAACGATAGAGAGGTGCGTCGACATCAAGGATAAAACCCTGAGAGCGGTCGTTGTACAATCTTTCAACCACTCTCTCGAGGAGGATGTGTGGGTGATCACACATGTTGGTTTGACCGCAGGACCGGGTGTGAGGAAATGACAATAAATGGCATGAAATGCACATCGTGCGGCAAAATTGCACAACCAGATAGACTTCGGTTCCAAGGGATCGAGATAGACGGCTGGAGATGCAATTGCGGAGAGGACTATTTCGATCCCGAACAGGCCCAAAGGATCCTTCTGCTGAACAAGGTCCGATCTAAGGAATACGAGGTCACGATCGGCCAGATAAGGAGCAATCTGATCATCAGGATACCGACAGAACTTGCAGAGGCCCTTGATTTCCACAAGGGTGAGAAGGTCCATCTGAAAGCTGAAAGCGAGAACTCGCTGCATGTCGAAGCCAGCTCATTGTGAATACGTTGGGCATGATCCCCGAGGTCACTTCCCCTTCGTCACCTTCGTCGACCTCGTCGAATGCAGCTCGATGCCCCCCCCGTACCTATCCTGTTTCACGACGGCATCCCTTACAACGATCTCCTCGCCGATGACGACGTTGCATTCATTCATGGGGTCGGAATCCCAGAACACGGCGGCGATCTCGCCGGTCCCGTCGAACAGGGTCAGCCTCTTGATGGTGCCTGTGGTGCCGTCCCTTCGTCCGAACTCCTTCAGGGGCATGTCCGACGTGATGACGCCCTTCACCGAGCACCAGGCTCCCTCTTCAAGAGAGGCGATGTCGGCAGTAGCGACACCTGAACCCTGTCCAAAGGCGCCCTCGGTCATCTTGATCAACGAGCCTGAACCGAGATGGACCTGCTTGGATCGACTATCTCCGTCCTCCTGGCGCACTGAGCCGTTGATGATAAGTATCTCGTCGCCTGGCTCAGCGGAGGCCATCGCCTCCATGTCCGCAGGGCGCCACAGCTTCAAGCGAATACGCCCGGTGGCGTCCTCGACGAGGAGGCTCGATGCGATATCATGCGCGTCATCATCGGCCTTCTCTTCGTCCTCGCATACCCCCTCGGCCGCGGCAGCCGCACCATAGACGTTGACGACGGATGCGGTGAAGTTCACGAAGCCGGTCCTGATCGCCGATATCGATGTCATCTTCCCCTTGATCGCTCCCATCTCGGAGATCACGAACCAGGCGGCTGCGTCGCGGGTGAACGATGGGTGTTTTCCGACGAGGGCATCTACCTGTTCGTCGAACTCGCTCCGCTCTAGCTTCTTCTTGACAAGGCGGTATGCTTCGTCTGCTGTAAGGAGCGGCGCTGCCATCCCGTCTGAACTGGTGAGATAACTATTTAAGTTGATTCATCGTATTCCGCAGTGATGGCCCATCTGCGGAGGTTCGAGAAGAAGGACCTCACAGCTGTTATGAGGATCGTGGAGAAGACCTTGGGCGAGAACTACGATCCTAACCTCTATATCACGTTCTTCAACCTCTGGCCCGAGGGCTTCATAGTCGCAGTGCAGAACGGAAAGGTCATCGGTTTCGCCCTGGGCGCTCTAACAGAGCCAAAGGAGGCCCGTCTTCTCATGTTATCGGTGCAGAAACAGCACCGTGGGACCGGGCTCGGACTGCTCCTCTGGAAATGGTTCCGGAAGGCAGCCCTGATGAAGGGCGCCGCCAAGATCACGCTGGAGGTCCGGATCACCAACAAACGTGCCATACGCTTCTATCAGCGGCAGGGGTTCACCATCACCGGGATCATCTCCAACTACTACTCGACCGGAGAGAGCGCCTACACCATGGTCAAGAAGCTCTCCGATACCCCCTGATGGACCCATGTTCGACGATCACAGGTCGATTTTTCCAAAGCCCCTGATTTCCGGCGAAAAGCTTATTACCACCTTCTATCCAAGACCGTATCATGCAGACATCGGCGGCCTGTCGGTCGCGATCCGAGAAAATACAGCCGAAAACGGCGAAAACCCGGCCTAGGGCTGGTGGCAGCAGAAAGCAAAGTATATATAGAATGAGTTTTAATAGTAACTTTCATATCACTTCGGGGGTCCCATATGACCGAATTAACGTTGAATGAGTTGACGACAGCCATACGCAACTCAATAGAGTCCGGAAGGATCGGCGAGGATGAGGCCAAATCGCTCGCTGAGCACGTACTGAACTTCTTCGGTTACAACAACCGGATCATAGACAACATCCTCCAGCCCGAGGACCGCGACGTCTTCTACATGATGGAGGACTCCGGGATCCTCACCACAGAGCGGGAGGAGACCACCCTCTACGACGGCCGGGAGTGGCGGATCCACTACTGGATCTTCCAGAAGGAGAACATCGACCGGCTGATCTCCATCGAGTCCGACGAACCCGACGCCGCCCTCACCGATTGCGTCTATCAGGAGATCTTCCAGAACGCGAAGGTGATGGACGACATCTGGGGACGGAAGGACGACGAAGAGGAAGAAGAGGAGTGAGCGGGTCCGTTAGGCCGTTCTACCCCATAGCGATGCAACTGTCTTAGAGCCTATGCTATCGGAATAAGGATGACGGATCGGGGGAGCTTAACCTATTCCTGCTCCTCTTCGTCCTCGCTGTGCCTGTGCCACATCTCCTCGTCGAGGTCGCTGTAGACAGAGACCTCCGCCTTCTTCTCGGGCTTGCTCTCCGCAAGGGCGATGAGCTTCTTCTTCTTCAGGACCCAGTAGTTCAGGCGCCAGTTCTTCCCCTCCAGGAGCTTGACCTCGTCCTGAAGCGTTCCTAGAAGGCCGGCCTCCTCGAGGCTGTAGAAGATGTTCCTCTCCTGGGGCGTGAGGCGGTTGTCGGGGATGTAGTCGTCGAATCCGAAAAGGTTGACGATGAACTCGGCGAGCCTGCGCTGCTCAGAATCCTCGAGCCCGCTCGTGTCAGGTACCTTCTTCAATACCTTCACCATCGTCTCCAGCGAAACCTCTTCCATAGCATCCTCGCCTCCTGACCGGTCCTAAAATCCAGGTGTGGCTATTTAGACTTTTGGTAGAATGGAGAGTTCGGGACCGGCTTTTTCTCGCTCCTGATATAAAAGACAATTGATATAAGGATGAAATCCCATACCCCTTGGTAGCAGGTGAAGGTAAGATGGTCGTCAACATTCGGATCGGCATCACAGGGCTACCTAGGGTAGGTAAGACCCAGGCCCTCATCAAGGTAATTCGCCTGCTGGAGGAGGAGGAGATCTCGGTGGGAGGGATGGTCACGGAGGCCATCATCAAGAACGGGCAGAGACAGGGCTTCTACGTCATGGACTGGGAGACCAGGAAGAAGGGGGTCATGGCGAAGAAGGGGCTGGTGTCCAAGGTCAACGTCGGCGAGTACGGCGTCGACCTCGAGACATTGGAGGCCATCGGGGTCGCTGCCATCGAGCGAGGGCTCGAGACCAAGGACGTCGTCGTCATCGACGAGGTAGGGAAGATGGAGGTGGAGAGCAAGCACTTCGTCGAGGTCGTCAAGGACGCCTTCGAGACTACCACCCCGATGCTTTTAACGCTGCACAAGAAATCGCGGAACCCGCTCCTGCAGGACATCCGGCGCAGGGACGACGTGAGGATCCTGGAGGTGACCGAGATCAACAAGGACTTCCTGCCCTTCAAGATCCTGCGCCTCCTAAAGGGTGAACAGCTTTGACCGTCGAGAAGGTCACCGTCACCGAGGGACTTACCAGACTTGAGATACCAAAGCGCACCGAGAGGAAGGGCCCGAAATCGTCCCGGACCCCGGGCTTCTTCAATCCCGACATGGTCGTCAACAGGGACATGTCGGTGATGATGTCGCGATATCTTCATTACAGTTCGAGGGAGGGTCCGGTGGCCTATCTCGATCTGTTCTCGGGCTGCGGAGCGATGGGATTGCGGGTGGCCATGGAATCGGGTGCTGCGGTTGATGTTACATTCAACGACAGGAGCTCCAGTGCTCTCGGTTTTGTGAAGAGCAACATCGCTCTCAACAGGTTGGATGCGGGCACTGGCCAGCCTCCAAAGGTAATATGCCGGGAGGCGCAGTCGCTCCTCGGTGATGAACGGTTCGAGCACATCGATATCGATCCGTACGGAACCCCGGCGCCGTTCATCAGGCCCGCTATGTCGTCACTTGCCTTCACACGAACTGTTCTTGGGGAGAGGGGAGCCGTTGTCTCCTTGACGGCAACCGATACAGCTCCTCTATGCGGCACATATCCGAAGGTGGCGTTGAGACGATACCGTGCAGTCGTAAGGAAGACCCCGTTCATGAAGGAGGTCGGTCTTCGCGTTCTGATCGGCTATGCCGTGCTGGAAGCGGCGCAGCTCGACCTCGCCGCAATACCTATTCTCTCATTCTATCACGGACACTTCTTCAGGGTGTTCACCGGAGTCCGTCCTGGAGCGGAGCCGGCGAACGATCTGATCGGTTCGATGGGATACATTCAGTACGATCCAGAACGCTATACCTGGAGCATCCTTCCCTACGGCCGGACGGACCTACCAGCTGACAGAGATGGTATCCTCCTGGGGCCCATGTGGATGGGCGACATGGTCCTGCCGGCGCTTCGGAAGAACCTGTCTAGGATGTCTCATCCCCAGTTCTCGCAGACAACGCTCAGAGTGTTGGGGAAGTTGACCGACGAGATCGAGACCCGGTTCCACTACGAGGTCAACGAGCTTGCATCGATAGCCGGTGTGAGCACACCTAGAAGGGACGTGCTCCTCTCTCGGATAAAAGATGCCGGACACAGGGCATCGGTGACGCATTATTCTCCTACCTCGATCAAGACCAGTGCATCAACGGAGGAACTGGTCGAGCTGATGGGATGAACACGGAACCTGGGTCCAATTAAGTTATAGAATGCTGAAAGCTGGATCGAACTCATTCTAGGTTCGACGAAACGAAACACTTGGTGCTGTAGCCGGTCCTCTCCACCGTGATCTCTCCGGACCTCTCCAGCTCGGAGATGTGGTAGTTGACCAGCTGCCGGCTGACGCCGACGACCCTCGCGATCTGGGACTGCGACAGGCCGGGGGTACCCATGATGCTCCGGAGGATGCTCTTCCTCAGCCTCTCGCCGGACCCCTCGCCGTTCATGTTCTCTCCGGGATAGGGGTAGAACTTGGCCACCGACTCGCCCCAGTGGGATGCCACCTTGCCCCTGTCGAGGTAGAAGTACCTGTGCCCCTTGTTCCTGATCGAGTGGACGAACCCCTCCTTCTTAAGGACCTCGAGATGGTAGACGAGGGTCCCGTTCTTCATGTTGAGGCCCTTCTTGATCTCCATCAGCGATGCGCCTGCGTTGACAAGGAGGTAGTCGCAGATGTCCATCCTCTTGTCCTTGAGGATGTCCTTCTTCTTCAGTTTGGAATAGAGCGGGAACAGCAGCAGTAGCAGGGCGTACTTGCCTATCTCGGTTGCTGCTATCGCAGAGAAGATCGCAACTCCTCCGATCACCACCGGCACCATCGATGGTGATTCGGGATCGGGTACGACGGGTTCCTCTACGGGCGGGATGCCCTCGACGAAGATCCAGACGTAGCCGCTGTCTCCCTCCTGCGAGTGCTGCTCGAAGTCGCTCTCGATGACGTATATTATCCTGTGAGGTCCGGTCTCGTCCAGGTTCCAGGTGAAGCCCAGCGTGGCCTCCTCACCTGCGTCGAGGGTCCTGTCGATGGAATGAAGCTCGTGGGTGCGGTGCGCCTCGTCGAGATAGAACCGGACGGTCATGGCGCCTTCCTCGTCACCGGCATTGACGATGGTGATGACGGTCTCCGCCTCGTCGAAGTGAACGAAGCCGCTTGTCACGACTGGTCCCTCGACGACCTGGAAGTCCGGTGCCCGGACATGGAACGTGATGGTATCCGAAGCATACCTGTGCCTAACTCCGGATAAGGAGACCTCGAGGCGGTGAACGCCGGGTGCCAGCTCGTGCGTGAAGGTCCTCGTCGTCGAAATGATCGCGCCGTTGTCCTTCCACACCAGCTCCTGGTCGTTACCGGCATACGCGGTGAACGTGCCGAAGTCGAATACGGTGTGGTCGCCGCCTACATCCGGAAGAGCTATAGCGACGACGTCGTCGGAGATCTTGAGATCAGGGATAAGGCTCAAGGGTCTGAAGTCGGCAGCGAGGGCTGGGCCGTCGATGTAGACGACGCTGTCAGCGAAACCCCCATCGGTCGATCTCTCCCTTCCCGACCAGTAGTTCCCTTCAACATCCCGCCACTTGTTCGTGGGTCCGCTGTCGTAGGCATGGGCAATGGTGCCGTTGCCGTTATTGAGGAACGCGTTCTCGTGTATGACGGAACCTCCGCCATCCTCCAACCGTATACCATATACCTGGTTCTTGTGGATGATGTTCTCGGTGATGATATGGTCATCGGAGCCGTCGATATGGATGCCGTCCCCGTTCTGAGTGATCGTATTTCCGCTGATCGTACATCCGTCGGCCTCGTACTTCAGCCTGATACCAGCAGAGCCTGAACCCGAGAACTCGTTCCTGTCGATCAAGGTGGCTCCCTTATCGACCCGCAGACCGACGTCGTTCTCCCGGAAGACGTTCCCTGTGAGCGTGATCCCCTCCCCATCCCATATCTCCAGACCCGAGCCATCACTACCAGTTATGGTGTTGTAGCCGATCGCTCCCGCGGTTGCCCTGTCGATCTTGACTCCTGTATTTGTGCAATCGATGATATCATTCCCATTGATCCCGATGTCTGTCACCGTGGCCAGGTCCAGTCCGATGTTGCATCCCGTTATCGTGCTTTTAACAATATTCAGGCCGTCCACCGATGTGGAGGAAACGCCGTAATTGCTTTCGGCAATAATCGCAGATGATAACTTGACACTGCTTCCGATGGTCATTGACACACCGAAACTGCCTCCGTCGATCTCCGCACCGGTGATGGTGGCAGCCTCGACGTCCTCTAGCAAGATGCCCGTCCCATACCCCTTCACATGGACCTCATCGACAGTTATCCCGATGGAATCGATGATCGCCAGACCTGTGGAATCCGCAATTACCTGGTCTTCCGGGACAGTGATGGTGATCTCATCGAGGTCCAATTGATCGGAGTTTATTATCTTGATCCCGTCCGATCTCTCCTCTATGATTATCTCCGAAATGTCGAGGTCGATGCTCTTGTCGATATAAATGGCATCGAACTTATCGTGAACAATGTTCGAGAACGAGGCACCATCGATGGATACGCCGTTGACAGATGTGATAAGTATACCGTAACCTCCCGACGTAAAGACGTTGTCATCCAATGTCACGGTGCTGCCCGATGAGATCTTGATCGAACCGAGGGCGATGTCCTGGAACCGATTGTCGTTGATGGTGGCATCGATGGCCGACACGGTCCTGATCCCGCGGGACATGCCGGTGAACGAGTTGTCGTTGATCACAGAGGATCTGATCTCCCCTATCTCCATCCCAACGGTGGACGATGAGAGCTCGTTCCCCATCATCGTCATGGCGGATATCTCCTCGGCCCAGATCCCATACTCGTTGTCTCGGAGCTCATTGTCGGTGACGGAACCTCCCAAGCTATCGGCCATGATCGCTCGCGAGGTGTCGTGGATAACGTTGGAATCGAAATACGAAATCGTGGAGAACGCCATCTTGACACCGATCTCGATATCGGATATCGTGTTCGATCCGATGTTCATGGACGAGGTCACTAGGCTGATACCTCTTCCCACATCCTCCTCCGCGGTCCCTGTGATCGAATTATCATAGACCGAGACAGAATTGGATCTGGAGCAGTCGATGCCAGTCTCGACCCCTTCCAGGACGTTCGAACTGATGACCGTTTGTGACGATTGAAAGAGCTCGATGGCCTCATCTACGTCCTTGAACCTTGAGCCTGTGATTACGCTCCGTCCACTATAGGCCAGATGAACGCCATCGCTCGATCCACTGATCTCTGATCCCATAAAATTCGTACCACCGGCCCATTCCAGATAGGCCGCGGTGTCATCATGATCGTTGAAGGTACATCCGTCGATGTCAAGGTCCGAGGCATCGTAAACGAAGATGCCGAATGCGCCACCAGTGAAGCTCGAGCTCTGGATAAAGCCGGTATCAATGCGACGCATATCGATACATGCGAGATCGTCGGGTTGCTCCTCCCCCTCGGGCATGATCACCTCGAACTCGGTCGAATCGATGATCAGGTCGTTGGAATCCCAGAGGAACAATCCGGTCGCTGCCCTTATCTCGGTGCCATTCAGGGTGATCTCGTCGATGTCCTTCGCGTAGATGCCGTATGAGCTTGCAGAGATGACCGTGTCGATTATCGACACCTCTGCACAGTCATCGAGATCGATCCCGGTGGACCCGGCATCGATGACAACGTCCTTGATGAAGAGGTCATTGATATCGACGGCCTTTATTCCCCTTCCATCTTCAATGTCCAGGCGTACGATACTAATGCTTTGAATGGTCACATCCTCATGCGTGATCAGAACGATGTTCCCTGCGTCCGACTCTATGACCGTCGATCTTGCTCCGTCACCGAGGAGGGTCACCGGTCTGTCTATGAGGATCGATTCACCATAGGTTCCCTGGTGAACTTGGATCGTATCATGATCCTCGGCAGCCTGTATCCCCTCCCCGATCGTCTGGAACGGGCTGTTTTCAGAACCGTCGCCGCCTTCGGCGGCGCCGGCGTCGACGTGGATTTCATCCGCTGCGGCGGTTAGACTGAACAGAATAAATATAGCCAGAGCTGCGACGATGAGGCTCAGAACCGATGTTCTACGGGCTTCTGCCAACATAGCGCCTCCTTGGTCTAATAAATTAATACATTGCACCGTTTATAAATCGTTTGGTCGTTTTTTACAGGTATGTCAATCGTTGACATACGCCTGGAACGGCAGTTTACAGCCGTTTGGGGCCGATTTCCTTAGATCAGCTTGAACTCGAGGACGTTCTTTTCGTACATCTTTGTGGGCTCTATGGTGATAAAGCGCTTTTTGCGGTCTGCGAGCGCTGGACCCATCCATTTCTCCATGACCTCGTAGAACTCGTTCCGTTCCTCCCTGGAGTCGGTTGGACGCACCTTTATGACGTGCAGACCGTCGTGTGCGAAGTGCCCCCAGAGCACTCTATCCTCAATAGCGACAAGGTGCCATTTTCCCACTTTCGGGAGCCGGTTCCTCTTGGCGGTGTTCGGCTGTCCGAGGTCGATGTACGGCTGCTTGTCGAAGTTCAGCTTGACGAAGTACTTGTACATCTTGTAGATCCCCCTTCTCTTGTGAGCCGGAATGGATTGGTTCTCATGGATATTTAATGATATCGCGGCGACGACGCCCACGCCGGGAAAACGCTTGTGGGAGAAGCCGATCTCGATTAGTGTAAGCTCGGCTTCTCCTTAGAGAAACTGCGGTTTCTCTACCCATGCTTCATATAGCTTGGACCCGCCCAACGGTCAGCGTCACGATCTCCAGCATATAAATATCAATTCCGACAGATTAATAACCTGTCAAACCGATTCTTAATGGGGATGTTATCATGGCATGGAATGTAAGATATCTCCCAGAAGAAGGCATAATCGAAGAGACCTTCACTGGCTATGTGACCGCTGCCGAGGTGGGGGCAAGTGAGAAGGAATGCTTCAAGATCGCTGCCGAGAAGGATGTCTGGCTATTCCTCACTGATATGAAAAATGCAGACATCAAGGTGAGTGTAACAGAGATCTTCAATGTCTGCCAAGGGTATTCCACCGAGGAAACGAAGCGATCGATGAGGGTCGCCACCATCCGGCCGACCGATCACAAAGGAAGGGAATCAGTCGGTTTCTATGAGACCGCTTGCACCAATCGAGGGTGGTTCGTCAAGAACTTCGACGAAAGGGATGCCGCCATCGAATGGCTGCGTGGTTTCCAGGATTAAGATCCGTTGAACAGGATAGAAGCGGACATCGAACCGATAGGTGGAGCTGCTCTCCTCAATGGCCTCGTGCAAATCTTGTTAATATTATCTAATAAGAGATCGGCGTACGACGACGCCCTCGCTTGGAAAACGCTAGCACCCATGCTAGCATTCAGTTGGGACCCGCCCACTACGGATCCCGCGCTTGGAAAACGCTTTGACCCATGCCGGGAAAGCAAATACACCCTCGCCTGAATGCAGCTTGCACCCGCGCCTCCGCCTAACGGTTTCAGGGCAAGATTAAAAACGGACGGAACGATTGTACATCAGATACAAGGTGATGCATCATGGAAGCGGACCTCGAGCTGATCGGAAAGTTCCACGGGCATGTCGGACCGTACGTAGTGCTGGGATACAGGATGGGGCAGCTCGCCAGTGAGCAGCTCGGCTCCAGCGCCTTCGACAAGACCGTGACCGTGTACACCGGTACCAAGCCGTCGTTATCATGCCTGATAGACGGTATTCAGATCGGGTCGGGATGCACGCTGGGCAAGGGCACGGTCGAGGTGGTCGATGAGAAGGTGGCCAAGGCCGTATTCAAGGGCAAGGTCGAAGGAGAGGTGACCATCACCTTGAAGCAGGAGATCTCCGACAGGATCAAAGAGGTGTTCGAGGCCCACACTGGAGAGGAATACTCCGAATGGATCATGAACGCTGGCTACGACGAACTTTTCGATATCGACGTTTACTAGAACGAGCTCAGACCGTTCTCCTTCCAGTAGGTTCCCGACTCTCGGTATATTGTAGTCACCACAACATGATACGGGACGTTGTCGCCGTCGTCGGTGCTGCCGGTGCCGACGAACAGTTCCCCTGCGTCCCGGATGCCGTCGTCGTCGAGATCGATCTGAATATGCTCGACGCAGTCCATTTCTCCTGCCTCCTGGATATAATAATTGTAGCGCGCGCCGTTGGTCCCGTCGGTGAACGTGTAGCCGGCGTACAGGTCGGCGGTCCCACCGGTGTTGTTCCAGTACACGGTCAGGTTCAGGTACTCCATGTCCGTTGTGATATCGATGGGCTGGTAGTCGCGGAACGCTCCGTCGCTCGAGCCGTCCCATTCGAGGTCGACGCGCTCGGCCCTGAGATCGACATCGAGCTTGTCGGATACCCTCCACATGAGGTCCTTCGACAGGTTCAGCGCCTCCCAGGACGGAAGGACACCTGGCTGATATAGACCGTCCTGGTACATGTCGATGGCCTCGTCGATGAGGCCGAGCACCCTTTCGGAATCCTGATACCATTGTCCGGAGATCGCGTTCCTGCCCTTGGATAACAGCATCTCGTAGACTATGTCGACGTTCCGCCGGGCGTCGTTGGTGTTCTCCATGATGTGGCCCCGGGCGATCTGGTCCATGTCGAGTCCGTCGCATCGATATGTGTGGGTGCGGTACGACATGATCGTGGCGCTCTGGTCCCACAGCCAGTGCTGGGCGCTCCTGTAGTCGCCGTCGGTCCCGTCCGTGCCGTGGCTCCTGATATAACCGTCATGGGGATGATGCAAGCCCCAGAAGTGGCCGCACTCGTGTGCTCCCGTCGATGTCCATGGGAACACGCCCTCGCCTGGAGCATCCCAGTCCTCTGTCCGCCTGTGGAACTCGTTGTTGGACTGGAGCACGCCCCAAGGCGTCCCGTCCGGCGAGTTCATGGCCACACCCTGTGGAGCGACGGGCGCTGCAAATGTATAATGGCTGTCCTCGAACTGGACGAACCCGGCGAAGATGTTGAATGCTTCCTTCGGTCCCAGATAGTACTGGTCCCTGTTCGTCTCGACCTGCCTGATGACCGGCTGGGCGTTGACGTACGTGTAGCCGCCGTCCTCCTTCCCCTGCTCCAGGGCGTTGTACATCCCGTGGTCGTCGTTGGGCAGATCGTAGATGTGGACCTCGCCGTTGATCGTGCACCAGGGGAACGATTGATTGAGACGGTTCATCATGTCCTCGAAGTCGAGCTCGATCCTGGCGTCCTGTACAACCCCCTGCTCGTAGTAAACGTGGGCGTTGATGTAGTATTCGTCGGCGAACTCGGGATGGTAGATGTATGACGGCGAGAATCGGAAGTTCAGGGCGTAGTGAAGGTCTCGGGCGTTGTTGTCGTTGAAGTCGTCGACGTTGAACGTCCCTGGTGCATAAGCAGGAACAGGATTGCCTATATCCCATATCGGCGGGTCGTCGTCGGCTGAGCCCCACATCAGGTCGTCGTCGACGACCTCGTAGAAGTTCGGCGCCGCACCGACGTCGAGCCAGAGGAAGCCGTAGTCGCCTCCCCACGACCTCATTGTGTGCACGCCTCTCCGTATCCAGTCGGCCTCGTAGAACTTGTAATAGTGATACTTGTCCACCGGCAGGACGTTGCCGAAATCGGATTCCATCCTGGTCCAGGAGTCGATGAGGAAGTAGGTATAGGAGTTGGACTCGAACTCCAGGCCGTAGTTCGAGCGGTTGGAATCGATCCACTGCTCCAGTTTGACCGCGTCTATGAACTGGACGTTCTCGTCGACAACGATGCGGTTGTGGTGGGCGTGAAGAGGACGGGTATCGTACTCCTTGAGATACTCGTAGTTCTCCTCGTCCATGTGGACGCGCCCCTCATCTCCCAGATCGCCCCATTCGGATACGCTGTCGGCGTAGTTGAACAGGTCCTGCGCGAACTCGTCGGGTGCGGTATGGAACGTGAAGTTGTAGTGCATCAGCTGCGGCTCATGGAACCGCGGGAATCCGTTGATGGCCGACCTGATCGTGTCCACCGGCCTGTATTCCGTTGGCAGACGGTCTATCATCACCTGCTCATCGATGACCCCGTCCTCGAACCCGACCAGGACTATGTGGTACTCCATCCAGTGCTCGATCACCTGCGGCGACCTGATGCCGTGAGTGGGGAGCTTCCTGCCCTTGCTGTCGCCGTCGTCGGGACTGTACGCCCACATCGCTGCAAGGATGAGCATGAGCACGACGAAGACAGGCAGGGCTGCCTTCTTGAGGTTCATTCCCTCCACGACCTCTGCCTCTACGATGACGTCTTCCCCGCTCTCTGACATACGAATCGAAGTTAGTTACCTTCTTTAATATATATTTTGGTAAAGAGGTTCTGTGAATGTACCCTGACGATCCATTATTGATGGCGATTCGGCCTGGCGGCATACAGCCGCCAGGCCTCGCGGTCCGTAACCCATCGAAACGTACTGGACATGTGCAAATCGACCAACAGATTTATATCAGTGAACATCAACAATAAATACCAGCAGGGGGATAACTGGATACGTGGGGGATCCTTAGTTGATCTGTGATCATATTTCCTCATGGGAGACTATATGGCTGCCGTCGATGAAGAGGGAGGACCTCAGCACGCTGCAGTCCTACAGGTACTGCCTCCATTGCGGTCAGGTGAGGGAGCGGACGGGTAGGCCGTTCGGCTACTTCATCGACTGCCTGAAGGAGGTCCAGTTCCAGCTCGGTCTCAGAGGAAGGAAGTTCGGAACGAGGGCGTTGACAGAGGCGGAGAACAGGCTGGCGGTAAGGGAGATACAGGAGTCGGTGATCTATGCCGACCCCTACGGGGTCCGGTTCGAATGCCAGTGCGAGGCCTTCACCGAGATGATCAGGAGGTACAGGCCCGGGGTCCCCGAGAGCCTGATCGAGGACATACTGTGGTAGGCCGCCGGGACAACCGATCCCGATGTTGGGAGATGAGGAGAAGGCCGGAGGTCCCAGCGGATGCCATGGTCAATTAATCGGGAGGAAATAAAATGAGCGATAACAAAGAACAGCCGTTCCAGGTGAGATATTCGAAGATGCTTCTACTTGAAAGATACAGTGCGTACAAGAAGGGATTGTTCATTGCAGGTCTGATATTCTTCATATTGACTGTGATCATGGCGTTCTTGCACTGGTTGCACTATAACGATCATGTATACTGGGATTTTGATAGTGTGTTCGATATCTATCTCATGTACCGTGTATTCTCGGCCTGCATGATCTTCACCATCTTCATAACGGTCATGAAGATGTTCGAACTGAATATCGATATGCAGCGAATGGACTCGGACCCGCGGGGAGAGTTCGTTGTGGACGCGAAGAGAGGGGCGCATTACAACTATCATCAGGTCCACGATGAGACGCGGGGGCGGGGGCCGGGGCGGTGAGCAAAAGACACATCAATGACCAGAACGTTCTGGAGATCGTATGCCCGTCCTGAAGAAGACGAAGAAGCGAGAGGAGCTCAACGAGATCCTCAAGGCGTCGTTCAAGAAGTGCCCGCAGTGCGACGGCGAGCTGGAGTTTGCCTACTTCGGGACAGGCTACCCGTTGATGTACGGCCAGCTCGACAGGATGTCCGGCGTCAAGAGGCCCTTTATCATATTGTCTGGACTTGGTGGCCCGATCCAGGCTGTGCCTGCTGCGCTGTGTAGACATTGTGGTATAGTTATAGGACAGGTAAGGGACAAGGACGAACTTGTCTGATCCACAGGAGAGATCGATATCTCAAAGAAGGAAACACGGGAGGAATACAGGGAGGAGCTCGAAGCGTCCTTCCAGCGATGTCCCAAATGTGGAGGTCCTCTGGAGGATGGCTATGTCGGTTCAGGTTATCCGATCGCCTGGGGGAAGATCGGTAAAGCGGGTTTCTTCAAGAAGCCCTATGTTCGACTGACCTACTTCTGGGCGCCGATCAATCAGATCCCGACCTTGCTCTGTCGCCGTTGCGGCATCATCATCGGACAGGTGAGGAAGGGGGGCGAGCTGAGCAAGTAGTGTGATCTGGAGGTTCAATGATCGATCAATCGCGGTTTCGAGATATGTTCATCCTGATCACAATATGTTCGATACTTATGGTATCAAGTATTGGCTGCATCGGTTCCGATGACGACGACGAACCGGACCGCTATCACAATCTTTCGATCACGCTGGTCCCGAAGGACCTTGCCGAGAACGGGTCCGAGAACTACACCGTGATCCTGCCTTTTCCTCTCGGCGACGATGATGTCTTCTTCTATCTGAACCGTTCGTTCGTCTTTCCTGGCCTGAGCCATCTGGAATACTACGTCCATGGAAAGGACCAGATCCGGTTCGAGATCGGCGAGAACGTCTCCTTCGAGATCGTCTGCGATTATCACAAGTTCGTGGATAAGGACGATGTCTACAGGGACGGGTCTGGTCCTCATAAGAAGTTCAACATCTACTATTCAGGCGATTACGACTCTGTCGAGGTCTATTACTTCGAACGATTCGTTCGAGACACCGAGCTCATCGAGGCGCAGAAGGAGACGACGATAACATCGGGCTGGACCGAGATCAAGACGGAGTACAAGCACCGGGTCGATTGATCCCGGGGTTGTAAGAAGCACCGCTTCTCCACTGATTAAGTGACGATGAAGCCATCCTTTCGGGCATGCTGTATATGAGGTGCCGGAGGTCGGGGTGGGGCTGGTAGGCGGAACGATCCTCGGCGGAGCGGCACTCTGGATATTCAAGAAATGGAAGGACTCCCGGAACAAGAGCGGATCGGAGAGGTAATCGGTGAAGGAGAAGGCTATTATCGTTGGAGGTGCTATATTCGTTCTGCTGGTATCATGCTTCATGATCAAGGTCTGGCGCGAGGCGAAGCGTCAGAAGGTCATCGTTGACGATCCATAGAGGAAGTAATTTCAATAGGAGGTTAAAACAATGGAGAGAAAGAACGTCTCTCAAGAGAAGGAGAAGGCCGGACAAGTGGACGGTCAAAATTCGAAAGTGAAATGGGATAAGAAGAAAACAGACGAGGTAGATCTGGGCTCCCCGATCGACATCCCTAAGCTGAAGCTCGTGTACAGTTACACCAAGGACAAGGAGCTGCTGGAACAGATCGGATTCACAGCGATCGCATTGACCCTGATCCTGTCCCTGTTCAGGGTCGGATATACCACGCTTGGGACAGCGACCATGACCCAGCTGCTCATCGTCGATCTCATCATCCTGATAACTTTCCTGATCTTCCTGATGGTGCTGTTCCAGATATTCATCAAGATGTTCGAGCTGCACCTCAATCTGGTCCGGTTCGAAGCAGTACCCGATAGCCGTGATACAATACTTCAGCCTCGACTGGACCCCCGAAAGAGAATAACGAAAGGAGCGAATGATTACCTTGAAATTGATCCCGTTCGATACGAGAGAACACAGGGTCTCTGATGTCGCTGATCTCATTTACGAGACCGACATCGGCCTGATGCAATTCATCTTTGGCAAGAACAGGGAGAAGGCTCGGGCCAAGATCGGGAAGCTGATCATGGCCGGGAACAACTCCTTCGGGAAGGAGAACATCTCTGTTGCTCTCGATGGTGAAGAGATCGTCGGTATAGCGATCACGCACAGTACGATGGACCATGACACAGAAAGCAAGGTGTATTCGAAGAACTTCGGTCTATGGGACCTGATGAAGCTCGGGTTGGTGGTCGAGCCCGCTGTGAAGAGGTTGTTGACGACTGAGATCTCATCGACCGAGCTTTATCTCAGCAATCTCTGTGTTGATGGTGATCGGAGGGGTCAAGGGGTGGGGGGTTTCATCATGGAGAAGGTTATCGAGATGGCTAGGGAGAAGGGCTATAACAGAGTAGTGCTGGATGTTTCTGCTGACAATCCTGGAGCGAAGCGGTTCTATGACAGGGTCGGGTTCGTAGTTACGAAGGAGAGGCATGCGAGGATATTGGGGGAGAAGGCGGGGACGTTTCAGATGGTCTATGAACTTGATGCGTAGTGCAATAAGAACTGAGTAGTTGGTTTGGACCTGACCCCCATTATCCCTCATCGAGATGTTCCGAGGACGGTGTGGCTAGTGAGTGAATGGACCTTAGGAAATGAAGTGAAATGCCCTAGCTGCGGTAAGTACAATACATGCAGCTTGCACAAATATGCATACCGTAAGTATGTAGAAAACCGAAGAAAAGGGATCGCCAAGTTCATAGGTGTCTCAGAGGACGAAACAACTGTTAGAGAAGATAATGCGTGAAGAGCAGATATCTTGATCATGTATAGCTTTCGTTGAATCCTTAATCGACTTTCACCGCCCCCGCTCCACAACGCCTATACCTCACTCCACCCATGAAATCATAGAATGCCCAAGAAGAACCAACCACTACGGCTACGACGTGACAACCACACAGCATCCACCCTGACCGACCACATCGTCTTCTCACCGAAATACAGAAAACCGGTACTGAAGGGCAAGATCGCTCGAGCCTGCGACGAAGAGATCAGACGAATATGCCGAAGATTGAATGTACATGTGATCGACCTCGCCGTGACCGAAGATCATGTTCATTTGTTCATCAGATATCCTCCTAAGCTTTCGCCGAGCGTGATCGCGCAGAGGGTGAAGGGGGTGTCCAGCAGGAGACTGAGGAGGAGGTTCCCGGAGCTGCGGATGTGGTGTCCGAAGGGGTTGTGGGCGCCGGCGTGCTATCATGGGAGTGTTGGTCAGGGGGTGGAGGTGGTGAGTGCGTATGTGCGGGCGCAGGATCCGTTGCGGTGGGATACGCGGAAAAGGTAGCTTGGTCTGAGGCATAGTGCGGGGTGTATACCCCGTACTTGTTCTCGGATAGATCTTGTACTAACAGGCCTTGTAGTTCAGTGCGGGGTATCTTAGATATTGCTTATATTAGATGATAGAAGATAATATACTGCTTTGATAGATCAATATAGCTGATATAAGCTGTATTGTGACTCAGGCGGCGAGCGGATTAAGGAAAGGCGATAGATATGAACGAGAAAAAGAAGTATCTTTATGGATTACTCTGTTTCATTTCTGCGCTTGTTATTCCGGTTTTAACCTTCATCGTTACTGGATTGTTAATAGAATTACTTGGAGACACCGGTTTTGAAGATATGATCTTCTTTGCTGCAATGTTTTCTCTCCATCCGGTTTTAACCTTAATGGGTTTATACATCATTAGAGGAACGAACGGAAAACGAAAAAATCTCAATATGTTTCTTACGGTGATTACGTCATTTTACATTCTAACATATTTCCTTTTAATCGCTATGGAAGCCCATTTCATGGGATTATCCTATGCAACATATTGTTGGCTAAGCATTGTATTCTTAATATTGCAGATCATGATGCTCATCCTACTAATTGAACGAGTTATCTATTGCTTCGGAAGATATGATCATTATAGATATCCATTGATGAGCGAGCCGCCCCGGCGGGAACAGACTTAAAGCAACGGTAGCCGACCGTGGATGCCTCGCCCCGAACGAGCCGTCCTTCGAACAACGAGAAGCCAGGCGAGGAGGGGTTGGGTTGATATGAATACCAGTGCCGCCTTAAACCCAATCCCATGGGAGAGGATATCAACCTCCTAACGACGCCTCGACCGTTCAGGACGGGGAGGTCGTCACTCAGGCGGCGAGCGGATAAAAATGTGATTTAATGAACTGTCCTAAATGCGGAAAAACTTCGCGGCATATTGCTTACTATAATCGATACTATTGTTATCAGTGCAATGAATACTTGAGAAATATCCGCTATAGTATCATTATAGTCGTCATATTTATCGTATTATTGATCTCTTCTTGTACGGTCCTATATTACTGGGCTGTATCATTTTCTGGGCGTCCTCATGACGCCCCGAGAGGTGCATTATGGGCTCAAAAGTTTTCCAATAACTGGACAGTAAAGGTAACTACATGTTCCCCTCCTGTGAATTTCAAAGATATCTTGTTCAAGTTTTATCCAGTGAACGGATCCTTTGATTATTTCTATTATGAATGGGATCCTTATAATAAAACAACAAAAGAATTATCGTTCGAGAGTGAATTCATATCCATTATCGATCAGAATAATGACGGTAACCTGAGCAGTGGGGACAGAATAATCCTAATTAATGTAGAGAATAATGGCATTTTTAAAAAGGACGACGTGATGGAAATATATTATAAGCCTACAAAAACTACAATAACCCGAGTGGTGCTTGAATAGCAAAGCGAGCCGCCCCGGCGGGAACGATGAATAATTAACGCAAGCCGACCGTGGATGCCTCGCCCCGAACGAGCCGTCCTTTGAATGACGAAAAACCAGGCGAGGAGGGGTTGGAGCGGAGATGTATAAGCGCCGATCGAGCGAACAATCCCATGGGAGAGGATATCAACGTCCCAACGACGCCTCGACCGTTCAGGACGGGGAGGGCGTCACTCAGGCGGCGAGCGGATCTAGGATTGATTTGATATGAAATTGAATAAGCGAGTACTAATTGGATTCGTCATCATCAATATCCTGATCATAATCTCTGCATCTTATCTTAGTATGATAAATTCACAACAGGATTCTAATGATCGAATACACATTGAGGGAACCTCCATAATTTTGAGTACAAGTGGAGGAACTCCAGGAATTCCCCTCCCAATATCAGTTGATAGTACAACTGTTTCAGATCTAGGTAATTCAACTTTTCTTATAAGAATCACCATTGGAAACTCCAACTTCTCAAATGAGTATCAATTTCATTACAACGATAACATATCAAATCCTCGATTATTTGTAAACGATTCGGCATATCAAAGAAAGATTCATTGGTATATGGGAATCGAAGCTGAGACATTCTACAACTTTTCCATTGAGGGAATAGTACAATCCGACAATCCCTCGATTAAGAACATTACATTTTTCAACGGTACCAATTCAATAAATGGATGGTTCTTTTATCGGCGGAACTATTGGGATGGAGCCCAAATTGACACATTAGAGAATATTGGAATTGGATCTAATTACATCAATGGTGTCTGGAACAATGAGATTACCGCAAATGGTTTATCATTTGGAATAATAAGTAAATACAACTATTTTCGGGCGTAGCGAGCCGCCCCGGCGGGAACGATGAATAATTGACGTAAGCCGACCGTGGATGCCTCGCCCCGAACGAGCCGTCCTATGTGTGCCGCCAAACCAGGCGAGGAGGGGTTGGAGCGGAGATGTATAAGCGCCGATCGAACGAACAATCCCATGGGAGAGGATATCGTAACCAAGCGACGCCTCGACCGTTCAGGACGAGGAGGGCGTCACTCAGGCGGCGAGCGGATGTAAAGAAGGTGATAAATTGCTAACAAAGCATGGAATATTCCTATCGATATTTCTTATTACCCTTTCAGTCTATTGCACAGTAACTGTTGATGCTAATCCATATTATTCCTTCGAGAGATCAGTGTTTTCTCAAGATTGCAGAATTGATGCAATTGATGTTTCAACAAATGGCACTCATCTTGTTTTCGGTAATGTATTGTATTCAACAGCACAGGCAATGGATATACAGAGCGGAGTTATTCGATCCCTTCCTCAGTATGACGATGATATTGATGAAGTACAATATTCGAAAATGGGCGACCTTGTTGCGATTAGTAATCATGACACTGTGATGCTCTACCAATCCACAACCTTCGATGAGATTGTGGAGTTTAGATTCAACGACACCATTTTTGATATTGAGATATCCAATGATGACCGATTACTCGCAATTGGGCATGGTGACGGTCTTTCAATAATATATCTTGAAAACCTCACGTATTGGAACATAACAAATGGTCCTGCCGTATTACGTTTGACCTTCTCATATGATAACCATCGATTAGCCTGCTGGACGTCTGACACTGGCGTGATTAGCTTCTGGAACACACGGACCTGGGCATTAATTCATAACTTCTCCTTCCAATTTCTAAACATCACTCTAAATTCGATAAAAAATCTAATATTTTCACCTACTCATAATCACTTATATCTTTATACATGGCTCAATCCAACAACATTCGAAGATATCCATGAGATTCAAGTCCTAGACACAGCAAACTATTCCGTGATTAGGTCATTGAGACTCTATGATTGGCCTGTGAAAATGATTGTTACAAAAGATGGAAGTCATTTAATGTATATCGGGTTTAACAAATTCATAATCCAACGACTATATGATGGTAAATTGATTCAAAAAGTAACACTTAATCAAGAAATCTTAGATTTTGCGATCTGTAGTGATGAAAAGGACATCTATTTATCTCGATATGTAGGTGAAGACAAGAGATACAGTTGTAGAATTGAATTATGGGGCCTAGACTTCGACAAGGATGGATGTCCAAATTCGTTGGATGCTTTTCCTCGCGATTCAAACGAATGCTCTGATTTAGATGGCGATGGTATCGGGGATAATGCGGATCCTATTCCGAGTTTCAAGTATATACGATCTTGGTGGGAGATTGGAGCCATTACCATGTTCATTGGCATATTTTTTGTCTGGAAGCACAAGATGAAAAAGCAAAGTGAGCCGCCCCGGCGAAAGCAGACTTAAAGCGACGATAGCCGACCGTGGATGCCTCGCCCCGAACCAGCCGTCCTTTGGGTGTCGAGAAGCCAGGCGAGGAGGGGTTGGGTTGATATACATGGGGACAACGGCTTAAACCCAATCCCATGGGAGAGGATATCAACCTCCCAACGACGCCTCGACCGTTCAGGACGGGGAGGGCGTCACTCAGGCGGCGAGCGGATTTAAACGGTGACAGAATATGTTTCCAATGGATTCACTGGAAGATAGAGTTCAATCCAAGAAAATTGAAACAGAGCAATTCATAGCACGTGAAGAACTATTAAGGAAGCATAAGTCAAATCTACATAAGAAGCCACGCCCTAATAGACATCTGATTATAGCTATCGTCATAGCTATCATCTTTATTCATGTCTGATATACTATTACCAATATTCTTATCGTTATAATAGGTCCAATAAAGAATACAGCATTAATATAGAGACAAATGCTACGAATGAATATACTATCTATGTTCCGGTCGCTCAAATGAATAGTAAAGAAATATCTGATGTCATGAAGGATATCAATAAGAAGTCAGTCAAGATGATAAACACGAATTATGGAAAAGCGTTAAGGATTACAACAATTGGAAACTTCTCAATTTCATTATCAACTTCAAAATACGAGGACGAAGTTAATATTCTTTCAATGCGGTATTTTAATGAAACCCATCCTAGACGGAAGTTAATGATAAGGATTTATTATAATGGGACAGAAGACATCCATTTGTCTATCGAATGCAGATCGGATGTATATGGTTATAGATCATCCAGTGATCATAGGGAATGGTGTGATAGGGTCAAGATTTCTGAAAACGGATGGCATCATATCGAATTTAGGTCTGAAGGTGGCGGTGACTGATAATTAATAAATGCTATTAGAGCGAGCCGCCCCGGCGAAAACCGACTGAAAACAACGGTAGCCGACCGTGGATGCCTCGTACTCAGGCGGCGAGCGGATTAAAGCAATCTATAAGTATTATAAGTGATATAGAACCTATAGGTGTTATAATGGCAACAACAATTGCTATTTCACAAGAGACCAAGGAAACACTTCGTTCTTATGGAGAAAAAGGCGAGAGTTACGAGAAGATCATAAACCGTCTCTTGCACGATGCAGCTTGGAAGAAATTGGATGAGCGATGGAACAGAATTCTGGAAACTGAAGAATTTATTCCATTGGATGAATTGTAATGTATTCGGTAACTACATCTGAAACCTTCAGAAAGCAGTTAAGCAAGTTGGAGACTAAGGATAAGAATCGAATAAGAAAGGGTCTTCAATGCCTCTGTGAGGATCCTATAACACCTAGATCCGGTGCGGATATTTTACTGATGGAACGTACTGATCCTCCGAAGTATAGGATTCGGATCGGCAATTTCAGGGTTGTATACAGGATCGAGAAGAAGGTCGTTAAGATTATTGAAGTATTCCCGAGAGGTCGGGGATATCGAATAATAATACCATAGCGAGCCGCCCCGACGAGCGGATAATAGGTGATGAAATCTCCGAAAAGCATGATCGATTCAACTATTTCGCAACTCCGTATATTCTCGTCATAGTTGGGTTAATATCTCTTATTGACGGGCTAGTCAACTCATCGCTTTCAAAGCTATTGCTAGGATTCCTTCTAATTAGTCTTGGTGTAATTGTTTTCTTAATCATGGGAAATGCTGGGAAGACCGAACGGCCCAGACGCTAGCAGAAGTGATCGAATGGCCGCCTTTCAATAATGATTCAACACAGCCTAAAGGGCACGCCGACGTCGATCGAACAATATTCAAATCCATCACCAATAAACTTAAGTAACGCAATATTCCAGGTTTTCTCAAGGGAGGGAGTAAGTACGATACGCCGTTCAACGATCGATCTGGAGGTAGCGGAATGAGAGGAAAGGTCCAGGGCACGATCAGACCGAAGATACTGGTCCTGGTCGCTCTTCTCTCTATGATAATGGTCTCATTATCAGGATGCGTTAACGAGACGCATCAGTACAAGTATGACTATGAGAACCTGAACATGACCATCGACGAGGACGGGAACGTCCATGTTGTCTGGCAGCAGATCAAGAAGGGAACTGCAAGGACCTACTACAACAAGATCGCGAACGATGGAAAGGTGCTGGTAAAGCAGAAGCTGCTCCATGCCGGCAATTCATCCAGACACGAGACAAGGCCCCAGTGGTTGATCGATCCTGATATCGCCATGGCCCACGACGGCGACGTCCTGATAGTGTTCTCGGACAACTGGGAGATCTACGTCACGAAGCTGGACAATGACGGGGCCTTCATCATCACTCCCATCGTGATCTCGGGCGATCGGATCTCATCCGATGCCAGGGCCGTGGTGGACAGCCTGGGGCGGCTGAATGTAGTTTATACCGTTGATAACGGCACTATGACCGATCTGGTCCATGTCGTGATCGACGGCAGCTTGACCATGGTCTCCTACCATGTCCGGACCGGACGCGATTACTTCGATCCATCTATCGTCATGAGCCCAACGGGCGATATCTACGTCTGCTATGGGCATGAATGGACCTATTCACCATGGTTCCTAGGCAGCTATAAGATCCAGAACCTTCACGTGACCCACTATGACCCGACAGGCGACCTTGTCGACCATCACAATATCTCGAAGGCGACAAATGACCAGTCGGTCTATTCACCCGAGATCTGCATCGGTCCCGATGACAAGATCGGCATCGTTTACAACAACGACTCGGGACTGAAGTACTATCCCTTCGATAATCATACGGCGATCATGAGCTCGGGTGTCCGTTACAACGGAATGGTCCGAGAGAACACCTCCATTCACAAACCTGCTGTTTCCTATGACGGGTTCAGCGGGTACGACATAGTCTGGCAGGATGAGAGTTCGGAGAAGCAGAGCGTCTATCATGCCAGGATCGACTCCAGTGGAAGGATGTTCACATTCCCCCATCGGCTCTCACCAAAGTCACACAACGCCCATGATCCCGCGATCGTCACCGATGAGCAGGGAGACTCGCACATCACATGGGTACGTACCATCGGTGGAGCACAGAAGCTCTGGTACATGAAGCTCGATAGGACGGGTGAGGTCCACGTCATGAAGAACATCATGATCGGGGATGACGAGATCGAGCGGATCGTGTTCAGCGAGTTCCTGCTTTATGGGACCGCGATCACGATCGTAATGGCCGTTGCCTTCGGGGTCGTTTACAGGCGGGACTATCCAGATGAATAGACTAAACGTCGCTGCTTCCATCTGCAGCACGAACATTGAAGAGATCACTACAGGAAAGAGATGATACTATGCGACCTCCAAGTCGAGTTCCGTTGGCATACTACTATGACTACGGTGAAGGCATGGATCAGAACAGGTACTCTGCATTCGAGCGATCAGAGATCGAGAGTTCGATGCGCGAGTCCGAGATCCCGAAGAGGAAGTTGGAGGATAAGGCCTCAACGATCATCATCATCGCCGTCGTCGTGTTCTTTCTACTGGTATTCATCAATCTGTTTGTCCTTTGACCGTTCCACCATGGTGACCGCATCTGCGGGACAGGTGGAAACGCAATCGCCGCAACTATTGCCTTTTTCCTGATCGCTATAAAACTTCCCGTCGACGTTCTCCCTTGCCTTGATTTTACGCGACGCATCCGTCCATGGGTTCGACACCTTTCACCAGCTCCCATTTGGAATAGATGATAAGCTTAGGGACAGAATCTACCTGAAATTCAGTTATCAGAGCGTTAAGATTATAATCAATTGAAATTATTATCATGTGCAAGGAGGAAAGGAATGGTCCTGGAGCAGAGATCCGTGAGCGAAGGAGTAAGAGATCTTATCGAGTATCTCAAGGTCCAGAAGATGTACGTCGAGGGCGTCATCAGGGACACCGAGGTCGGCGATATCATGAAGGTGTTCCGCGAGGTGTCCGAAGAGAACGGGTTGAGGGTAAAGATGAGCAATCACACCGAGGACGACGGCCAGCATCTGGCAGTTCGCGGCGGCGGTCTTACCGGGACCGTGGTGAACCTTCTTCCGCTCGGAGACCTTACCCGGACCGGTTCCCGGGAGGCGATCGAGATGAACGTCGCAAGGTTAGAGGACGACCTCGTCGTGGACATCTCCGTCGTGCCTTTGATGATCCTGATGGACGATGAGGAGGCCTTCGTGTTCACTCAGGGGATATTCGAGAGGTTCACCGACAAGAAGAACGTGAAGGAGACCTTCGACGGCATCCTGTACAGCCTGAAGGCGAAAGGCATCGAGCTCAAGAATGACGTTCCAGGAGAGTACCGGGAGACCCTCGCCTCATCGGAGTTCATGTACAATCCGAAGAAGAACCACTACTACCTGATGCACCAGATGAAATGTCCGAAGTGCGAGTACGAGTACAGATCGAGGACAATACTGGGATCGAAGCGGGACCTGAAGGGGTTGTCGACCTGCACGAAGTGCAACGGTAGGTTCAGGGTGACGCTGAGCTGATGGTCAGATCCTATGCACGTCGATGAATATCTGAAACGGATGCGCGCGATCCACTTCGGAGCGATCCTGTTGATAACAATTGTCTTCGTGATGATCTTTGCGGGAATGAGGCCTCCTAAAGGACCTTTCGGCCAGCTCCTGACGATCATGTTCATGCTGATCGCGATCCCACTCGTTTCGTATCGATCAAGGGTCGGAAAGGCACTGAAGTATCAGTGTCCCGACTGTAACGCGGTGAACGAATACTCGATCATCAATAACGAGACCACTGATTGGGAAGTGACCGAGATAAAGCGCATCATCAAAGGATGGGAGCTGGTTCGATGCAACGGATGCTATTCGGAATACCGGCTGGAATATCATCGATATCAGGACCTCGCACCTGATTATTCGGACCTGATCGATTGAGTTCAGAAGGAGGTATCAAATGGACCTGGATTATACATGCCCTGTATGCGGATCGAAAGAACCCTACTTCGCCGAGGTCTATGCACGGTACAAGGTAAAAGCATCGATATTCACACCAACGATAGACCAGGTGATCTGCGGCAAATGCGGCTTTGTCCGCGACTTCGTCAAACAGGAGTACCTTGAAAAGATGAGGAAGAAGTACGAACGGATCGATCCGTCCGGTCACAAAACGGAAGGAAAGGCCGGGACGTAACATGTGTGGTAGGTTGAACAGGTGATCGAATGAAGATGCCCGAGGAGAGAAATAGGCAGGACTGGCGCATCATCGCACTGATCTTGATCATCAACATCATCTTCTTAGGAAATAGTCTCTATTCGTTGTATAGACCGGCACCGATCGACATGTTCATCATGGAAACAGACACCATCGGGAAGGTCATCAACGTGACCATGACAGATGGACATTCCATTCGCTACTCCATCGAGAACCTTTCCGATGGGGATCAGGACGACAATCTATACCAAGTCAAGGTCAGGTTCTATCTTCGGGGCCAACGGAGAGTGGACATCGGCTCCGACAGCATCGAGCTAAGGATCGAGAACTGGACCAATCGCTCTGATCTCAGGTACATTGGTACGGATCGTTACTTTCACCGGATCGCGGAGATACACGATCTGAACGTGTCATATGCCAAGTTCGAAGAGAGCGTCCATCCGAAGGACGATCCACATACCCGCATCTACATGTTCAGGGTCCCTCGGGGATTCGATGCAAAGCGGATCCGGATCGATGACGGGGCGTCCCATGGATCCCAACGCCTGTTCCCGAAGATCGATTGGAAAAAGGTCAGTGAAGGTTATCAATAGGGTCCGACAAGGTCCAGAACCAGAGGGAAAACCTCATCATCCATCACATCGATGCGGTAGCAATGGCGGAATATACGGGACCCTCGGACCGATTGGAGCTGTACGACAAGCTTGTCAACTCGGTGGAAGGCTTCGAGCGCAAGGGAAAGACGATGCCGTACACCTCTCACAACGGGCACATGTTCTCACACCTTTCGAAAGAGGGTACGCTGGGGATCAGGCTCCCCAAGGACGAGCATGCTGCCTTCATCGAGAAGTATGATGCGGAGCAGTACATGCAGTTCGGGAAGAAGATGAGAGGGTATGTCGCCGTTCCCCGCGACCTGCTCGAGAGGACCGATGAGCTGAAAGCGTATCTTGAGATGAGCTTCGAGTACATCAAGACGCTCGAACCGAAATAGAACAGATAATTCGGTCGATCTTCCGTTTGGTCATTGCCTACGACCAGAACCTTATCAGATTTGAACCATGATAATATCGAACTATGATCTCCTCGGGGGTGTAAGATGAGATGCGGTAACTGCGGTAAACCTGCGAACTACGTCGACGAATATTCAAGATGGTACTGCTATCCATGCCAGCAGTATCTGCCTGAGGATGCTGTTAGAGCGGTGGAGAGGGAGCACGCAATGATCGACCTTCCTTCGTTGGTCTTGAAGGCACGGGATTCCAACGATCAGCACCTGATCGACACGATCCACACCCGGGTTCTGAGCGCCTATCAATGGTTCTATATCACCAAGGACCCAGCCCATACTACCCCCTCCGATGGCCCTGCACAGGCTCCCGTCATGACCGGTCTGGAGGATGGGAAGAGGTCGATGTTCCTCTTTACCAGCACCGATCGATTGAACGATTTCATGAAGAAGGAAGGGATGGTAGGCGAGGGAGGGGATCAATGGGTGATCGCCACGACGCCGATATCGATCATAAACAGTTCCGAGCAGCATGCAAAGGACGGCATCGATGTGATCCTGGTCAACGACAACTGGGAGATGCCCATGGCCAGCCTCCGTTCCACATACTATCATTATGTGAAACCCCACGACTTCAAGACCTTGATAGAGACAGCGACGAGGACGGATGCAACAGAGGATTACGGTAATCTTTGGAAGGCCGTGTTCGATCTTCCGATGTGGTTCTTCATAGGACGTCCCGAGGACGGCGTTCTGCTGATGACCGGCGGTCCCGGCCGGTTCGAGGTCCATCTCTATCTATCCTACGCTCTCGCGGAGAAGGAGCTGATATCGGTCAACCGATCGAAGCCGGGGATGAACTTCAGGGTATTCCCTCTCACACCCGACGAGTCGTTGGGATTCCTCAGACATCTTGGCGAGTCCGTCAAACCTGCCGGTCTGCTTCTGCGGGACGAGGGCGCGACCACGGGGATAACGTTCACGAAGATATTCGATATCAAGCGCTTGATGGACCAGAACGCCTTCTGAGCCGGTGAGGAGATCGATCTCAACACGGAGAGATTATTATGGACCATGACGAAGTGATCGGATGAGGACGGAACGACCGCCCGATCGACAGGGCGATGAATGGCTGGTATCCGACCATGGACGGACCATGGGCCCAATGCCGTGGGGCGAGGTAATGAACGGTCTGCATTCCGGCCGGATATCGAACGCCGCTCATATCAAGAACGTTCATCATCGGGACTGGGCGCCGCTCATGCAACTCCTACATCCGCCTCAGGCCCCCTCCGAGTTGGACGGGTTGCTGCCAAGCCGCTATGATGCGCTCTTCTACCTGGGGGTCGGCATCTTCATGATCGGCATCGCGCTCATCTTCGATCATCCGCTGATCGGACTCTCACTGCTCACGGTTTCTCCCGGGATCGAGGTCCTTGCTCTGATCCTCGAGGCGAGGGACAAGAGGACCACGATCGCCGGCGCCATTGGTAATGTGATGGCCATTCTGTGGATCATCGTCCAGGTCATCGTCACATACTTCATGGCGGAGACCTGGGTGTTCAATTAGGACCCTATTCAACACGATGCCCGGCTCACCTTTTCTTCGCCATTATGGCCGGGATATAGCCGATGAGCTGGATCACACCGACTATGATCAGATACAGTCCGACTATCAGCTCTATCGTCACTATCTCCAGGAGGACGATCACTCCAAAGATTATCGTGACGATGGCAGCGATCATTCCTGTTATTCCCAGTTTTCCGAATATCTTTCCAACGGTGTCGTCGATCACATTTTCCGACATGTTGACCATCTCTTTGTGATGACCCGGTTCGGATGATATAAGGATTTACGCTATCATCTTCGACCGATCTCGATCGGGTTGGCTGATCATGATACACACAGAGAAGCAACACAGGCCGTGATAGGATGCCAGTTCGAATAGGTAGCATCGAGGACCGCATCATCCGGGTGATGCTGGCCATCGGTCTCCCGGCCGTGATGATCTGTACCTGGTATCTTGCCACGAACAGCCTCCAGGACCCTTTCGACGAGGAACTGGCGATCCTCATCATCGTCCCCTTCTTCACAACCTGGCTTTACCTGACACGAAGAAGGTAATGGGCGATACGAACCTATATGTGAACCGGGGTCCATATATCATCTGAGGCGGGGACGCCACGAGATCAGAGGTGATCACATGGACCTACCATCGGGTCATTCCGTAGTTATCGATGTCAACGAGTACGTCAGGCTCACGCCTGAGAAGTGGATCAACTACACCCTCACGCCGGTGAACGATTGCTTGCTGAGGCTGGGGATCTTCGAAGGGGAGTTCCACTGGCACCATCACGACGATGAGGACGAGGTCTTCTTCGTCCTCTCCGGCGAGCTGATCCTGGACGTGGAGGACGAGTCGTTCAGACTTGGACCGAACCAGGGTTACACTGTACCTCGTGGGGTTGAACACCGGACCCGGGCCGAGGTCAAGACGGTCTGCCTGATGATCGAGGGGAACACCGTCGATCCCAAGGGCGACTGAGCGAGGAGGGGTCCAGGGTCGGAACCGGTCCCTGAAAGTAGTTAACAATCGAGGAGGATGAAGGAGATGATGAAGAGCTGTCCCAAGTGCAGGGGACCGATCCCGTTCGAGGGGGACGAGGAGTGGATCGAATGTAGACCATGCAGGACCAAGGTCCTGGTGAAGAAGGTCACATACCAGCCGATCTGCATCCGATGTCCGTCCTGCGGTAACCAGTTCCTTGCCCATGCGGAGAACAAACATATCGTTTGCACCCGGTGCGGGGCAAAGGGAATGCCACGGGGAACGAAGGGGCCTGGACCGGATTCGGAGCTGGTCGACTGCCCCCGTTGCAGGACAGATTTCGAGATCGGCAAGGACGATACCAGGCTCAAGTGTCCGAAGTGCGGGCTTACAGGAACCAGGGTGTCCAAAGAGGAACCAGCTCCCAAGCCACCGCCACCGAAGAGTACCGGCTCGGAATTCCTGGACGATGTTCCGGTTTCAAGTACCAGGAAGCCCTCTGGTGGACGTATGGACCTGAGAGCGAACCCTGAAGCGACCGGCAACGTCATCGATTATCACGACGGAGCCGTAGTGAGCAAGACAGTCATTGACAAGCCGGTGGGAACGGTCACGTTCTTCGCCTTCGACAAGGGGGAGGGGCTGAGCGAGCACACCGCTCCATACGACGCGATGGTGCAGATCATCGAGGGGGAGGCGGAGGTCACCGTCTCATCGGTCGAGCACAGGATGAAGGCCGGCGACATCATGATCATGCCGGCCAACGAACCACACGCCCTTCTTGCAGTGGAACGTTTCAAGATGATACTCACCATGATCAGAGCCTGACGGAACCGTGGGGAAGATGGACATCTCGAATGAGATCGGATCGCTGAAGGCCTCGCACGAACCCTCCTATTCGAGAAGCCTCGTCCGTATCGCAAAGAGAGCCGTCAACGAGGGACTGGACCTCGGCCTGATCATCGAGGCCGCCAGAGGAATGAAGGATCCATATTATATCGCATCTACCCTAAGCGGCGTCGGCAAGCTCACGGGTGATGCATCACTTTTCAAGGACGCCATCGGGATCGCCTCCACCGTTGAACCGCAATGGCGGAGGGCTGAGATCGCCGGCAGGATGATCAAGGACATGGTCAAGGGCGGAGCCCGCGACCTCGATGCCGCCATCCCGGTCGTCCTCGGATTGACAGAGACGGAGCCAAGGAGGGAGGCGGTCAAGGACCTTATCAAGGGGATGACCAGGACAGGGAGCCTGAGGATGACGAGGCTCCTAGACTCCGCATCCGACCCCCGCGAGATGGTCATGATCGTCAAGAGCTCGGTCTCGGGCACCATCAAGCACGAGGGCGGAGACCTATCCGGCATCGAGGCCGGGATACTCGAGGTCGGGGACCCGATGGTCCGGGGCAAGTCGCTTGCCTATCTCGGGTCCAAGGTCTATCGCGAGGTCCCCTCACGGGGAAGGGACCTCATCGAGTCGGCACTTGACGGGATCACAGAGATCGAACCGGTGGAGGACCGCCTCGACCTTCTGCGCGATGTCGCGGACAAGCTGCTGTCGATCCATTCCAAGGAGCTCCGGAAGGGTAAGATCCCTCCCGAGGGTTCCGCAGCGATCATCAAGACCCTGTGCGGAAAAGCGAAGGTCCTCGACGGGATCCACGATCGAGCATCGTATCACGGCTACCTCGCGGGGAGGATGTCAAAGTACGGTATCGATGGCTATCCTGTCCTCTTCGAGGAGGCACTGGCCATGGCCGATGGCATCGAGGAACCGGATATCAGGGACAGGGTCCGCAGGAACATCGCCAAGGGCATGGACAGATCCGGTATCGAACTGCCCGACGATCTCTCTTCCCTGCTAAAGAGGGAGGTGGAGGAGGGTGAGGTTCAATGCCGGACCACGCCCGAACCTGGGAGAACGATCGAACGGGACGTCGGCGACGACCATGTTTCCGTGGGACGTCCTCGTCCGGTCCTGGGACTCTACAACACCTACGAACGAAAGCTCGCCCCCGCCCACGTGCGAGCCGTTGCCAGGGCGGCCCCGCTCTGCATCGCCTTCGATCTCGACCTCGCTCTCATCGGATTCCCGTTCGGATCGAATGAAGAGGTCGTCCGGCGGGTGAGCGCAGATACCAACGTCGGCAAGGGCGGTGAATATCTGGGACAGCTCGCCGATCAGGACCGGCTCTCCTTGTATGAGGATATCAACGTAATGGGAGATCACACTCTGATCGCTACCACATCACACCCTGACGGAAAGAAGTTGTTAAGGATATCAAAGGATGCCGGGATCCCGGCTGATGTCGTACCGTCCGGAGCGGTCTACCTGCTTGGCGTTGGCAAGGCGGGACTGCCCGGATCGGTCCTGGCGCGGGCGGATAAACACCTCGAGTTCACAGGCAAGAACATCCCGCTCGAGACCGGCACCGCCATGGGCGTGCTGGCAAACATTCTGAAGGGAAACCCTGCGGAATAGAACGATCATTTTCCTTTTTATATTGTCCGGGTCAGCGTCCCGGATAGTACCTGTCGCATCGCTGACAGTACATGTCCCTGCTTCCCCTCACCTGGTCCATGGGGAAGTAGCACTCGGGACATTCGGCGGCCTGTCCCGCCGGTCTGTACGGCTGGGGTCTGTCGCCTTGAGGGCCTCCCATATGGCCTCCGGCGCCCGGGCTTTGGCCGCCGTGGCCGGGCACCTGTTGACCACCGCGCCCTGGAGTTACACCTCCGCGGACAGGCTCTGGTCCTTGGGCTCGCTGCCCGTCCATCGGGTAGCCTTCTGGGCCTGGCCCATCATCTTGATATCGGTCCCGGCCTGGGCCATGGTCATGATCGTGATGAGGACCATGTTCGGGGGGACCTCGTTCGAACCCGCCCTGATCGTAACCTCCGCCCTGTTCCTGCCACTCCTGCGGACCGCGATCGAACCGGCCGCCGCCGGACCCATGCCCCTGAGGATCATGGCCGTGATGCCCTGCAGGGACATGATGATCCTCCTCTTCGTCATCGTACCCGTCGTCAGCGTACTGTCGGTACTCCTGACGGTCCTGCGGTCCCCGTCCATGGGCGTGCCTGGGCGGTTGACCGTATCCTCCCTGCTGGTATCCGCCGTGCTGGGGTCCTCCTCTGCCGTATTCCGGATAGTGCTGGGGCCCGCGTCCGTGGCGGTGATCCTGACGGTAACCGCGGTCATCGTATCCGCCGTCGTACCGCTGCTCCTTCTTGACCGCTGAATAGTTGAGCAGAAGGAAGACCAGGGCGACCACCATGCCGATGGATGCCCCGATGAAGGTCCACATCGCCGCGATATGAAGCCAGTTCATCGACAGGACTATGCCCACGATGTAGGCGATGAAACCGAGTATCATGAATATCAGACCTATCAGTCCGGTAGGTCTCCTAAAATCTAATCTGGCGCTTCCCATATACCGGGTAACGCCGTTTACAGTAAAAAAGATTTACTGAAGGGCGCCCGATCTAGGCGCCCTTCTCCAGCTCCGCGATCGCCTCGTCGACCCCCTTGGTCTCCTTGACGAGCCATTCGCGGTACTGCTTCATCTTCTCTACTTTCTCCTCCCGGGAGAGGAAGTGGCGGCCGCAGCCGCAGTGGCCCTTCCCCTTTCCGGGATGGTGTCCATGGCCCATACCGGGCGCTCCGTGACATCCTCTGTGATGCATCTTCTTTCCTCCTGGGGCCCCGGGAGGTCACATCTGTCGAAAGCAACCTATCGGATTCCCGATATCGGTTATGCGACAACGTCTACTTAAGCATATCGGTTATCCGATAGAACTCACATCCTCCAACAGACCACCCAACCCTTTAATATCGGCTATACGATAAGTACGATCGATGATCCCGGACGAACGTCCGCACATGGGAAGGCGTTTCGGAAAGCACCGTCATCCCCATAATCATCCGCACTCCGGCCACGGTCATCCGGCGCACTGCCATATGAAGGGCTTCCTGTCCTTCCTAATCCTCTGGATGATCAAGAAGCAGAGCATGAACGGGGCCGATATCGCCACGGAGATGGAGAAGCGCAAGGGCCGAAGGCCGAGCCCCGGCACACTCTATCCAGTGCTGAAACACCTACGGGATGCCGGTCTTGTGGAGATGGACGAGAACAAGGTCTATACCATCACAGCAGAGGGGGAGAGGGAGCTTGAGACGTCCATAGAGTCGTTCTTCAACACCTTCTGGGACATCGACGAGATGCGGGCGCACTGCGGATGCAAGGGGCATAAGTAATTGAAATAATAGGGCCGGTCAGTTCCGGTAATGAAAGACATGGGAGATCGTACATGAGGTACACCGATATCTATCTAGAGGCGGACATCGAGCATACCAAGCAGGTGGTACAGGGTGTGTTCCAACAGAACAAGTTCAAGATCCAGTGGACGAGCCCGTATTCTGGAACTGCCTCCAGGGGCAGTAAGGGATGGAACGTTGTCGGCGGAGCTCTTGCTCAATACTACGAGGTCGGATTCCAGATCTACGAAGCGCCGGAAAGCCCTATCACGGTCAGGTTGACGAAGATGAACATCGGAGGGTTCGGCGGCCTCACCGGAACTGTGATGGTTGACAAGAAGTTCGAGGATATCGTGAAGGCCTTCGCCGACCACTTCATACAGATCGGCCTTTACAGAGGATATCACAACGGAAAGTGACCGAGGGTCGATGATATGCAGTGCGGAGTTTGCGGGAACGAAACAAGTTTCATAGAGGAACATTCCAGATGGTACTGCTACACCTGCGAATATTATCTGGAGGAGGAGCAGGCTCCCCGTGGCGAGCTCATCGAGAAGCGGTACCCGATCTCGAAACCTGCCCCCAACAGCAGCCATTTCCTCTTCATGTCATGTCAGGAGATGATCGTTGTCCGCATCGACACCAGCCCCCATGGATACTTGACCGAATCACAGAAGGCCCTTGATCAGTGCGAGACCATCGAGGAGCTCAAGTACGAGTTCTCCAACGGATGGATCATCCCGCATTCGGTCATCGACCACATCGATATCAAGGACAGGACCATCCTGGGTCCGAAGGTCACCGTCGGTTATCTGAACGCCCAGGATAAGGTGGTGACCCTCAAGTTCGGCATCGACCGGGAGAGCCTGGCCGAGCTGATGCCGACGTTCCAAGCGCTCTATGGAGAGAGGCTGAACACATCATGGAGCTGAGAACTCCATGACGTACAGGCCCTTGGAGGGATGATCGTTCCGTTGACCCCCTTCCATCTTGGACCTGGTCTGTTCATCGGCGTGGCGCTCCGGAAGCGCGTTGACATCGTTGCCGTGCTGCTGTCGAGCGTTATCATCGACATCAGAACTGCAGTATGCTATTTCACCGGGTGCGAACCACTGCACGGTCCGCTTCATACCCTCATCGGCGCGACCGTGTTCGCTCTCATCCTAACAATAGTTCTGCTCAAGCTAGGGCGATTCATTGAGCACATCACTGCCATTTTCCATATCGAAAGACAAGGCTCCTGGACCGCTGTGGTCTCCGGTTCCCTTATCGGAGCGTGGGTCCATATCCTATTGGACAGCTTCCTCTACTCGGATATCAGACCTTTCTATCCGTCCTCATGGAACCCTCTTCTTGATATGGTCGGGCGTGAGATCGTCTACATTGCGAGCATATTCCTGCTATTGGCGGGAGCAGTCCTTTATCTGATCACGTTAATACCGTACCTGCAGAACAAGGGAGAACCCTCGGAGAAGTGATCTTATCGACCTGACCTGCTTCGATTGCGCCCACATCGACGGGACGAAGTGCGGCCACCCCGACAGCCCCAACGTCGGCAAGGAGCTGACCATCTTCATGCACTGCGAGCATTTCAAGCCCGGACCGCAGGTCCAGTGGGTCCGGGATTGATCGGGCAACTGCCCATGGAAACTGTCATACGCAACTGTCCCAGCCTGAGCTCTGGTTCTGTTTCCGAGGAGAACCTATACCCTGTTTGATCCTCGGAAACACCGTGTCGGGATTCCATATATATACTATTATCAACAGATTGGTCGATAATGGAAGGAACTGCGGGATCGAGGGAGACCTCGACCGATATCGAGAAGGAGATGCGGGACCGGCTCACCCGGCTGCAGTACCACGTGATGAGGGAGTCCGGGACGGAGAGGCCGTTCAGCGGCGAGTATCTGCATACTGATGAGAAGGGGACCTATCGATGCGCCGCATGCGGCCACGAGCTGTTCTCGTCCGAGGCGAAGTTCGACTCGCACTGCGGGTGGCCCGCTTTCGACGCTCCAATGACCGATGAAAGCGTCACCGAGATGGAGGACCGGTCCCACGGCATGGTCCGGGTCGAGGTCAGGTGCCCCAACTGCGATAGCCATCTGGGCCATGTCTTCAACGACGGACCGACATCCACCGGGATACGGTACTGCATCAACTCGTGCGCCCTGGACCTCCAGCGGGAGGAGAGCAAATGAGCGAGACCGCCACAATTGCGGCCGGCTGCTTCTGGGGCGTAGAGGAGGCCTTCCGTACCACGCACGGGGTCATCAGCACCGTTGTCGGATATACGGGAGGAAGGACGAAGGATCCGACCTACTCCCAGGTGTGCACCGGCAGGACCGGCCATGCGGAGGCGGTTCGCATCGAGTTCGATCCGGAGATCGTCGAGTACGAGCAGCTTCTAGAGATCTTCTGGAGGATCCACGACCCCACCCAGATCAACAGGCAGGGGCCCGACGTAGGGACCCAGTACCGATCCGCGATATTCTATCACGACGATCAGCAGAAGAGGGAGGCGGCAAGGTCCAAGGCCGCGCTCCAGGAGAGCGGCAGGTTCAGGGTTCCGGTCGCAACCGAGATCGTTCCCGCACCCGAGTTCTACGAGGCGGAGGAATATCATCAGAAGTACATCCAGAGGACAGGAATGGCGTCCTGCCACAACGTGAGGATGTGAACCGGAGCTAAGCTATGTGGTGTGTCCGTGGCTCTTCGAGAACACTCAAACAGGGTATAACGTCCTCTAATGGGCGGTTAGGCCTGTATCATCCCTTATCATGCTATTGCACAGGTATTTATAAGAGTACTTTGTTGCACACATCGCCCAAGATGGATGGCCAAGGCCATCCGGGCCAATAATAGGAGAAATAAAATGTATCAAGAGAGAGAAATGCACAAGGCGGTTTGCGCCGACTGTGGTCAGGACTGCGAAGTACCGTTCAAGCCCGACCCCAACAGGCCAGTTTACTGCCGGGATTGTTTCCAGAAGCACAGACCCCCGAGACGCAGGTACTGAGAAACCGTCCTGAGCCTCGAATGTCCGGCACGGCCGGACACCGAATCTAAATAACCGCCTGATGCCTGGATCGCCCTCTCCCCTTCGGGATCGGGGGTCCAGGTGCTTTTCAATTTTTATCAACTTCAACAGGAGGTAGCGGCCGCTCTATCCATCCTCTTGTGGCGTGCAGCTTATCGGTGGGGGCCATATTGCAGATCCAGGGCTCGGAATGTGAGGCCCTGCCCGTGATGGCGAAAAAGCGAAAGTTATTAATGTTCTCAAACCAATATATTAATGCGATCACGATACAGAGGTCTGTCGATGTACCTGTATCACCTCAAGTGCGAAGGATGTGGGCGTCCGTTCACTGCAATGTCCGGATATCAGAGGTATTGCGATACCTGCGACCAGATAAGCTGGTGATCGGCATCCACGGTCAAGCCCCTAGCCAACAACAACTAGGTTAGGCCATATTTTCAAATATCGTCACCACACAGGTCAGACCATCGGGAAACAGGCTTGTGCTTCATATGAGCTCTGATAGGATCATAACACTGCATCCGGAAGGCAAGGCTGGAGTGAACATCGAGGTCGATAAGTACGATGCTGTGAAGGTAGCGATCATCACGTCGCTGACGACCCGAGGACCGATGACCTTCAGCGATCTCGGAACGAAGGTGGCAGACCACGTTGGAGAAAGCTTCGATGGATCGATCAGCTGGTACTACACCACCGTCAAGCTTGATCTTGAGGCAAGGGGTATGATCAGGAGGATACCGGGGTCCAGGCCGCAGATGATCGAACTCGTCCAGCATTAGGTCATGGACCTCTGAAGATATCCAGACTGGATGGATCAATCGGTGAGATCGACGTAGATCCGCTTGTTCCTCGCTCCCTTCGACTTGTATTCCGACAGGACCATCGTGCCGATCTCTGAAGTGTTGGCAACGTGGGTGCCTCCGTCAGCCTGCATGTCGAACCCCTCGATCTCCACGATGCGGAACTCCTCGAACTTGTCGTATAGATGTCCGGCCACCCGCATGAGCTGAGGCCTGGACCTGAACTCCTCCTTGGAGATGTAATACGCCTTTACCGGCAGCCCGCGCTTTGCAGCTGCATTGGACGCCTCTATGATCTCCTCCGCCAGCTCCCTTGTCATATTGTCGAAGGAGAGGTCCAGTCTTCCGCGTGCTGGATACAGCTGGTTCCCGGTGATATCGACGCTGTACTCCTTGTACGCGATCCCGTCGATGACATGGAGGGAGGTATGGGCCCTCATGATCTGGTGGCGTCGCTCCCAGTCGAGAGCGGCCTTCACCGAGGTCCCTGCAGGCGGTATGTCACCCTTGCAGATGAGCCGATCGCGCTTCCCTTCGACCTCGCATGATCCTCCATCCCATTCGAGCCTGCCGGTATCCGACGGCTGTCCTCCGCCTCCTGGATAGAATGCGGTCCTGTCCAGTAGGACCCTGTCCTCCTCGACCTCCTGCACCACTGCGTCGAACTCCTTGAGGTAATGATCGGCAAGGTAGAGCTTCTCCATGATATCGGTCACCAACCGCCTGATACGGATATCAACGTTTCCATCATACCTCAATGGCTGTAAGATAAGGTCCTGCCGAGGGGAAACCATCAAAAATCGCAACTGTTCCCGGCTGTCCCTTAACATTTTTCCCCAGAACCTCTCGAAGGTCCATACGTCCAGCCCCACTAGCCTACTTTCAAGGGAAATTGTTAATAACGGCTACGTAATCCCCTGTTTCACGGGAGAGCACCTACCTCTCCGATCGGGTAATGACCACACAGGATCGAGGTGCATGAGCGAGAACGTCATCATCAGGAAGGGGCGCATAGCCGACTGGAAGGATGCCTTCGAGATATGGCTGCAGCTCGTAGACTATCACAGGGAGCTCGCCGACCGTCCAGGCTTCGACCTGGCCGACGATGTGGAGGAGCAGTACCGGATGATGTTCAGCAAGCACATCAGGTCGAGGAAATCCGCCATCTATATTGCCGAACGGAACGGGGATGTCGTCGGCGTGGTCCAGGGCACCATCGAGAAGCGAATGCCGCTCCTGAAGGTAAAGGAACAGGCCATGGTGGAGGAGCTCGCGGTCCGTGAAGGGGAGCGCGGCAAGGGGATCGGCAAGATGCTCCTGGACAGGTTCCTCGAGTGGACCGAGGAGAAGGACCAGGAGTTCGCCATCCTGTACGTGATCCCGGAGAACGAGCCCGCTCTGAAGCTGTACGAGAGGACCGGTTTCCAGACCGGCATCCTTCTTCAGCGCAAGCACATGAAGTGAGGGATCTATCCCACTTCTTCCCGAACAGCTTTTTATCATGCTAATGGATATAGGGGACCGTATCAAAACGATCGAGGTGGAGGACGATGAGACCAAGGGTGATAGTCCACAACATGACGAGCATCGACGGCAGGATAACGGGTTTCGATATCGACATGGAGACCTACTACGGCCTCGTCTCCACCTGGTCCGAGGACGCGACCCTTGCCGGGAGCGACACGATCCTCAGCACCATGGAGGAGATCCCGCCGGAGACCCCGGCAGATATGGAACCGGTTGAGACCGGGCCTGACGACGCCAGGTCCATCATGGCCATCATAGACAGCGGAGGCCGCGTCCGGATATGGCACATACTCAAGCAGTTCGGCGCATGGAAGGGCTATGTCGCACTGGTGTCGGAGACCACGCCCGTGGATTATCTCGATTACCTCGCGGAAAGGCATATCGACCACATCGTGTGCGGACCCGACAAGGTCGATGTGTCCATGGCACTCGAGATGCTCAACGAGAGATACGGCGTCGAGACGGTACGGGCCGATTCTGGCGGGACCCTGAACGGGATCCTTATCGAACGAGGTCTCGTGGATGAGGTCTCCGTCCTCGTCAGCCCCCACGCGGTCGGAGGCGAGGCATCGAAGACGATGTTCGATACCGACGAGGCCTTCGTCGAGGGAGCGGGTATGAGGCTGGAGCTATTCCATTTCGAGAAGCTCAAGAACGGTATCGTCTGGCTCAGATACAACGTGAAAGGAACTGATGGAACATGATCGATCCAAGGTACTTCTCCATCAAGATCGAGCTGATCGTTCTCGCCGTCGTCGTCGCCGTGTTCGCAGCGGCAATGATGCATTTCGGACCATCGGTCCTCATGCTGGCCGCTCTGATCCTTCTTCTTCTGATACTCGGCCACCGGATCACCTGGAAGCTGATCGGCAGCTGGCGTAACACACACGGCGGAGGGAGGGACGAGGACTGATGCTGACGATCGGGACCGCTGTGATCGAGGACCTCGACGAGGTGCTCGCCCTCGTCCGCGAGGCCATAGCCGATATGAACGAGAGAGGGATCCATCAGTGGAACGAGCAGTATCCTCAGGACTATCTTATCAAGTGGGACATCGAGAAGGATATGCTGCATGTTGCCCGGGATGGAGATGTCATCGTCGGATCGATATCCCTGACCTACGAGGGCGACGTCGAGTACCGTGATGTCGAGTGGACCGACATCGACGGGAAGTACCTCGTCGTTCACCGGCTTGTCGTACATCCCGAACATCAACGGTTAGGGGTTGCCTCAACATTGATGGAGCACGCCGAGAAGATGGCCCGCGACACTGGCTGCACCTCCATGCGGCTCGATACGTTCAGCGAGAACCCGCGCAGCCTCGCATTCTTCACGAAGCAGGGCTACGAACGGAAACCCGGCCATATCCATTTCCCGGAGAACGTCGAACCGTACTTCTGCTTCGAGAAGGTCTTCCAGACAGATTGAGAATTCGAGCATTTGGTCAGTATTATTCTCTCTATTTGGTGTGATTATTGCACAAATCGTAAATACAGTCGACCGAAATTCACAACCTGCATAGGAGGTGATCGAATTGAACTGTCCGAGCTGCAGCGGTGAGGCCAGTTATATCGAGGAACATTCGAGATGGTACTGCTATAGTTGTGAGGAATATCTAGAGGAGGGGTTGCCGGGACCAGAGACCGCACCGGCGCCGACCGGGGTCATGGTCATCGAATCGAGGAAGATCGCCTACAGCGTCGGGTTGATCGTCGTGGGCTTTCTGGCTCTCCTAACACTAACGATGGAACCGTATCTGCTCATGATCACATTGCTCACCCGTTTCATCATGTTCATCGCCTGCCTGATATCGGCCATCCTGTTCCTTCTGCCGGTCCGGCTCATCGTCGACCCGGCCGGGATCTCGGTGAACAGTTCCAGGCCGACGGTCGGTCAGGGCAGCCAATACACCCTGCCATGGAACACCATCCACATGATAACATCCAAGAGCGGGCTGTATCGCACCATTACACTGACATCGACCCTGGGCGACCAGGTGATCAGCGAGAAGGACTTCAAGACCGGGGAGCTCAAGAAGATCCTGAAGTTCGTCAGGGAGGAGTACATACCATATTACCGCCACATCCAGTTCCACGACACCCTGGGTTGGTCGTACAAGTAGGTGATCGAATTGAACTGTCCGAGCTGTAGCGGAGGTACCCATTACATAGAGGAGCATTCGAGATGGTATTGTTACGCCTGCGAGGAATACCTGCCTGAAGGGCTGCCGGGACCGGAAGAGGTCCAGGCGCCTTCGGCTGTCTTCGTTATCAATTCAAGGAAGGTGAAGCAAGGCCTCGGAATGATATTCTTGGGGTTGTTCATATTCCTGACAACGATCACGGACACATTCATCATCCTGGAGTTCTTCATCATCGAGATGGTCCTTGTGCTCATTGCCATCATCATGGGGATCATTCAGTTCCTGCCCATGGACGTTACCGTCGATGCAGAAGGGATCTCGGTGGACAACTTCCGTCTCTCGACGAGGTCAGGTAGATGGTCTTTTCCCTGGAACACCATCACCATGATCGAGACCAAAGGCGGTACGCAAAAGACCATGACCATCACTACGACGACCGAGAGTTACCTGATCAAGGAGAACGATCTGAACCCCGAGGACATCAAACGTCTGGCCCATTTCATACGCTGGAACTATCTGGGATACTACAAGCACATCCAATTCCACGATAGGGCCGGATTAGGCAACTAGGCGAGGCCGCGATCCTCGATACTGCCGCTCCTATCAGTGGAAACCTACGCCCATCAGTATGGCCGCCATTATCATGGCGAATCCGAGCAGTATGTACGGCTGTCTCTTGTCCTTGGGGTTGGCCCTGAGATACTCACCGACGAATCCGGTGAAGAACATGATCAGAAGGAACGCTCCGACGTAGAACAGGATCGCTCCCACGATCCCCAGTCCTCCTGCCGTTCCTCGGCTGAAATCGTTGAACCTCGTGTAATAGGTCGAGATGCTCTCGAGCATCCCTCCCAGGAGCATCAGTCCGAGACCGATGCCCATGGGCATCATGAGACCGGTCTTGCCTTTCATGAAGTCGAGACCTGATGGCTCTCTCGGCGGACCATACTGCTGCTGCGGACCGTAGTTGTAGCCGCCCTGTCCTCCGTATCCCTGTCCACCTCCGGGCGGTCCCCTGTTATCGTAGCTCTCGGAACCCTGTCCGTAATGACCCTGAGGACCCTCGCCCCGGCCGCCGCCCTCGGGCGGGCGGTCCTGTGGTCCAGGGCCTCCTTGAGGTCCATCCTGCTTCTGTTGATCTTCCATGGTTCACACCCTGTGGGCTGAATGGGAATGGAACGTATATAAAAGGATGCGGGGAGGCGCCTCTGGAGCTCAGTACTGGGACAGCTTGGTCCGGGGGTCGGTATCCCTTATGATGGTATCGACGGAGTCCTGGTCGAAACCCTTGTAGCCGTCGTTCCGTTCTATGATCTCCATATGGCTGCCCATGATGGGATAGGTCCTGACCTCGTAGAACTGCTCGTTCATGAGCTGCTCGGCCTCGAAAAGTGAACGGGCCCTCTTCTTCAGCGCCATCCATCCGTCGCCCTCGGTGAACGACTGCTTGAGATGATCGTAGTACGAGAACGGCTCCATTACAGGGACCTTCAGGCGCGGCAGGACCGAACGAAGGGCCGCATGGTTCGCCCTGAGGGCGAGGTGGTGCATACCGGCCGTGAAGATCGAGTCGCCGTGGAGGGCGCACCAGATGCCGATGGTTCCCAGCTTGTGGCTCTGTCTGAGTGGCTCGACCGCGAGGTTCACATCCTTTTCGTTCGGCAGTAGGTCGACGTCGGCAAAGACGACGCATCCGGCCTCCGCGTTCTCCAGGACCTGGGCCCCCCATCCGGCCTCGTCGCCGGCATAGAACCTCTCCCTCTCCTCAAGGCCGATGAGCTTGAGGAGCTCCAGGAGGTCGACCATGTTCTCCCTGGACGATCGGAAGGCATGATGATCGTGATTGGCCAGGCCGAGGCCGAGGTTGTCCTGCCTCTTCTTCTGGATGCGGCCTGCCTTGTTTCGCCGGAGCCAGAACGCCCTCTCCGCCCTGAGGAAGGCCTGCGTCAACCTGGGCCGGGAAAGGCCGGAGAACCTGTCCTCCACCGTTTCGTACAGGTCCCTCAGCATGCCGAGCCTGTCCACCGGTTCCAGACCGCGCTTCCTGGTCTCCCTTGTCTTGAAGAACCTCACGGCCTCCTCGTACAGGTTCATGTCGGTCTCGGGCTGGACGACGAACCCGCTGTATCCGTTCCTCTCCACCGCCGAGAAGATGAAATAGTCCTGGCGGGCCATCACGACATGGGAGAACGGGGCGTGGCTCCTGCCCATCTTCGGGTCCTTTGTCGCATGGGTCTTCGTGAAGCTGTCCAGATGTCCGACCCTGATGGCGAGCTCCTCGATGCCGCCGGGCCTGACGATGATGGGGAATATCGTACTCCCCTCGTGCCTGAACAGGCGGCCGTCCTGGATGAGCCGCTCATCTTTGACCTCGGTGAAGCCGAGATCGGTCAGGACCTTCGTATCGAAGTCCTCCTCCGCAAGGACCATGTGATCGACCCAGTCGATGAACCGCGTGGAGGTCGCCCTCTCGATGCGGCCGGCAAGCTCGGTGACGTACTTGTGGTAGTTCATGAAGAGCTTGACACGCGCGGCTAGGAACTTCCACGCATCGGGGTAGAGCTTCCATCTACCCATGTCGAAGGTCTCCTCGCCGCCGATCATCGTTGGATTAATGCCGCATTTCATTGTTATAGCTTATCGTTGAACAGGGTCTACCTCGGGGCTCCTCCGGGCGGTTCTATCTTTGGCATATCCATCGCTCCATGCTCATTTACCTTTGATATCCTCCCGGAAACAACGTTATTAACCACGACCTGCATATCATCGAACGGGGAGGTGGCGACGGGCGGACGATGCATGGATGGTGATGTTGCGAATGGCGGTACCCGAAGTGTACAAAGGCGAGCTGGTGGCCTCGATCTCCGATATCGACATCGACGGGATATGGCGTATGCGCAGCTCGCTCCAGGCGCTGAGATCGATCGCTGAGGATATCGACGGTCCGAACGGTGAGCGCGTCGAGCTGATGCTCGATACCAGCGCAGACCTTCTGAGGCTCATGAACTCGCTGGAGACGACCTCGAAGGCTGCGGATTTCAACAGGCTGGCGAGGCTCCTCAACACCGGCGGGGAAGCGATCAATGCCGCGGAGGAGATCCTCACGAAGGAGGATGCGAGCTTCGCCGAGATCCTGGTGAACGGTCTGACCGTTTCCCTGGGCATGCTCGGGAACACCGCCTATGTCAGCTCGGCTCTTCAGGGGTCTGAGATGGCTGTACGTAACCAGGCGACCCAGTTGTACGATACTCTCTGGGAGTTCATGCGTATACACAGGGAGGGGATCGGGGCTGACGAGGTCGAGGATGTTCGGAAACAGCTCGATACGGTATTCGATCTTCTAAAGGATAACGACACGGCAGTGGATGCACGGGCTCAAGCACTCGTGCTCCTGTATAGGACGCTCATCATTGCAGGCGTGACCGATCTCGTTCAGCGCGTGCAGTGGGAGTGAGCCATCAGAAGGTGATGATGGATGGACCTGGGATTGACATCGGGCGTCCTCGGTCCCGCTCTCATCGTCGGAGGCATCGTCGCTGGCATTATCATCTACTTCATCGTCAAGATGCTCAGCGAGAGGCACGAGCATTGAGACGTTCTCATTCAAGGTGGCATCCAGTGGGTAAGTCTGTCGAAAAGAAAAGGAGTGTCAAGAGGCCGCCAATCGATGTCATTGCCATCGTTGTACTGCTCATCATTCCCTCACTGATCGTTATAGGTTCTGAGGCCGGTCCGGGCAGGGTGCGAGTCGGAATAATGATGACCGACGACAGGGTCCGAGAAGATGCCGAGATCGCGAAAGATGCGTTCAACGATTTCCACGGGATATTCGATGCCATCATCGTCGACGAGCTGTTCAACGAGTCCGGCGTGCGGCAGAAGAACGGCCTATATCTCACTAATGACTATCACGACATCGATGTGGGAGATGATATCCGTAGGAGATACGACGTGGATATCGTACTTATCATCACCTTCAGATCGATCAACAACTGGCTGGGAAGCGGGCTCGCTCATTACGGTCATGCCAGCATGGAGACCTCCATGGCCATGATGACGACCAAGGAGTACGTTGATGACGATGCCAAGCACATGAGGTATATACAGCAGGTCTCCGTTCACGAGGTCCTCCATCTTCTAGGGTACGAACACCATGAGCGAGAGAAGGACTGTATCATGGTCTACGGCATCAGTTCCACCGAGCTCTGCAGCGAGGACGAAATGGAGCTGGACCTTCGAGCCTCGTTCTGGAAGGCCGGCGCCGGCAAGGAGTTCTCTCGCGGCGTGTTCGTCATCAACCTTCTGGTAACGATCATCATCGCCATGTATGTCGCTGCCCTTCTGCTGGTGGTGAGAAGGGTCATCAAGCGGTATCTCTACAAAGGTAACGATATGGGGCTCAATCCAATGATATTTGGAGCAGGTACCCTGATCATGGGCGTCATCCTCGTGTCCAGGTTCAGGGCGCTGTTCTACGGCAAGGTGGTCTTTCTGCTGCTTGCTGTTGTACTCTATGCACTGATGGAGCTCGGAGCGAGGGAGATGCAGCGCGGGAAAACCATTTCAACAGGTAAGGAGATGGAGAAGCAATGAAGATCATCGGACTCATCGGAGGTATGAGCTGGAAGTCATCAAAGGATTACTATTCTGTAATCAATGAGTATGCCAACGAGCTGAGAGGCGGTTACGATACCGCACCATGTGTGTTGTACTCATTGAACTTCGGCACCATCGATCGGCTGCAGCGTGAAGGGAACTGGTCGAAGCTCGCGTCGCTCATGATCTACGGAGGCAACCGGTTGGAGGACTCCAACTGCGAGGTCATCCTGATCTGCGCCAACACCATGCACAAGCTGTACGACGATGTCTGCGGCGGACTGCATACTCCGGTCCTCCATGTTGCGGATTGCGTCGCTGACAAGATAAAGGAGCAGGGTCTGGCCACCGTCGGACTGCTGGGAACGAGGTTCGTCATGAACGAGAGCTTTTACGTCGATAGATTGGCCCAGAACGGAGTGACGGCACTTGTTCCGGAACCAGTCGAGAGAACGCTCATCGACAGCGTGATCTACGACGAACTGGTCCACGGCGTGATACACGAGGAGTCGAAGAAGGCTTATCTTGAGATCATCGAGAAGCTGAAGAGCAAGGGTGCCGAGGGGATCATACTCGGGTGCACCGAGATACGTATGCTCGTCGGTCCGGATGACATCGACGTTCCTGCTTTCGATTCGCTCGAGATCCATGCGAAGGCCGCAGTGGATGCGGCGATGAAATGAGCGATGAAGCTGAATGAAGCCTTCGCTGGTTCCTGAATTAAGGAGAAGCTCTTGGTCGTCGTAGAGCTCGATCTGTTCATCTTAGATCTTGCACTCTCTCCCGATCTCCCTCACAAGCATAACAGGACAGCAAGCGTGCCTCGACACCTTTTCCGCGTTCGATCCGAGGAAGAACGAAGCCACCGCCCCGTGCCCCATGCTGCCGATGATCACTAGGTCGTGATTCGAGGATTCCTTGACGATCTCGTCGGCAGTATGTCCGATCAGGACCTCGGACGTGATCTGTACTCCGGCCTCCTCTCCGAGATGAACGTACTTGTGCAGCATCTCGGCGATGTCACCCTTCTCGTCGATATTGACGCCCTCTCCCGTGGGCATGTGGGACGGTTCGAACGGGTCGACCATGCCCAAGTGCGGCTCCAGAACATGGACCACCTTGATCTCGCCCTCGGTGATCTTGGCGAGCTCGAGGGCCTGCTCGAAGGCCATCTTGGACATCTTTGAACCGTCAACGGGAACTAGGATCTTCTTATACCTCTTCATTTCAAGTCACCTGGTCGTCAATCCTTTGTTGCATATATGAAGTTTCAGCCGAAAATGCAGTATATCCATTTATTGAGATGGGGGATGATGATCGACTTGGACAGGCTCCTCATTGACCTGTTAGGGATCCAGGGTGTCCTGTTCGGAAGAAACCTTTTCATTGAGAAGAGGAATGATATGGTCAGTGAGCCCGAACTACCCCAAGCTGCTGGACGAGGCCGAGAGCCTGCCTGACATATTCGAGGTCGTGAAGAAGGCTGTACGCCGGGTGCTTAACAGGAGCCGGGGCGGCCTGATGCTCGGACTCGCCAACCTCGGCAATCAGCCCAACGGCTTCTTCGGCGGGTTCCACTACGTCGGGTCGAATGTCATCGTCATCAACAGGATCCCGCTTGAACGTATCCGACAGACCGACCCCGAACTGTACAAACCCTACGTGTTCCACGTCCTGCTCCACGAGTACATCCACACATTGGGCTTCCTCGACGAGAAGGAGGTCAGGAGGATCGCCCTCGATATCTCCCGGCAGCTGTTCGGAGATGATCATCTGACGACGCAGGTCGCCGCCGATCCGAGACAGTTCTTCCCCAACCTGGCATTCCCCTACGTCGGCTGGCAGCCGGACGGCGTCGGCATCGAGCTCGTGGAGGGCTTCGACAGGTCCAGCGTCTCCTATATCGGATGAGCATCGGCACTGTCCCTGTGATCCTTATCTACTTCAACAGTTTGCTCGGCCGCGCGTACGCGGGCCGGGGAAGTTATACATTCAGATGGGTTGGTGGATGCGAGGTCGACCTAGAGCCAGAAATGCTTTATTATCCCGATGACGGAGACCGCGGCTGTGATCGCAACGGCTGCCACCTTGGCCCATGAGATTGGTTTGTATCCGTGCAGTTCACCCGTCTGTCCATTGATCAGGAAGTGGTACAGCTTGCCTTTGTAAATGTAGGAGGCTGTCCATATCGGCAGGAGTATGTGCTTGTAGGTGATGTCGCTGAACTTCGTGTTGACATTGAGGTTCCTGTATGTGTCTCCGGGAACGTCGTTCCCGCATCGTTTGTACTCGTCCTTCTTGACGTTGTCCTTGGCGATGTACCATCCCTGCCTCACTCCGATGGAGTACTCCTCCGCAAGCCATCCGCTGAGATACTCCGGTTTGTAGGTGACAAGACCGTCGAGGTGGAACGGGTAGATCTCGAACATGAGGTGGTAGTCGATACCCTTCGAGGCCACTATCAGCTGGTCGTCGTAGAACCCCTTTCGAGATCCGGAGGACGGATACCAGCGGACCTTCCTTACCCGTCTGGTCTTGCTGACCCTTTCTCCGTTCTCCCAGGTGGTGTAGGACTCCGTCTCGTAGTAGTAGTCGCCGCTGGTCGCCGTCCACTCCGAATAGGTGTGACAGTCATAGGTCCAGAACGGTGTGTATATCCCCTTCAGCTTGTCCAGACGGGCGACCTTCTTGAGGTTCCCTGGTCTGAAGAACCCGCGGCCGATCCAATGGAAGTAGAGGGTCCTGGCCTCGTCGTGGTCGATCCTGAACGGCACCAGGTTCTCCGGAGTGATGATGTCCTCGTGCTGCGGCAGCCTCTTGATCATGGGCGAATCGCAGAAGGCGCATTCATCGGCCAGTTCGACACCGAGGACCGTTGTGGCACCACAGCTTTCGCACTTGATCGTCGTCGCCTTCCTCTCCCATCCGGTCCTCGATGGGACCTCGTCAAGGCGATGTTCAACTATCGGGTCCTTGACCCTTTCCACTCGTACCATGGTGCCGCAATATGGGCACTTCATCGCCTGCTCGTCGGCATCGAACTCCAGGTGGGCTCCGCATCCATCGCAATCGAACTGCATTCTCCCGTTGATGACAATGCCTTTTGGATGCTTATCATTTTCTACATATGTCGGCGGGGAAACCTCCAACGAAGGGGTTATATCCGAAATCGGCGATCGAGTTACGGAGATATTGCATGGGAACGAAGCCTACCACGGCATCACGGACCGTCCTGCAGATCATAATCATTATCACGATCGCCTTGCTGATCGTCATACCCGTCATTGCACTTACCCGAACCGTCAGCGATGAGGCTCCGACCTTCGACGAGGTGGACATCGACGGGAAGCGCATCGATCTCGAGGATCATATCGGTGACAGGGTCATCGTCCTGGACTTCATGTTCACCGACTGCACAGGCTGCAAGGCGCAGATGCCGATCCTGGTCGATATCGAGGACCAGTTCGGCGATGATATCCTGATGGTCACCCTGGACGTGTACCATGGGGATTCAAAGGACGACGTCGACGAATTCAGGGACGAGTACAACGCCGATTGGTCGTTCGTTCTCGCTGCTGGCACGTCGATCCCGACAGATTTCGAGGTGACGGAGACCCCGATGATCGTGATCATAGATCTGGAGGGCAGGATATCGTTCAGGGAATCGGGGGTCACCAGTGAGAAGGTCCTCGAGGAGGAGATCGAGGATGCCATGGAGACGAGGTCCGATCTCGGATGGATGATCGTCGTCGAGCTTATCCTTCTGATCCTCATGATCGGGCTGATCTA
>JANQNJ010000042.1 GCA_028279645.1 Thermoplasmatota archaeon
GACGCGCTGGCTCTGCTCGACCAGCTCGAAAGTCGCCTGGAGGAGTTCAACGGCAATCTGGAGCGGGCGGCCAGCGAGCTGGCCCGCGACTGGCGGACCGACCGGTCCCTGCGGCGGCTGGAGGCGATGATCATCGCCATGGAGATCCTGGGCGACGGGAAGCAGCTGAAATCCTACTTCTACATCTCCGACTGCATCGACGGAATGATGCACTCACTGGACAACAGGCAGGCCGATTGCGACATCTACAACATCGGCTCCCTGGACTACATCGACGTCAACGCCCTTGCGGACATCGTCTCGGACGAGATGGGTCTTGCGAGCGTCAATTACACCTACACCGGCGGCGTGAAGGGAGGCGCCGGATGGAAGGGCGACGTCAAGGTGATGCGCTTATCCGTCGACTACCTGGCCGATCTCGGATGGAAGCCCCAGTACGACAGCTCCATGGCGATCCGTCTTACAGCGAGGCATCTGATCGGTGAGCTGTGATCGGTCCTCGAAGACCGCCCGACCCACGCCGGTTGTAAAAAAAGATATCCAATCAGTATATCAATGCCGCCGGCACAGCTTCTTACCGGTATACATGAGGATATGGGGTATCCTGTCAGCGTTGACGATCATCGTCCTGCTTTTCATATCGAGGACATCCTTCGAGGTCGAACCCGTGGTCGTCCCCGTGGCACCCGATCTTGACGAACCACTTATGGTACCTTCAGGGGGCGGGGAGGGCCCTGTCGGGAACCTGTCTTTCGAGGACATGGACCTCTCATACACCTTTCGACGAGGTACGCTCGTCATCGAACTGGAGGTCAACAGCATGTTCATCATGAACTCGACCGTTCCGGACCCTTCGTTCCTCGCCGTCAAAGGTAACATGTCGCTCCGGGACCGTTTGAACGGGGTGAACTCCCTCGATAACTTCTCCTTCATCATCATGATCGGTACGGCACCGAACGGCTCGTTCATCAGCGCCACGACGATGCTTTTCAGGAACAACACGATCTTCAATTTCGATCATCGCTCCATGATCGTGTCCGGAGAGGACGACAATGGCGGCGTGAACATCACTTCTCTCCCCTTTTGGAACTCCACCTTCAATGGGACCCCGATACCATGGGGGGTGGGACCTGAATGGACCGATACCTCCGAGACCGGTGAGGAACACGATATCCCTGACCGGTATCCGAATGCGATCGATGACCTTACCAGCGCCCTGACATCGTTCGAATCCGGTCTTCTAGCCAGTGTCACCCTCTCGGCCGGCCCTGGTGGGTTAAGCGAGGACGATCAAATCATCGGAGGCGATGCAGGCTCGTTGGAAGCGACCGACGAGCCGATTCCCACCACCGTCCTAGTCATCTACCTGCTGGCGAACCTTATCCTCTTCGGACTGATCATCGTGCTCCTGGACAAGAACCTGAAGATAAGGATCGGGAGGCGGTCCCGCGATCGGAACTGATCCGGTCTAGGGCCTTATCCGCTCGATCTTGATATAGGCTATCTCGTCGCCGACCAGGCCGAACAGCATCTCCTTCCTCACTCCATGGGCCAGCCGGACCGCCCTGCTGACCTCGGGCCAGGTCGTCTCCTCTTCCGCGTCCACACCGTGAACCAGGTATCGTGCGTGGGCCTTGTCGTCCATCTCGGAGAGCGAATCATCGTTGGGGTCGAACTGGTAGGCGCGGAAGTGCGCCCCGTACTTGAAACCGGTCTTCGGGATGAGCCCCCTGCCCTTCAGGTCTGCGTAGAGCTTCCGTCGATGTTCGAAATCGGCCTGGACCTCCTCCGCCCGCGCACCAAATGACTTCTCATCCATAAGCTCCTGGCTCTCGGCATCGACGATCTCTATAACACCCTTCTCCATCAGGAACGCCGCTTCTTGAAGCGAGATCTGCAACCCAGGACCAAGCCTCTTTCCGATGAACCCCTGCCTGTAAAGCGGGTCCGCTTCATCCGACCAGATGATGACCCTGTCGCCGTAGAACGAGGCCGTCATCGGTCCGCCGGCATCTTTGAACGGGACCTCTCCCTTCAACACCCTTTTCGAGACAGTGTAATAGGTGATGTCCCCCTCCTCGTCGACGATGGCCGCCAGCAGGCGCTTCTTCGTCGCCCGCCCCTCCTCTATAAGGTCGGCCAGCTCGGTGAACGTGAACGGGTCCCTCTCCGGAAGCGAGAGGACCCAGAACTTCGACGGATCTCGCTTCGGATGCTCTCCGCGCTCGTACATCCTGAAGTCGAACGGTTCGGGCGCGTCCTTCAGCAGGTAGCCTCTACCTCTGAGGTCGCGATAAACGATATAGTCTACCTCGAACTTTCCCGAGGCCGCGTGCCCCGTACCTATGAGGTCTTCCAGCGATACCTGCTCCCCGCCCGGCCCGTCGATGATATCGAGCTTGCCCTTTTCCAGAAGATATGCCGCCTCGATGAGGTCGAGCTCCAGGCCCCCGCCTGGCATCGGCTGGCCGTACGAACCCTTCCCGTGGAGCCTGTTGCCGTCGCCCTCGTCCTCGATGAGGACCGACCGGTCCTCGAGCCTTCCTATCATCGATCAGGCCATGGCCGGAAGCCATTAAAAAGGTAGCTACTCAACTATGAACTCGAAGTGGCATGATCCGCACTTCATGTAGACCGGCCTCTTCGGGGGAATGTCCATGGGACTCCCGCAGGTCGGACACGGAGCGGTCACGGTCTCGCCCGACGTATCGGAGACGACCTCGCTCTCGGCCGCCGCGTAATGATCGTCGGTCTCCATCTCCAGTTCGTCGAAGTCGTCGATCTCGAAGTCACCGTCGGCCTCGATCTCGGGAACGATGGCGGCCTTCTCCCTGTCCTCCGGGGAGATGATCTTCTCCCTCTCGGTCTGCTTCCTCTCCTTCTTCCGGATGTGCGGAAGGTGGTCCATCAGGTGGTGCTTCGGCACATCCTTCTTCGCCGGCGGTTCCTTGGGGATATCCTTGGGGACCGGAGGTACCTTCCTCCTGTGCTTCTCCAGCTCCTTCTCGTACTCCTGCTGCTTGATCCCCTTCCTCTTGAGCTGGTCCTGCAGGTCGTAGACATCGTCCTGGAGCTTAATGCTCCTTGAGCGGTAGTGGAAGAACAGCAGGATCAGAAGGACCACGAGAGCTGCCAGGAGTCCGACGGCTGCCTTCTCGGAGCCTTTGTTGAAAGCGCCCTCTTCCTCTGTGACCACCGGCGGCTTGACAACAGGATCGTCGCTCTCGATCGTGAAAGAGGTCTCGTACAGGTGTCCCTGGGACCCGAGGTCGTATGACAACGTGAACGTCAGTGCCACCGAGTAGGTCCCCTCGGACAGGTTGCCGACAGTGAACGTATGGTCCCAGTCGTCCTCCCTCTCGCCGCTGAAGACCACGGTGCCATTATCGTCCGCCACCTCGATGGTGGTGAGAACGGTGGCACCAGAGACGCCGGTGACCGGTACGCCGATGCCGTCGAGGGTCGCCTCGTACCATATCTCGGAGGGCTCCCCTCCAAGATGGACCACCTTCAGTTCGATCGCCGGCTGGCCGAAGCTTCCCTTGGATATGAGAATCCCATCCCGGTACCCCTTTATCTCCAGGGCGCCTGTGAGATCCGCAGGAAGGTCGAATGTGAAAGTCCCATCCGTCGCCACATCGCCGGATGCACCGAACCCTTCCGCCGCCGCTGTCCAGGTAAGGTTGTCAAGGTCCGAGGAATCTACGATGAACCCCGGCTTGCCGCCATCGGCGATGGCCCCCTCGGTCAGCAGGACGAGGTTCTCCATCAGGACCACGAACTGGCATCCCTTTACGACCGCCCTGCCCCTGCTGTAGGACCAGACCTCGAGGCTGTAGCTTCCGGGGACCCCTAGGTCGAAGCTGAGGGTCACCGTTCCGGTCCCCAAATCGACCGAACCCTGTTCAAGGACCGTTGGTGATGGTGTGCTCGACCCGCCGTCCTCGCCGGCAGGCAGGCAGTCGGAACGCTGCATCAGGGTGAGCTGATAGTAGAGAACGGTGGCGAAGTTCCCCTTGGTCGTAATCGGGATCTCGATATCCCCGACGGTGTACACATCGCGGGTATCGATCATTATCGCCGCATTCGGTCCCACCTCGACCAGTGCTGCATTGCTCAGTGCGAGAACGGTCTCCATAGAGACGATATAATATCCGTCGATGCCGTGGTCGATGATAACGGACAGCATCCCCGTCTCATCGGTGACAACTTCATCGAGCCTGGCCGCCTCGGCATCCCTCGTTCCGCCGTCGGTCACCTCGTACAGAACGATATCAACGTTCGTGCCGGGGGCAGGGGCCTCCATCGGCATCAGGGTGAAGAAGGGCTCCGCCCCGATGATCGGATCGTTGCCTACATAGATCGGCTCACCCATGAAATCGTATCCAGCAGGCTCAACCGAGGGCAGGATCTGGTCGATGCCCTCCGAGGCCGCTATCCAGTAGCCTGCGACACCCGTCCCGTAGGCCCTGCCCGTGACCTCGATGTTGCCGCCCGTGGCAACGAACGGGTCGGCTTCCACCTCGAGCTCGAGGAACGGTCTCGGGAGCGACATGATGCACGGAAGCCCCTCGTCCATTCCGCTCGAGGCCACCGCTTCCACATAATAGGAGTAGTTGCCCTCGACAAGGGTGTCTCCCTCGTAGTACTCGTACCTTCCGATCAGGGCCTCGGGTGGCACCGTCACGGTCAACGTTCCCGAGGGGTCGCCCGAGGTTTCGAACTCGATGGTCTCCTGGGGCTTCCTCCTGATCCCGTCCTCGACGACCTCCTCGAAGTGGTGGAATGCGAACAGGACGTCGGTCAGATCGGCGGTCCCGTGGACAAGGTAATCGAGCACGATCCACTCGGTCTTCATCTCCCTGACCTCGATCTCGACCCATAGGTTCGATATCGACAGGGTGCGCCTGAGGATCGTCCTGGGTCCGTCCGAGACGACGAAGTGATATTTGCCCGATCCGATCGATCCCGGAAGCTCATAGCCGAAATGGAGGTAGCCCTGGTCATCGGTGGTCATTTGCTCCTCGACCATGAGCGTCATCGACGCATAGTGCAGAGCCACGTCGTAGTCGTGGTCAGGTGCGCAGATGAAGCTGATGTTGATAGGACCGCCTGGCATCGCAGCCCACTCGCCGGACAGGGGCTCGGCCTCGGAGACGTAGAAGTATCCGTCCATCGAATATCCCGTATCCGTGTCCGAGACATTGACACTGTACCGGCCCGGTCCGAGGGCGAAGTCGAGGACCGACGGGTCTGTTTCGGTATATGTGTCAGAAAGGCCGGTATCCTGGCCGTTGCGCCACAGGGCCAGCGTGTAGTCGGTGAACAGGCTTCCGGTGAGGTTCTGATCGTTCACGACCCTGAAGCGGACCTGTTCGCCCTCAAGGTAGTTGGATCTATCGAAGACGATCCCGATGAACGAGATCGTTGTATGGTTGATGTGATAGGTGGGCGAGGTCCCTCCTCCGAGCGGACCTCCTCCATGGACAGGATCGTTGAGCACGAGGCTGTAGCTCCCCCGGAAATCCTCCTTCTCGAAGGTGTGTGTCTCCACGAAGTCTCCGGTACCGTTGGTAGTCACAGGCACCTTCAGAGAACTGCCGTAGACGTCGACGATGTTGAGTTCGAGGCTGGCGCCTGTCAGGCTGCTACCGTTCTCGTGAACGTGCCCCGTGATGTTGATCTCCGTACCAGGCCCTACATGTCCGTTGACGATATCACCGGAAAGGTCGATCTCCGCTGATACCCCCTGCACCCCCCCGGTCCAGGACCAGAGGGATATCACCAAAACCAGGCCTGAAAACAATAAAAGTGCTCCCAGTTTTGACATATTGTCCACCTTGCGGTCGGATTAAAGTATACCTTTCAAGGCTATTTAACCTTATTTGAACGGTTCTTTTACGATGGTGCCGGAGTACGCATGATCGAGCAGGTCACAGACCTGCCGCTTCACATGTCGACCCCCATGTCGCAGCACTCTGCGATCCCTCTCCCGGTCACGTAGTAGTATCTCCTCTTTCCCACCGATCTGCAGGCGACGATGTCCTTCACCCTGAGCAGTCCGAGGTTCTGCGACACCCACTGTCTCGATATGTCCAGCCTGCCGCTGAGTTCCACCGGGGAGAGTCCGGGGTTCTCGGCCAGGAAGACGAGTATCCTTCTCTGCATCCTCGAAAGGGCCATCCCTCCCCACCTGAGATCTCCCACATAGTATTCCTTGCGCCTGCCGTTCGTCCTCCAGCGGACGATGCCCGCCCTCTCCATGAGATGCAGGTGGTAGGAGATCGTGCCGTTCGAACAGCCGATCCTCCTCATGAGCTCCCTGTAGTTGATCCCCGGGTTCGAGCATATCAACCTGAAGATGTCCCGTCTGTTCACGTTCTCGAGAAGGCCGTGGCCCTCGTCGACAGCCCTCAACAGGTCATCACTGACCTGGTGCCTGTACCCTGTTGCCTTTCCGTTCGCCGTGTTGCCCCCTCCCCGCCCCAGAAAGAACGCGCCGGGTTATGTTGATATCCTGAAGACTATCAGATGGGAGTAACGTAAAAGCTCGTGAACACTGGATTCCCACGAACGGGGGAAACCCTGCTCGAAATGGATATCTGACACTTGTAAAAGAACGATAACGGGGCCACAATACCGCGATCACTTCATGACGTTCGTGATCGACGGAGGGGAGTACTGCCTCTTCATGTCCCGGATCAGCTGCTCGTAGTAGAGGACATGCTGCTTGATCCTGGCAAGTTCGGTCTGCTCCTCTTCCTTCTGGGCACCGGAAGCGGCCTTGACCTTCGCCTTCTGGGCCTCGAACTTCCGGTTCCACATCTCGAACTCGTTGATCGCGATGAGGATGCTCTCTTCGTTGTAGTTCTCCGCCATACCGGTAAATAATGAGATGTTCTGTTTATATTAACCTTTCTCTCAAGCACTACATCAATGCTGCAGATCGGCACCACTGGCAACCGGGCGTTGAACCTGCCACAGGCCGGGTCTTTTTTATAATCGTTGACCGAAGGTCGGCGATATCACATTATCTCGTCGATCTCCTCCACCTCCACCACGTCGACGACCTCCTCCTCTGGGGGCTCCTCACCCGACGAGATCGTTATCGAGGCCCCCTCTTCCTCATCCTCCTCCTCGGTGATCCTGATCCAACCGGACCCCGAGGCGGCATCCTCCTTCTCCTTCGCCTCCTCGGCGCCCTCCTCCACCTTCTTCTCCCCTTCCTTTTCCTCCTTGGCCCCATCCTTCTCCTTCTGTCCCTCCTTCTCCTTGGCTCCTTCCTTGTCCGGCTTCCCGTCCGCCTTCACCTTCTTCTTCCTCTTCACAGCTCCCTTGATCCTGCCGACCTTCTTCGCGAAGAGGTCCCTGGAGAACAGGATGGCGAGGAAGACCGTGACCACGAGCAGGCCGGCCAGTGGGCCGATGACACCCAGCGGGAGTCCCTCGTCGTCCTCCTCCACGACGAGGACCGTCACCGATACGTTGTTGTTCCTGTCGCTAACCTCGTCAACGTCCATGTCCGGATCGATGTCGATCATGAGCTCGACGTTGCCAGGCGAGCCCGGGGTCCATTCGAGGACCAGGTCCTTGGTGTCCCCGGCCTCGAGATAGGCGATCGTGGTCGAGGATATCTCCTTCCTCGATCCGTCCCCCTTTATCTGGAACAGTACGATGTGGGTCTTCGACATGAGGACGTTGAACCCCGAGTTCCCCACCTTCACCTCGACCTCCACAGCCTCTCCGACGTTGAGCAGGTCAGGTACATCGTAGTTCTCGATCTCGAGGTCGGGAAGGGGATTGTGGGCGGTGAATATCGTCTCGATCTCGTTGTTCGCCTCGTTCTCCTCCCGGATGTCGTCATCCGGATCGATGATGACCTTGAGGAAATGCGTTCCCTCCGAGGTGGGCGTCCACGAGAACTCCCAGGTCTCGGACCTACCGGCCTTGATCTCCAGGTCCCAGACGATCTCCGTGCCATCGGTGGAATCGACGAACTTTACCTCCGCTGAGTCGACGTCCAGGTTCCCGAGGTTCTCGAGATCGACCTTCATGTTCGCTGCCTGGCCCGCGAATATCCCATCGGTGTTCGTGGTCCTGAGACTGTTGGCGACCGGGCTCAGATCGGTGCCGAGGACGTGCAGGATGATGGTGCTGTTGAACGAGATATTGAGACCTGTCACCGTGGAAGCGAACACATAGTCTGAGAGCGCGCTATCGTTAAGATAGATCGAATAGCTTATCACCAACCGCTCGTCAGGCAGCAGCTCCTGGGACGGGATCTCGTCGAACATCGAGTAGGTCGTGGTCCTGTATGGCAGCTTGACCTTGAGCGATTCCGAGTCGTACGTCAGTCCGGTCGGGGCGTCCAGATCGAAGGTGACGTTCTCCCTTCCGTTCCCCCGATTGGTGATCTTGATGTTGAACTCCGCCAGCCCCTCCTTCTCCGTGAAATCGACCTCCCTCGATGGGACCTCAAGGACGAGGTCATACGTCTGGTTCAGGGTGATGCTGAACGAGACGGTCCTGGGCTGGTTGGGGTTGGCCGATGTTGTCCCCCTCACAATGATATGGTACGGCTCGAGTGCATAGGCCCCGTCCGGTACCTCGATCTCGACGCGGACATCGACCTTGGACTGCGGGTCGATGGTGAGCGAATAGGTCTCCGTGTCCTCGAGGTAGATCCTGGGCACCGACCAGTTGCTGGTGGGGACCACCGAGAGGTTGATGGTGTTCTCGAACTCCTCCTTGTTATGGACCGTCAGATCGAAGTTCACCGTCACAGGCGCCGCGACAACGGCCGAGTTGTTCTTCGCCCGGAGCTTGAAGTTGAAGCTGGGAACGTAGTCCAGCTTGATGACCTCGAACCAGATCTCGTCCTCGGAGTAGGCCATGAAAGACCTCGGTTCCAGGGTGGCGTTGGTGCCATCGGTGGCGCTCACCTCTATAAGCTCCCCTTCCCGGTACTCCTCGTCGCCGAAGATCAGGCTCAGATCGATGGAGAACAGACCGTTGCCGTCCGCGACAGTGGGCGCGGTCCCTCCGAGCCTGACGACCGTGATCTCGATGATCGCCCCTGGGACCGGGTCCTCGTCCGGGTTCTCGATGTAGCCGGATATGTTGAAGCTGCTGTCGGTCGAGGACGGAATAAAGGCCACCCTCTCCCAGTGATCGTTGTTGTCCTCTTCGACCTCGTCGACATCCTTGTCGGGGTCGGCCACGATGGAGAAGTTGGACCACCCCTCGTCCCCGTCGTAGGTGAAGTTGATCAGGTTCTTCCCCGGGGAGATGAAGGTGTTGATCGTCTCCACCTCGCCCCCGTTCCTGAGGAGCTGGATGTCGGTGAAGGCTCCGGTGGAGGTCGGGTTGTTCACCACCGCCTGTACGATCGTGTCCTCGTTCTCGATGGGGTGCTTGTCGGTATCGCTGCCGACCTCCTCCATGTCCTCCCTGTAGAACTTTATGTCCGATGGCCGGAAGTCGGGCTTCGAGACCGTGATGCTGAGGCTCGCGACGTCGGTGGCGTTGGGGTCCGATACCGATGTCACCGTGACGTTGGTCCAGACGTTCACATCCTCTCCCACATCGTTCGGGGCCGTGATCAGGAGGTCGAGGACCGACGACTCCACCGGTTCCGATGAGACCGTTGAGTTGTGATCGATATCCCAGTCGTCGATCTCCTCGACGGAGACTGTGAAGCTGTCATCGTCGTTGCCGAAGTTCCAGACGAAGAACGAATAGGTGCCGGTCTGCCCCTCGACTATCGTCCCCTCCATGTCGGTGGGCGAGATCGCGACGAGGTAGACAGGCTCGACGTCGATCTCCACCGTCTCTATCTGGACCACGCTGGTGTTGGTCTCCATCCGGAAGCTGGCGTTGAACCTCTGTGCCAGGGCTCCGTCGTCGATGGTGACGTTGAAGGTGAATAGCACGGTCTCCCCCGCCTCGACGTTCCCCGAGGACCGGTTGAAGCCTGCTTCCCAACCGTCAGGGAGCTCGTACGGGGTCATGGTGACCTTGTGCCGCCTCGAACCGTTGTTCATGACCTCCACGGAGAACGACACGTTGTGGGTCGGTTCCCCTGACCCGACGGGCTGGGGGACCTCGATGAAGATCGCCCTGTCGACGTCGAGCTTGAGGCTGATGTTGTTATTGTCCTCGCTGCTCTCCTCCTTGTCGTCGAACGGATCGACGGCGACGAGGACCTCCCGCTGACCATGGGTCGAGGGCCACCAGTCGAGGCCGATGGTCCGAGTCTCGTAGGCCGGAAGGTTCTCGATCGTCTCGTTGTCCCTGAAGACGCCGTCCTCCAGGAGGGAGATCGGAACGTTGTTATGGGGCACGTTGCCCCTGTTCTGGACCGTGACATAGACCTGGACCCTCTCGCCTTCCTCCGGATCGTTGGTATCCAGCTCGATCCTTACCGGGATGAAGTCGGCGATCGTGTCACCGATGTACTCCGAGTTGACGAGGAGGTCGGTCCTGCCGTCGTTCTCGGGGTCGCCCGCGGCGGGCGAGGCCTTGATCCGGGTGCTGATGTTGAACCACCAGAGCGCCGACGGCGACCACTTCCCGTTCTGGTTCGTCGGGTCGATGGCGTAGATCGTGGTCCCGGTGCAGCCGATGACCTCGGGCAGTCCGTCGTCGTCCACATCGAGGAGGACCGGTGAGGCCGTGGCGTGGTTGTCCACGGTGCTCAGCTCGTCCCCGAGATCCACGGTGAACTCCCACAGGATGTCGCCCGTGGAGCCGTTAATGCCGTAGATGTTCGTGATATACTCGTAATCGGGAAAGCTCCCCGTGATGTCCCAGGAGGTTGCAACGACCTCGTTGGACCCGTCGCCGTTGAGATCGCCCACAGCCGGCGTCGCCTCCATCACGCCCTCGATATCGTTCGCGGACCTGGTGTTCCAGTTGAGGCTGCTGTCCTTGGTGCTGTAGGCGTAAATGACGCCGTTGTTATCGGTATCGACGAAGGGCGCCGAGAAGAGGACCTCCATTCCGGTGTCGCCGTCGCCGTCGAGCTCGGCGAAGACAGGGCTCGGGAAGACCTCTCCGTCATCGGTGGGGATGTCCAGCGGCTTGCTGGTCTCGAACTCCGGGCTGCCGCCATCACTTGAGAATATGTAGAAGTAGATCAGGTCGTCCTCCAGGTCGATGGCGGACACGGCGAGCCTGTCCTCGTCCCCTCTCTCCACCGCCGCAACGGTCGAGATCGACGTACCATCGGTCTGGAGCACCTCCCAGTCGTCGCCGCTCTCCGCCTGGATGAGATGGACATCGGCGTCGACGCCTATGGCGATAAGCTTCAGGTCGAGGCTCCTCGAGGGGATCGGGGATGAGATGTTTATGGAACCGGAGAAGTTGTAGATCCACTTGATGTGCGTGTGGCCCTCTCCACCCACCTCGAACTCCTCTCCGTCGTGGATGATCTCGGGCTCGAAGCACATCAGCTGGCCAGCGCCGGAACTGTTCGTGGTCCCCACGAAGATCTCGGCACGGCCGTTCTCGTCAGCATCCCATACCAGCGGTGCGGTCACCACGACATCCTCGTCGTCGCTAACACCGTCCGAGTTGTCGACGTTCCCGCGCCACATCACCTCCCCCGTGGCCGTATCGACGACATAGAGCTTGTCCCCCGATGCGAATATCCCGTGTGCGGCATTGGAATACGGGACCGCCCGGTTGACGTTCCCCGACATATCCGCGAAGGCGACCCCCATGCTGTCGACCTCGTTCTGGCGCTCCTCCCATCTGAACTCCGGTTCATCGAGGAGGCCGTATCCGTCCTCGGTCTGGAAGAGGCCGGTATTGAAGGTGTCCTGTCCGAACATGGGCCACTGGTCCCCTGCCTGGAAGGAGCCATCTCCAGTTACCGTTGTCAGAGAGGTGAACAGGGCGAGCCAAAGAATGAGCAGAACGAGCTTTCCCACAACCTTCATCTTCTCAACACCCCGACCTATTCCAGATTATATTATTTTTATGTTTTGGAAAGTTTTTCCGTCAAGGGCGGTCGGTGCCGAGGATCTGGACGGCCCAGGAACCCCTCAGGGAAGTACCAGCATGGCGTCGCCGAAGGAGTAGAACCTGTAACCCTGGCGTACCGCCTCCAGGTATGCGGCCTTCAACCTGTCCAGACCGGCGAACGCCGCTGTGAGCATCATGACGCTGGACCTGGGCAGGTGGAAGTTTGTGAGCATGCCTCCAATGCCGGACGCGAACTTGTGGCCGGGATGGATGAAGAGCTCGGTGGAATGCCAGCCATCCTCGACGGTTCCTGCGCCGTAGAGGTGCTCCAGAGAACGCACCACACTGGTCCCTACCGCGATCTTGCGCCCCTTCCAGCCCCTTATCCTCGCCGCATTCTCCGGCGTCAGATGGAACCTCTCTCCCAACATCTCGTGATCGGAGACGTTCTCGCTCCTGACCGGAAGGAAGGTGCCCGGACCGATCTCCATGTTGATGAACGCGGTGCCGATACCCTTTTCCTCCAGCTCGGAGAGGAGGCGCCCGGTGAAGTGCAGTCCTGCTGTGGGGGCGGCGACGCTCCCGAAGGGTGCGCCATCTGCGGTCGATGACGACGGTCGAACCGCTGTATGGGCATCGACCATCTCAAATACCGTCTGGTACTCCCCATCATCCCCCGTGAATGAATCGATGTACGGGGGCAGCGGCATGGTTCCGAGCCGGTCGAGGTCGTCCACGCTCCGTACCGAGGACAGGTCCAGCCACCAGTCCCCGGCGCCCTTCTGCCGCACGAGAGTGAAATCCACCTCCTCACCACTCCTTCCGGATACCGTACCCTTCACGCCCTCCCTCATCCTCTTACCCTTGACGAGCGCCCTCCATACCCGATCCCCGTCGATCGATCCCTGGCCGTATACCAGCAGTTCGATGGCGCCTCCTGTGGAGCGGGTACCGGCGAGCCGGCATCTGAGAACCCTGGAATCGTTGAGAACAAGCAGGTCTCCTTCCTGAAGGATCTCCGGAAGGTCGCTGAAGGTCCTGTGGCGGATCCCGTCCGAAAGGACCATGAGCCGGCATGCATCCCTGGGCTCCACCGGGTTCTGGGCGATCATCCCGTCAGGGAGATGGTAATCGTAGTCATCGAGGAAACTGCCGTTGGTGGTCAACGGTTATGGAACGGCGGAGCATATATAGACCTTTTCTGCACGGGCCGTACACAGTCCCGTATCTGTTCTTCCGGCACACGCTCCGCTATCGATCGAAATTTATTCCCGTCGGGACCCATCCCGACAGCAGTAGAACTAGTATGTTAGGCTGAAGTGTTGGCTGTCCGGACCTGGACCTGCCTACCTCTTCATTATCTTCATCCAGCCGTTGCTCTCGTATACCGCGAGCTTCCGGATCTTTAGGGCCTCCTCGAAGTCATCCCACGGGATGACCTGGAGCCTGGCATTGTTCCCCTTAGTGAACTGAATGCCTTCCGTCCCCTTGACCAATCCGGGCTGGAGCCCCTTCTTGATCGCAATGCTCTTTGCATCTTCTACGCTAATCTCCCTCATCGCCATTGTTAAATCCCTCCTTACCCAAGGCTGTCATTCCAGTATCATTATACTGGCATTTAAACCTTTGCTGCCAGACAGATTTTCTTTTAAATACTAAACCCCCGTGGAAGCCGACTTCTGACCATGCCTTTACAGGCCCTTTTCGGCCACCCTCCGTCGTTCCGTTTACCGACCCGAAACGACCATGATATTGGCCGTCCTCCGGGGGTCCGCGATCACCTCCCGGTTCGGATGGTTATAATCACGAACATCTCGTTACCACCATGTAGTGTATAAATAGCGACGGAGGACATCAAAGTAATAGGGCAGCAGGTCCATACACGAAGCAAGTTCGGTATCACTCTTGATAGCACCAATGGATCTTGTATGCACCGGAGCCATCGACCTGCGCCCTATATCTTTCTGCTGTTACGCGGAGCGCCGTTTTCCCAATACCTCTCCATTTTCTGAAATATTCCAACGACGGGAGGAGGCAGGGGTCCAGGCATATTGGGGCATGGGTCCAAGCATCCTCCGTCATGGGTGCAAGCTTCATACCAGCCCGGGCCGACGACGTCGACGGATAAGCCCTTTCGGCGAAGATCATGCGCTTCGACGAACGTCCACGACCTGTTCTTTACATTGAAAAAGCTTTTAATCTACAAGCGGTTGACGAGGACGGTGTTCCAATGGAGGTTCTAGAGACCAACATAGACCCGAACGACCCTGATTTCCAGGAGAACGACGCAAACTACCGTCTGATAGTGGAGGATCTCAAGGAGAAGATCGCCACCGTCAAGATGGGCGGAGGAGAGAAGCTCATCGAGCTGCACCGGTCGAGGAACAAGCTCCTCGCACGGGACCGGATAGACGAGCTGATCGATCCCGACACACCGTTCCTGGAGCTCTCGGCCCTGGCAGCCCACGATATGTACGACAACAAGGCACCCGCCGCGGGCGTCGTCACCGGTATCGGCATCGTCCACGGCCGCGAGGTCATGATAATCGCCAACGACGCCACCGTCAAGGGCGGGACCTATTTCCCCATGACGGTCAAGAAGCATATCCGGGCACAGTACATCGCAATGGAGAACCACCTTCCATGCGTCTACCTCGTTGACAGCGGAGGCGCGTTCCTTCCCATGCAGGACGATGTCTTCCCGGACCGGGAGCACTTCGGCAGGATCTTCTTCAACCAGGCAATGATGTCCTCCAAGAGGATCCCCCAGATCGCCTCGGTGATGGGTTCATGCACCGCCGGCGGAGCCTACGTTCCGGCGATGTCCGACGAGACGATCATCGTCAAGGGGACCGGGACGATCTTCCTGGGCGGCCCTCCCCTGGTCAAGGCGGCCACGGGCGAGGAGGTCTCCGCCGAGGACCTCGGCGGAGCCGACGTCCACTGCAGGACATCGGGAGTTTCAGATCATTACGCCACCAACGACCACGAGGCGCTCCAGATGTGCCGGAACATCATCGAGAACCTCAACAGGCCGACCAAGGCGCCCCTGGACATCAAGCCACCCGAGGAGCCGCTGTATCCCATTGAGG
>JANQNJ010000075.1 GCA_028279645.1 Thermoplasmatota archaeon
ACGCAGAGGAGGAGGGCGTCGAGTTCCACCTGCTGACGAACCCGATCCGCTACTTCGGCGACGACAACGGCTGGGTCCGCGCAATGGAGTGCATCAAGATGGAGCTAGGAGAGCCGGACGCCTCTGGACGAAGGAGGCCTGTCCCCATCGAGGGTTCCGAGTTCATCTTCGAGATCGATGCATGCGTCGTATCCGTTGGTACGGACGCCAATCCGCTGCTGACCAAGTCCACACCAGGACTTACGCTGAACAAGTGGTCCAACATCATCGTCGACGACAAGGGACGCACGGCGAAGCCCGGCGTCTTTGCCGGCGGTGATATCGTGAGAGGGGCTGCTACGGTTATCCTGGCAATGGGTGACGGCAGGGTGGCGGCCGCGGGGATCGAGGATTATCTTGCTGGGGAGGGGTGGCCGGAGGGGGTCGGGGAGGAGTGAAGGCGCCGATCACTTCCTCATCAATACCCAGTTCGCTACATGCTCCTTCCCGTCGCCAGCATGCGTGAAAAGTCGATGTTCAAGCACCTCGAAATGCTTACCGAACAACTCTCTCAGCTCCCGCTCATTAGAGAAATATAACACCGTCCCCAGACGTGTCTCCCGATACTTACCTTCACCACCGAAGTACGGATCAGCCTCGGCGAAGCATGTTGAAAGATAATATGCACCATCATCAAGCACCCCCGCCACGTTCCTGACCCATTTCTCCCTGTCCTCCGGCATCACATGATGGAGCACGTTCCACTCATAAGCGAAACCGAAGGACCCAATGTCCTCCGGGAAACCTGGCAACGGACCACCAACGAGCAGTTCGATATCCACTCCCGCCTTCTCCGCGTTCCTCTCTGCCATCTCTATTGCGGTGGGGGCGATGTCGATCCCGACGACGTCGAATCCCAGCTTGGCCAACGGTATCGCATTCCGTCCAGTGCCGCAACCGATATCCAGCGCCCTGCACGGTTCGATCCTACCTGATGTAACCAGTTCCATCAGTTGCTCGGATGGCCGGTCGTGGTTCCAGGGGATCTCGTTCTCCGGAGTGTTCTTGTAGACCGTCTCCATGTCTGTGGATATCTTCATACGAATATGGAATGGTATTGATGATAAAAAGGAATTCTATCTCTACTCGTTCTGTTTCACCTTGTTCCCGCATTGAGGACAAAAGTTGACATCAATATTAATCTCAGTTCCGCATTCAGGACAGCGAGGTATCCTAGGTTCCTTCTCAATTGTCAGAAATTCATTGTTCGAATCAACGTTTTTACCATATCTTTCCTCGATGTACGACATGATGACATCTGCCAGCTCCTCGTCCAATCCTAAAACATTGAAAAGGTCCTCCCTGCTTGGGGGCACGATGCCTTCGTCCATGTATCTGAAATGCGGATGTATCGAGTTGGCGATACGATGGGACATCATCGGTATGGTCATAAGGAACCTCATGGTCTCTCCTTTTTGGATCTCGGCGGATTGACTCCAGTCGAGTGTTGCATTGTAATTGCCATCCTCGACCACCTCTGCAGTTATCACACTACCCTCATCCTTTCGGAAGTAGGCTTGGATCCTGTTCGCGAATTCGTCGTCGATCCCTTCGATCCGTGTTAGGTCAGAAATAGAGGCATCGTACAATCGTTCCTCGTCCTTAAAACCAGCATTAAAGATCCTTCGAGCTGTCTCTTGGTCCATTCCTTCGATCATCATGAGAATGTTCACTATCTCCGATCTCGTTGCAGCTTCAGCCATTTCTAAGGCTTTCTTGCTATCTAGCTCCTTTTTCTTGACAGCTGCCTCTCGATCGATCCTTTTCTTCTCGTCATTGATTCTTCCTTCGAGCTCGGCTTTTAGATCGTTGTACGTATTCTCAGATATTTCACCGTTGATCAGTCGTTCCTTCAAGCGATTCAGTTTCAATTTGATCGTGTTGATATCCTCTTTTCTCCCGGTGCCATTACTATATGTCTGAGATTGTCTAGCATTAAATGCTGTCTTGTGTGTTTGAGAGTAAGTTCCAGGATGGCCCTGTGAGTATGGCCCCCTCCATTGATTCTGATAAAGATAATATTGCCTTACGTGGGCGTTTTGCTGGGATACCAAATAAACCTTGATGATAGATATGATCAAGATGATAACGAAGATCAACGAGACGATTCTCGTACACAAGAGCGCGGCCATGTAATCATCGTAAGTAGAGGCATTCGCCGCAGCAATGAACGGGCCTATGAAGCCAAAGAGAAAGATAAGGATTAGGCTGATGATTATCAAGGCAATGAATCCTGAGACACTCTTCTCCTGAGGTTGCTGATTATGCATTATCTCCCCGCCTACAGCAGTGGAAGATTCTTTGACGGATATTAATAAGTTTTTCTTACCTTTGGATGTCCTGGATAATTGTCGACGATCCGATGGCAAATTGCCTGATATCTTGCTGCCTACGCCAGCTCATCGTCCCATTCGTCGTCGAAGTCGTCGTCGAGATCATCGTCCCAATCGTCGTCGAAGTCGTCGTCGAGCTCGTCCTCATCAAGGTCGTCGAGGAGGTCCTCGTCTTCCTTCTTCAGACGGCTGATGTAGTAGTCTACGTAGCCGCGCTTCCAGTAGTAGTAGAACACGAACACCACCACCACCAGAACTACTACCAGAATGACCCATGGCAGGATCGAGCTCTCCTCCTCTGGTTCAGGAGTTGGCGGTACGATGACCTCGTTGAATACGATAACATCGATGGTCTGCACCTCGGAATAGTGGGTGCCGTCGTATGCCCTGACCTTGACCGTCTTGTTCCCGTTCCCGGTGGCGGATGTGTTCCATCCGAAGTTCCAGGCGACCGTGCCGTTGATCAACTGCCAGCTGCCCCTGCCTATCGCCAGTTCAATGTACAGGAGCTCTCCATCGGCGTCGGCTGCGGAACCCGTTATCTGGGCCCACTTGGACAGGGTAGTTCCGTTGGCCGGGGCGTCTATCATGATGGTCGGCGGTGCATTGATGTCCACGGTCAGGGTCCTTGTGTTCGATGTCAGGCCGGTATCGTCGGTGACCAGGACGGTTATCGAGTGGTTCCCGGCAGCAAGGGGCATCGTGAAGTTCGCGGATGGACCGTCGTAGATCACACTGCTGACGTTGGACGTCCATTTGTAGTTCGCCACCGAGACGTCGTCGAAGGCGTCGGCTTCGAAGGTGATATCGACATCTGTCTTGCTGAAGTTCGTCGAGGACGATATGCTCGTGATCACCGGCCTGCCGTTAACAGTGACGTTACCCGCAACCATCCAGTCGCTCCATTCGTCGCTGTCGTCCTGTATCCTGGCCGATATCTTGTGCGTGCCGTTAACGAGTATCACTGTTGCCGTGATGTCCGTCGAGGCATCTGGCCCCTTGTACAGGTCCTCCAGCTCCCTGTTCGACTTCCAGTGGTACTGCTTGATCCCTCTGTCGTCGAAACCGAAGGCCTCGCCGCTCACGTTCTCACCCTGCAGCATAGAGGTGGTGCTCAGATTGGCGAATAGGATCCGTGGGAGCCCGTTCACCCTGATGGAGTCGTTGATCTC
>JANQNJ010000141.1 GCA_028279645.1 Thermoplasmatota archaeon
TCCTCGACGGGTTCCTCCGCAGGGGCTTCCTCGACAGCCGCCTCGGCGACCGCAGGCTCCTCAGCCGGAGGCTCCTCAGCTGCAGGCTCCTCCTCCGCCTTCTTCTTGGAGGTCTTCTTCTTGGGAGCCGTCTTCTTCTTGGGGTTCTCCTCCTTCTCCTTCTTGGCCTCCTCGGAAGCGGCCTTCAGAGCCTCGATCGAGGCGTCCTCGATGGCGTCGGTATCCTCCTCAACGGCAGCCTCCTCGGCGATCTCCTCGAGGTCGATCGCGGGCTTCGGCACCTCGGGCATGTCCGGCGGAAGCACGTCGGCGACCTCGACCTCGTCGGGGAGCACGGCGTTCGGGTCCATGATAAGGACCTTGACGCCGATCACGCCGAGCTTCTTCTTGGCTACGGCGAAGCCTTCGTCCATCCATATGTTCGCGGTCTCGCCGCAGAACTTGATGTGTCCGGCCTTGAACTTCTCCGTCCTGTGCCTCTGTCCGGTCAGCTTTCCTGAGATCGTCACCTGCGCTCCCTTGGCGCCGGCGCCCATGATCCTCCTGATGGTGGAGTGGCCGCCGCGCCTGAAGTGCCAACCGCGCTCCAGTGCGAAGACCAGCTTCTGGGCCATGATCTGTGAGTTGATGTTCGGGTCCTTCGATTCCAGGACCTCGATCTGGGGGTTGTCCAGCTCGAACCTGGTCTCTAGGGTCTCCGTGAGCTTTTTGATGATCCCGCCGTGCCGTCCGATGACCATTCCAGGCCTCTCGACGGTGAGCGTGACCCTTGTGCCCATGGGCGTCCTCTGGATCTCGACGCCGCCGAAGCCGGCACGCTGGGTCTCTTTAAGGAGGAACTCCTTGATCAGCACCCTCTTGACGTTCTCCCTGATGAACTTCCTTTCCGCTGCCATCATTCCTCCTCCTTCTCGGCGAGTATGATCTCGATGTTGGTGGTACGTGTCACCTTGGGGGAGCTTCGGCCGTGGGCCCTTGGCCTCATGCCGATATATCTGCGCCCCCTGTGCGCCGCTATGTGGGCGATGAACATCCGCTCGGTGTCGTATCCGATGAACTCGGCATTGTTCTCGGCGCTGTCGAGCAGGTTCAAGATCTCAGTGGCGGCATTGAGCGGATAGCCTCCTGCGGCCATCCCCGGCTTGTGCCCCATGCTCCTCTTATAGCGGAGGTACGGGACGGCGGCCTTCTGCTCTGTGACCTTGTCAAGGAAATCCCGGGCCTCCTCGAGGGTCATCCCCTTGATGTGCCTGCAGATCTCCCTGGACTTCTTGGGGGATACGTGAAGCTCCCTGCCGATGGCGCGGGCCGTCGTCTCCCTGTCCATATCAACTGTGTAGCCAGCCATGGTATCCCTCACTTGAGCGGCATGTACTTGGACGACCGGGTAGCACCCACACCGGGACCGGTGTGGCCGCCGAACTTCCTCGTGGGGGCGAACTCCCCGAGGAAATGTCCGATCATCTCCGGAGCTATCTCCACGCTCTTGTACTCGTTACCGCGGTGGACCGAGACGGTGTGCCCCACCATCTCGGGCAGGATGATCATGTCGCGGCGATGGGTCCTGATATTGGACCTCCCCGCCCTGATCTTGTCCAGCACCTTCTGGTGCTCCTCGGAGAGGCCTCGCTCGAGGCTCCTCCTGCATCGGGACGGAAGCAGCGGGATGATCTGATCGAGGGACATGGTCTTGAGCTCCTCGATGGTGTACCCGCGGTAGAGGAACTCCTTCTTCTTCCTCGTTCTTATGATACCTTTCTTCTTCCTCTCGCGCCGTCTCGCGGCCTTCGCAGAACCTTTGACCATCTAGATCACTTCCGCTTCTTCTTCTTCTTCGGGGCTATATTCCCCACTTTCCTACCAGGCCAGGCGTGCTTGGAGACGGTGGACGGTTTGCCGACGTGCTGGTGGCCTCCCCCGCCGTGGGGGTGGTCCACCGGGTTCATGGCAACGCCGCTGGTCCTGGGATAGACCCGGGACTTGCTCCTGAGCATGTTCGCCTTCTTCCCGGCCTTCGCTATCGGGATGTCCTTCCTGCCGGATCCGGCCACCTTGCCGATGGTGGCCTTGCAGTGATTATTTATGGACTTGAAAACTCCTGACGGGAGCGAGATCCTTGTGGTGGCGCCGTGGGAGACCACGGTGGCCGACCCGCCGCAGGCGCGGACGAGCTTCCCGCCGTCGCCGGGCTGCATCTCGACGTTGAAGATCGACGTACCTTCTGGGATGTTCCCCACGGGGAGGACGTTGCCGACCTCGACCGGGATCTCGGCCCCGATCTGGACGGTCTGGCCTATCGCCAGCGATTCGCAGGCGATCATGTAGACCTTCTCCCCGTTCTCGAACCTGACCATTGCCAGCGGGGCCGACCTCGCCGGGTCGTGCTCCAGGGTCTCTACCTTGCCCTGGCCCTTCGAGAACTTGGGATACTTGACCTCCGCCTTGTAGCGGTGGCTGGGCGCCTTGTAGACGCTTCCCTTGCCTCTCCTCTGTGTTCTGAGTCTTTTTCCCATGATCACACACCTCAGAAGATACCGATCCGCATCCCTACGTCCTCGGCGTGGTAGCCCTCGGCGAAGCGAATGATGGCATGCTTGCCATCCTTCACCCTCTTGGTGGTCACCTTGTCGATCTTCACTCCGTAGCGCTGCTCGAAGGCCTTCTTGATAACGGGTTTAGTGGCCTTCGGGTGCACGACGAACTCGAGCTTGTTCTCGTTCTCCATCTGCATCAGCGTCTTCTCAGTGACGTACGGATGCATGAGGACCTCGTGGGCGAGCCTCACCATTTCGACACCTCCTTGAGCGCGCTGCTGCTGAAAACGGTCAGTCTGCCGGGGTCCCCGCCGGGGGCGAGGTCCTCGGTGTTCAGGTTGTTGACCGGCGTGATCGATACTCCGGGCAGGTTCCCGACGGCCTTCTCCACGCCCTTGAACTCCTTGACCACGACGAGGAGGCTCTTGGGCGTCTTGTAGCGCCTGTCCCTCATCTTGCCGCGGCCAGCGCGGATATGCCTGCCGTTCTTGGCCCTGTCCAGGTCGAAGTGGACGCCGACGTTCTGGAAGACCTTTATGATCTCCTTTGTGGAGCCGACCTCCTCTATCTTGTCAACGAATACGAGCGGTACCGTCGTCTTGTCGTCGAAGATGTGGCCCCTGTTGATCACAGTGTCCTTGTTCGCAGAGGCGGCCAGAGCGCACTTGCGTGCGAGCCGGCGCTCCTTCTTGTTCATCTTCTCGGACCAGTCCTTCTCCGGCGTCGGGGGGTGCGCCCTGCGGCCGCCGACGGTGTTCGGCGCCTCTGCGCCGCGCCTTCCGCCCCTCAGCCTGGGTGTCCTGGAAGCGCCGCGGCCCTTGCCCCACCACTCGACGGAGTGCCTCTGGCCAGCCCTGGGGTTCGGCCCGTAGGGCTGCCGCCTGTTGGCGCGGTAGGTGGTTACGGCCCTCCTTATCAGGTCCTGCCTGATGGGGGTATCGAAGGCGTCGGGAAGGTCGATCTTCCTCACGGCCTTGCCGTCCAGGTTGTATAGATTGACCTTCATTCTATCGCCCCTGCTTGGACTCCACTGAGATGAAGGTCAGCTCGGGAGAGACCTCCTTCCCGTGGAAGCGCACGGCGTCCCTGAACCTGACGAGCCTCTTCGTCGGTCCCGGGACTGACCCGTGGATGATCACATAATCGTTGTTAATGCTGCCGTAGTGGAGGAATCCTCCCTTTGGCATGATGTTCTCGGCATCGTCCCCTATCTTGAGGATGCGCTTGTTGAACTCTGTCCGCTGATGGTAGCCCATCTGGCCTGCCTGAGGGACGGTGGACATAACATAGTTCGGATGCCAAGGACCGAGGGTACCGATCATGCGCCGGTGCTTGCTGTTCTTGTGGGTGAGCAGCTTGACGCCCCATCGCTTGACATGGCCCTGGAAGCCCTTCCCCTTGGTCACGGCGGCCACGTCGACCATGGCGCCGGGATCGTTGAAGTCAGCCATCTTGATCTCCTTGCCCAGGACGCTCTTGGCCAGCTCGATGCGGTCCTCGATGGTGCCCCCACCGACCCTCAGCTCCATGATGTCGGGGATCTTCTTGGGGATCCCGGTTATGAGCTGGGGCTGGGTGTGGCAGATTAGCCTGATGTCGTCGAAGGGGTCCTTCTCGATGGTCTTCCACTTCGGCTTCTTCGCCTTCGCAGGGACCGAGAGCCTCTTGGAGACCTCCTCGTCGATCTTGTCCGCCCAGATCTCGGCATGCGTCTTCATGCCGTATTCAGAATTGACGTATGTCCTGACACCAAGCACCTTCATCGGTGGGACCTCTAGAACTGTAACGGACACCCGAACTTCCTGACCGGAAGTTGTGGATGTCGGCCGGTAGTCCCGGACGAGCGCGTGGGTCATTCCCGCCTTGTAACCCGCAAAACCTTGGATCTTGACCTTATCCCCGCCGTTAGGCCATGCTCTAAAGCGTGGAACCTCCGATCTGGCCCTCTTTCTGGGCGAGTATGCCATTGATCCTCTGTTCGGATGATGTCTCTTCGCCATCGATGCCCACCTCTATGTATGGGGAGATACAGCGAACGCCTCCTTCCGGGAGGCATGCGTCTCACGTGTGAATAGACCGTTACGCGGACCGCAGGCCCAAGAATAGTTACATGGACCCCGGTGATAGGGACTATGCCCGAGAGCGTATGGCCTATTCGAGGAATTGCACAATACAGTTATTATATAAATATCTTATGAATCTCTAAAGAGCGCTCATTTTCGCGATTTCAAGGGCTATGTTGTGTGTTTATGATGCTTCAACCCTGCCGCGATGTCGAGCGGTGTGAAATCGGCCCCGCAGTGCTCGCATTTCGAGGTGGTCCCCTCTTTCGGGAACTCGATCGAGGACCCGCAGTTGGGGCAGTTGGTCTTGGTGATATCTATCCCCTGGTCCTTGAGGTTCCATATCAACGATCTGAAGTCCAGCTTCGCCTCCGGGACGTGGACATCGAAGACCAGGGCGTCGTACTTGTGATTGTAGGTGCCAGTGAAGAAGTCCATGCGGTTCGCACCGTTGATACTGATGAGGACCGGCCATACCTTTCCCTGGTAGGCCAGGATCTGGGTAGTGCAGCCGCCGCATCTGATGACCTCTGGCGCCCGGTCGTATAATCCATCTATCCTCAGAACCACCTTGCAGGTGGGGCATTCGATATGGTTCCTGAGGTAGTGTTCGATCTCCCTCTCGTTGTGTCGGGCCGATCGCTTTCCAAGAACGATCCATAGCACTCCCAAGGTGATGAACATTGACACTGCCACCCACCTCGCCAGGCCTCCAAGAAATAGGAATCCCACGAAACCCGACATAAGCAACGTAAGAATACTGAGGTAATGACTTGTGTTGGACAACTCGAGATATCTGATATCGATCCTCCTCTGCAGGAACCTTATCTTGTCCGGTCCCAGCCTTTCGGGCACCTTGGCGACCACGGTCGAGGCCCTGATGGCGTTGTCGATCTTTAAATGATATACCGACGCCGGAAGGTTCCCGCCGCAATGGGGGCAGTTCTCATCCAGCTTCGTGTCGATGGGGACATTTCCGCCGCATCCAGGACACTTGTTCATGGTCATCTGTCCGTCGCCCACCCAGGTCCTGTCCACCTCGTATCTGGCCTTGGGGACCGCGTAAACCCCGTTGTCCAGATACCACTTGTCCAGGTAGGTCATTCCATCCTTATGGTATTCACGACAGAACTCAACGACACAGCGTCTTGTCTCGAGTGTCGCTCTGCAGCCAGGGCAGGCCAGTGTCGGAGGCGGCTCTATCTGGACCTGCTCCTTAGTGATGCTCACCTTGCAGATCGGGCATGAGATCCTGGACGAGAGCGATCCGGCCAGGGTCTCGTCCTGTATTAGCTTGACCTTTTTAAAAGCGTAAAATATGGCGGCACTCAGGAAGATGAGCAGGATGAGGGATAATCCAGCATCGGTCGTATTACCCACCCTTGAATACGCAGCGGCGGTCAAGAAGAGGATCACCCAGGCGACCATTCCCACGAAGGCCATGATAATGATGCCAGCCTGTTCCAGTGTGAATCTATCTACAGGCGGGAGCGGACCATCCGCTTCGACCCTGATCGTCGGAAGGTCGGACCGTTTGGGCGGTTTCCTTGTGACTCGCAGGCGGTTTCCCTTCATTCGACCACTCTAGACCACGTCCGCATAGGTGTTCCCCAGCTCCAAAGAGCTGAACTCCGCGTCGCAGTACTCGCAGTTCGATACCAATCCATCCTCGGGGAACTTGATGTCCGCACCGCAGTTCGGGCATCTTGTGAGCATTATGTCGATGCCCTTTCTGGAAAGCTGGGTACGGAGCATCCTGAAATCGACCTGGTACTCGTCCCTGTCCGGCGAGAACACCACTCCCGGCAGCTTGCCGTAGAATCGCTCGCTGTGCTGCGTCTTGATAACGCCTTTCTCCGTCCTGATCTTCATCCCGCAGCTGAAGCATTCGATGACGGTAGGAGAGGTCTCGTACAGATCCATCTGGTTTATCCTCGAGTTGCAGAGCGGGCATTCGATATTATCTTTGACATATCTGCGGAGCTTGAGGATGTTCATATAGTGATAGAGGCCGAAGATGGTCACCCAAATCGCATAATAGACGATGAAGATGGTCCAGCGTTGTGCTCGGCCCAATTGGAACCCGGTATTATAGAGTCCGATCCCTATGAAGATCAGAATGAGGAATGATACTGGAAGCCACAGGACCCACATAGCCACCTTCCCCTTGCCGCCTATAGAGATATGGACGTTCCGGGCCTGGGTGGACGTTCCATCGTCCAGGACCGAAACACTCTGCAATGGCTGAGAAATGCTTCTGGCCGCCGTTTCCAGTTGCTCTCTCCTTGCAGGTCTGAACGTCGTTCCTCCGCAGTGCGGACAGACCATGTCCATGGACCCGTCCTGTTCGTATGTAGACCCGCAGCTCTCGCAGTCTATGGTTACCGCTGCGACCACCGCGACCCCATCCTCCCCAGTGATCGTGACCTTGTCCTTCGGCAGGGCGTACAGGCTCTTTACGTTCCGGTACCGCATCGGGACCTTGTTCGAGACCCCCTCCAAATAGCTCATTCTGAACTCGTATAGGACGGGACTCAGTACAAGGGGGGTGTCGCATGATGAACAGACCACATCCGCCCTCTCCATGGGAAGGTTCTCGGCATCGATCGGATCGCTACAGGCGGGACACCGGATGTACTGTCTGGCATGCTTCTCGAAGACCTTTCCGATCCCAAGATACAACCGTAGGGAAACGAAGAACAGCGCCACCACTCCGTAGATCAAGAAAACCGCATACAGCCTGTTGGTCTCGATCTCGCCGGCGCTTATCCAGGTCGATATCTCATACGTCATGTATGCGGCAAGGGGGCCGAAGATCAGCAACCCGAAGCACATGAGGATGAAGAAGGCGACCCTCCAAGTGATCAGTCTGCCCTGCTCGCTCTCGGAGATGATCACTTTCAGTCGTGGCAGCGTGTCCCCATGCATGCTGGATGTAGACTTTATTCCAGATACTTAGATTTAGCTGATATTCAATGGTACTGGTTCATGTGCCTTTTTCGTACATCCATCCTAACTGCAACGAACTAAAATCCGTGTCGCAGTAGGCGCAATGGGCCATCACGCCCACATCAGGGAACTCGATCTCGGCACCGCAGTTCGGGCAATTGGTCACAGTGATATCTATCCCATTTCTGGACAGCTCCTTTCTCAGCATTCTGAAGTCGACCAGGTATTCATCCTTCACCGGTCTGAAGACCACCCCTACCATCTTTCCGGCCAGGTAGACCTTGTGCTTGGTCCTGATGATCCCCTTGTCTGCAGCGATATCAAGTCCGCAGTTCTGGCACTGGACCTGTGTTGGACACATATCATACAGCCCTTGAAAGCGGATCCTGTGGTTGCAGAGCGGACACTCGATATTGTTCTTGATATAGTCCTGTATGAGTTGCACGGTCTTGTGCCGCATATACAGTACGATAACACCGAACGCTGCCCATGACAGGATGAACGTAGTCCAGCAGAAGGTTCGGCTAGAGGTGGATTCCCAGGAGCCTATCGTCAGGACCGTGATGATGAGGAATGTGAGGAACACGACATATGCCCAGGCCAAGTATCGCGCCCCACCGCCGATATCGAGGAATGTCTTTCTGCTCTGTACCGTTGTCCCATCATCCAGAACCTGGACGCTGCCAAGCCTTTCAGAGTGCCTGGTGACGCTTTCATCTATCGATGCCCTTACGTCGGAGGTCAACCTTGTGCCACCGCAATGTGGACAGTGCAAGTGAGCGGAGGACGCGTCCATTGAGAAAGAACCGCCGCAGGACTCGCAACCGATGGTGATAGCTGGTTGCTGTTTATCGCTCTCCGTGCCGGCAAGGACGACATCGGACCTGGGCAATGCATATTGCCCCTTTACCGTCTTGAGCTTGTATAAAGGAGGCCCGACATGGGCATTGGTACCCTCAATGGTGATCTCGAAGATCGCTGGTCTCAGAACCAGTGGTGTTCGACATTTGGTGCAGGCCAGGTTCCTTTCCCCATGAGCCCGTCGATCGATGGCACATGGCGCACCACAAACGGTACAGCGGGTGAACGATTCCCAATACCTCCTCAGTCTTCTATTGTACGTAAGGAAGGCCACCAGGGAATAGATGAAGACCGCGGTGGCAAAGGCGAGGAACGGAACGGTACAGAAGAATTCCAGTGTGGCCCATCTACAATCAATTACCTGCATCGTACGATAATATATCGGCCAGATACACACGATCATCAGGATGGACATCCCATAGAACAGCATCCTTCCGAAGTTCAGCCTACGCCATTCCGCCTGCGAGATAACTATCTTCAGACGTGGTAACTCCTCCTCAACCATGCTGGATGCAGACCTTTTTCCCGATATTTAGATGTTAGCCGGTACATCGCTTGCACCCACGCCGGGAAATTGCTAGCACCCATGCTTGGAATCCGCTTGCACCCGCCCTACGTCGCCGGCACCCACGCCGGGAAAACGCTAGCACCCATGCTTGAACATCGCTAGCACCCACCCTCGACGCCGGCACCCACGCCGGGAAAACGCTTTCACCCATGCTTGGAATACGCCTGGACCCACCCTACGACGCCGAAACCCATGCCTAGAAGACGTTTGCACCCATACCGGTAAAATACCGACACCCATGCCAGGAAACCGCTTCCACCCGCCCTCTTAAAGGCAATAGTTATATACAGAACTGCCAATTATCCGAGTGATCACATGACCGACGAAGTCCACGAGGTAGTCGAGGTCGAGGCGGTGGAGGAGGACCCCGGGTTCGAGGGTCCCATGACCATCAAGGAGGCCATGGCGGAGGGGCAGTCCTTCAAGGACATGCTCCACAACGAGGCCCTGGAGCCCCACATCTACCTCGGCATCCTTATAACCATCACGATAATCGCATCCGCCGTGATCAGCATCTTCGAGTGATCGTCGGTCAGGTCGTCATCATTCCTTTGTAATAGAGCCCTAGCTATCGCTATGGTCGATCGATATACTGTCCCTTTTTTCCGGGAACGAACCTACTTCATCTTCTTGAAGAGGAAGAAGATCCCGATCCCGGCGCCCGAGGCGACGATGACGATAACGACGACGATGAACATCGTGTTCATCTCCTCGTCGCCGTCCTTCTTCTCCGCAGGCTCGACGATGACCTCGTCGATCCAGGCCTCGTTGTTGTCCTCGAGGAACTCGTTGACCTCGTCGTCGGCGTCGACGACCACGGTGATGTTGTAGTTGCCGATGGTGGGCTTCCAGGAGAAGTCGATCTTCTCCGTCTCCCCTCTCCTCAGGTTGTGCACATCGAAGCTTGATGTGCTCACACCGTTGACGTAAAGGCGGACGCTGAACATCTCCGCTCCGACGGAACCCTGGTTCTCGATGGTGGCGCTGACGATCACCGTCTTGCCGGCGCTGAACTTCAGATCGGACTGCAGGTCGATGACGATCAGGTCTATGCCCGAGATCGAGAATACCGAAAGGGTCTCCTCCCAGTCGTTGTCCGAGTTGTCAAGGTCCCCTTCATCCGTGGATGTCTCGACGGTGGCCAGGAACGATCCCTTCTCCGGGAACGTCATCGAGAAGGTCACGTTCTCGGTCTCGCCCGGCGCCAGGGGGCCAATGACCTTCTGTGCCGTCTTGCCCGCCATATCGAAGTCGACGATAACCTCTGCGGAGGCCGGTCCTTTGTTCATGATGGCCGCGGTCAGGTTGATCTTCTCGAACACCGTGATTAGGCCTGGGTAGTAGAAGGTCACGACCTCTATGTCAGGGACGTCCGGGATCACCCATAACGAGATCGTCTGGTAGTTGTTTCCCAGGAAAGCCTCCTCGTCGTCGTCCGGGTAATCGTTGTAGACCTCAGCCTCGAAGATCCACTCCTCGAAATCTGTGGCGTTCGGCATTTCGATGGAGATCACGGGCTCCTCTTTGGCATCCTGGAAGAGCTCTCCCACCACCGTGACGAAGGCCGGTCCCGGGCTTCCTCCAGCCTCGTAGAAGTTGTACTTGATCCTTACCGAGTTGAAGTCGAAGCTCCCCTCGTTGGTCACTGTGAACTTGAAGTCCAGGGTCTTGTTCGAGACCGCGACGATGTCCGTCTTTGCGGTGCTCGGCGCCGTCCGGTAGTCCAGGTACTCCATGGCCTCCCGGTCCCAGAACCCATTGATCTTCGGGTTGGCGCTCACGATGGAGATATCGGGGATGATGATCGCGCCGATGGTCAGATCGGCAGCGAGGCTGTTGTTCCCCTCGTTCTTCTCCTCCACCTTGTGATATTCGCCGGCGCCCTTGTTGTCGGCGACGGCCTCCACCTGGTACTGCCCCGGCGCCCAGTAGTTGATGTCCCAGACCAGGAGCACGGCCCCTGTCTGATCGATGTCAAGGTCCACGGTGACCGGGGACGTTCCGATGCTGTCCAGCGCTTCCCCGTCCTTCAACAGGAAGAACTCCACTGTGAAATCAGTGGTCACGGTGACATCGCCGACGTTCTTGACCACGGCGGTGATCTTCACCGATTCGTTCCTTAGGGGGTATGAGTTGTCGAAGCCCACCGATTCGACTATCAGATCCGGCTTCGGGGTACCCTTTACCTCGAGGGTCCTCTCGGCGAAGTTGTTGGATGTGTCGGACTCCTTCGTGGAGCCGTTCAGTATGTCCACCTGGATGTAGTGCACGTACGATCCGTTCGCCTTCCACATGAACTCCAGGTCCTCGCTCTCACCTGCGCCGAGGTCCTCCAGGGTCTCCTTGAATATGACGGTACCAGTATCCTTCCCTGACTGCCTGCTGTCGAGGAGGTAGACCACGCACGTGCCGGTCACCTCTCCGCTGTTGGTGACGGTGAACTCGGCAGTGACCTGTTTGTTCTCGTTGACCTTGGTGACCTCCTTGTCGTCCGCCATGATCACGATGTCATCGTCATCGATCGAGAAGTCGGCCCGCTGTCCCTCCACCACCTCGATGTCCCTTGAAGCGTCGTTGTTCTCCCTCCGGGACTGATTGTTCTCATCGGTCTCGTTCACCGCGCCGGAGTTCAACGGATCGATCATGATCGATATCGTGTGGGTCCCGATGACGCCCTTCCAGGAGTATCCCACCGATTCCAGATAATCGCCGGACCACTGCCCGCCGATGTCGAAGGTCGCGTTCTTCACCGCATCGTCCCCGATATAGATCGAGTATGGAACGTTCTTGGCGTTCATGTTGCCCAGGTTGGTGATCCTGGCGATGATCACGAGGTTGGTACCCTCCTTGATCGTCTCGGTCTGGTTCAGCTCGTTGTTGCCTACCTTGAATATGAGGTCCGACGCCGTCACCATGAGGTCCGGATGGTCCTCCGCTGAGGGCGGCGTCACCTCTGCTGAGTAATTGTGATGGTTGTTGTACTCGCTCTCCTCGTCGATCTTGTCCAGGGGGTCGGCGTGGAGGCTTACGTAGTAATCGCCTCCCGATTCGTCAACGACACCTCCCTCTCCCGTGGTGCTTAGGTCCCAGGTAAGCTCGACATCGGCGTAATCGCCAGCAGCCATGCTGACGAGGTCGGAGTCTATCCATGTTCCCTCAACGATCAACGATACGTTGAGAACATCGTCCGACCATCCGCGCGTACCGTTGTTGTAGACAACAAATGTGTATGTGACGGCGTTGTTCACCTTGTAGAACTCCGGTATGACCGGGGCCCACAGGACGAAGTCCGGTTTATCATCTACACCGGGTTCCCTCGTGGTGAAGGTCTTGTTCCTGATATTGTTCTCCTCGTCCATCTCCTCATCGTCGATGGCGACCGTCACCTGGAATTCGATATCACCGACGTCCTCGATCAACCAATCGTACGAGAACGGGAAACTGCTGTCCGCATCGATCTGGTCGACCTGGATCGTCTGCGCCTCGGAATCGTTGATGATGAGCCGGACGATCACGTCGAACGCCTTGGCGGTCCCATTGTTCCAGATGCTCACCGTGACATCCACATGGTTGTCGTAGATCAGGTCCTCGGTGCCCATCACGATCTCTCCCGGGATCACGTCCGGTGCCGGCGGAAAGATGTACTTGTCCTCGGAGAGATCGTTGTTGTTGGGATTGTTATCCTCCTTTGAGATGTTCACCCTGAAGGACGCAGCCCCAGATTCGGTGGTCGGGATCACGTAGTTGTAGGTGAAGACGATGGGCTGTCCCGCGGACATGTTCTCTGTCTCCACGCTGTGGATCTGCTCCTCCTCCAGGTCGATCTCCTTGAACAGCAGGACCTGGGAGTCCCATGCATCGGGTCCGTTGTTCTTGATCTCGAACTTGATGGTGAGGACCTCTCCTGAATAGACATCCTCGCCCTCTCCAGGCTCGAACCAGACCCGGACCACCTCGAGATCGGCCCCATCGGTCTGAGCACCGATCGAGCTGCCGGCCAGGCAGCAAACGGCCAGTACGAAGGCTGCAAGCATGATTATGAACAGACTACTGTCGAATCTTGAATTCATGAACGATCCCTCTCGAATCTGGTATATATGGTCATTTATCTACATATATAAATAATTTGGTTGAATTGTAAACCACGCTCTTTTATGAATAAAACCCCTGAAAATGCCGTTTTCAGGCGGGTCGGCATTGGCCGTACCAGGGCATCATCAACGCCCTGCCGGGTACCGTTCAGTATCTCGACCTACGGTATCCGCGGGGCGAGCGGTTATAAAGGTACACGGCGATCACGCACTCCGAGGAATGGGGATGAGCAGGACGAAGATACTGTGCACCATGGGCCCTGCCAGCAGCGATCGACAGGTGTTAGAAAGGATGCTGGACGCTGGAATGCACGGGGCCCGGTTGAACTTCTCCCATGGCGACCATGGCGGTCACCGCGAGGTCATCGGGACCCTTCGAGACATCGAGCGGAGTTCGGAGCGCCCCATCCCCATCGTTGGCGATCTCCAGGGTCCCAAGCTCAGGATCGGCAAGGTCGAGGGCTCAGCATGCCTCCTTCCCGAGGGTTCCGAGATAGACCTACGCTTTTGTGAAGGGATCTCCTCCACCAAGGTGGTCCACGTCCTCATCGACAATGTCCCAGAGGTAGCCACCGGCGACAATATCTTCATCAACGACGGCCTGGTCAAGCTCAAGGTCATCGGAGGTGAAGGGGACAAGTTCAGGTGCAGGGTCCTGAAGGGAGGGACCATCTCCTCCCACAAGGGCGTCAACCTCCCTTCCATGCACATCGACATCCCTTCCTTGACTCCCAAGGACATAGACGACCTCCGGTTCGCCCTGGACGAGGAGGTCGACCTGATCGCGCTCTCCTTCGTTCGATCTCCCGATGAGGTCGAGGACCTACGAAGGCTCATCACGGAGCTGGGAGGCGACGCCAGGGTGATCGCCAAGATCGAGAAGGCCGAGGCCGTGGACAGGATCGAGGAGATCATCCGGGTGGCCGACTGGATCATGATCGCACGGGGCGACCTCGGCGTGGAGATACCGCTGGAATCGCTTCCGTCCGTCCAGAAGAGGGTAATCGAGATCGCCCACAGACTGTCAACCCCGGTGATCACCGCGACGCAGATGCTCGATGCGATGGTCAGGAACCCCTCCCCCACCCGGGCCGAGGTATCGGACATCGCCAACGCCGTCTTCGACGGGACCGATGTCACCATGCTGTCGGCGGAGACCTCGGTCGGCAAGTATCCCGTGGAGTCGGTGGAATACATGTCCCGGATCGCCTCCTATGCAGAGGCCTCTCTTACGCCCCAGATGGAGTTCCTTGAAGAGAGCCCCTGGGACGACCACCCATCCATCAAGGACCAGGACCGGATGCTCACATCGACCATCGCCCATGGATCGACGGTGCTCGCTCACCACCTGGGCGCTGATGCCATCATAGCATTCTCGATCGGAGGAGCGACCGCCAGGAGGATATCGATCTACAGACACGGCATCAAACTCATCGCCGCCAGTCCGAAGATGTCGACGCTCAGAAGGTGCAACCTTCTCTGGGGTGTCACGCCGATGGAGATCGAGCATGTATCCAGCATCGAGGGTATGATATCCCGCGTGGACGGCATCGCAGTGGAGAAGGGGGTCGTGGACAAGGGCGACCTTGCCATCCTGACCGCCGGCGTACCGCTCACTGTCCGTGGTCGAACGAACATGATCAAGGTCCACAGGGTCGGAAGCGGTACCTGGGCATAATACCATCTAGCGACGACACAGGGTCTGAAGCGGTACCTGGGCATAATACCATCTAGCGACGACACAGGGTCGGACGCGGCACCTGGGCCTAGTAATCGGTTATCCTCATCCCGACGGTGCGTGAGATGCCGGAACGATGATCCTCCATATCTGTGAGCTTCCCCTCCTGCTTCTCCACGGCCTTCCCCATCATATGGAGGATCTTCAGGGCGTTCTCGGGGGCGTTGGCGTGGAAGTGGTTGTTGAAGAATCCGAAGACCCTTCTCTTACCTGAAAGGAGCCGCTCGACGTTCTCGGTCCAGGGTCTGATCTCCTCATCGCTGTACATGTAGTCGTACCACAGCCCTTCACCCTTTCCGTGCCACCTCACGTAGGCGATCTGCGACGTGACGGCGTTGACCGGGGGCAGGAGCGGCTCATCGACGATGGTGTAGGCCACTTCATGGTCCTTCAACAGCTCGAACGTCTCCTCCTTTATCCACGTTCTGTTCCGGAACTCGACTGCATACTCCACCGTCCTCGGCAGGATGTCGAGGAACGCTGCGAGCTTCCTCGGCTGGTATCCGAACTTCGGCCTCAACTGGATGAGCACGCATCCGAGCTTCCCCTCGTCGATCATCGGGTCGAGGACGTCGATGAACTCCTTGACATCCTTCTCCACGCCCTGTTCCAGGTCGAGCCACTTGTCATGTGTCACCGTCTTGGGCATCTTGACCGTGAACATGAAGTCCGGCGGGGTCCTGGCGCACCATTCCTTGACGTAGTCCGCCTTTGGCATCCGGTAGAACGAGGAGTTCACCTCGACGGTGTTGAAGATCGTAGAATAGTATCTCAGCTTGTCGCTCTTGACCCCGGGATAGAACGGGCCTATCCACTCCTTGTAATCCCATCCGGAACAGCCGATCCGGAGCCCGTCCATATTCAGATAACGCAGGGTGGGATATAATACGATTTTCCCGAGGGTGGTCTGAAAGTAAGATAATGCAACCTAGGAAGACAATAGATAAAAAAAATAGAAGAAGAACGGGAACGGATGTATCCGTTCCCGCTTCTGTTCTCATTTCAAGCGACCGCATCAATGATGTGCGGTCACAGTTTCACGTCTGGGTCTACTTGCGCTTCGACTTCCGCATGAGCTTCTTCTCGGCCTCCATCGACTGCTGCTTGCGCCTCAGCAGGATGACGAAGACCAGGAAGACCACGACTCCGCCGATGGCGAGGTAGAGGGCATAGCTGTCCTCGGCCTTCTTCTCGACGACGAACGGAACCTCCTCGTCGTTGTTCCCTTCGCCCTTGCCCTGGGAGTTGACCTCGTCAACGGTGCCGGTTATGTTGTCGGCCGTGTTGACCTCGGGGTCGACTACGGCTATCAGCTTATGGCTTCCCCTGGGGGCGTTGTTCCATGTGAAGGAGATCTCGGTGGATTCTCCCTCGACGAGGGTGTCGAACGTCCGGATCTTGAACGGCTCGCCGTCGGTGTTGTCCACGTAGAAGTAGACGCTGACCGTTGTCGCGGTGAGGTTCTTGTTCCCGATATTGTTGATGACGCAGGTCACCTTGACCTTCTCGTCCTCCTCGAGCCTCTTCTCGGAGAGGTTCAGGAAGGCGATGGTCAGCTCGGGCTTCGGACCGGCCAGGACGCTGACGGAGTAGATCTGCTCGTCGGAGTGGTTCGAGTTGTCCCAGACCACGAGCTTTACGTCGTAGGAGCCGGGCCTGTCGTAGACATGGCTAACGTTGTGTTCTGTGCCGTTCATCCACGTGTTGTTCATCTCATCGTCGGCATCGTACTCGAACGACCAGTTGTAGAACCGGATATCACCGCTGGAGTCCTCGGACTTCGATGCGTTGAAGTGGATCGTCTGGTTCTGCTCGTAGACCCTGAAGGTCTCCTCCCAGCCGCTGTCCTGTCCCACCAGGCCCACGAAGTCGGCCTTCGGGTTCATGGTGTCGACCAGGGTGAAGGTGGTGTTGTAATAGGCCATGTTGTCGAATACGTCGAGGACGGTCAGGTTCGCCCAGAACTCGCCGGGTTTGTCGAAGACGTGGATGACCACGCTGTTGTCCTCGGAGAGCTGGTCGTCGCCCTTCTTCTCGTCCTTGTCGCCGTCGCTGAAGTACCACTTCCACTCCTTGATCCTGTCGTTGTCGGTGGAGAGCGTCCCGTTGAAGATGATCTCGACGTTCTCCGCGAGCTCCTCGTCGCCGTCAACGGAGATGTTGAACATCGCCACGGGGTCCATGGTGTCGACCACGGTGATGACCTCGGTGATCTTCCTCCAGTTGCCGCTGTCGTCGGAAACGTTGAAGTCGAACGATATATCGCCCACTTCGGTGAAGTTCATGGTGTAGTTGAAGTAGGTCATCCCGGCCATCGCCGTGATGGTGTCCGTGATCGTCTCGTTCGTAGAGAAGTTCCAGGTGATGGAGTAGGTGCCGTCGACCTCCTCCTCGTCGCCTATCATGAAGGAGAAGTTGACCTCGGTCATCATATCGACACTTTCCTCGAAGTCACCTGTCACCGTGGGCTTCGTCGTGTCGTTCACGGTGATGGTGAAGGTGGCGTAGGTGCTGACGTTCATTGCCACATCGACCACCTGAAGGGTCGGCATGTAGACGCCGGGCACCTTGAACTTGTGCTCCACGATCTCGTCGGTCCCGTTCTTCCAGTTGTTGTCTGAGGTGTAGTCGGTGAAGTTCCACCTGTACTCGGTGATGACGCCGGAGTCGTCGGTGGAGTAGGAACCGTTGAAGGTCACCTCTTCTCCCTCGTTGATCTCCAGTGAGACGTTGATCGTCTCGCCGTCGACGTCCACCGCGATGTGGGCCATCGGGTCCTCCGCATCGTCGCTGACGGTAACGGTCGCCGGTGTGATGCCCGAGCCGTCGTGCGGATCCATGGCGAAGTCCATGTCGCCTCTCTCGCCGGTGAGGTCGTACTCCTCCTCGTCGTCGACCTCGATGAAGTACCAGCCGTTGGGCAGGTCGAAGTCGTAGGTGTAGTTGGTGTCATCGGTGAGCATCAGCTCGAGGCCGATGTAGAGGTAGTGGTCCTCGGCGACGACGGGCTCGTCGGGCATGATATCGAAGTCATACTCGATCTCGTCGGATCCGAGCAGGATGTTGACAGCGAGGCTGTCAACGTAGGTCGGGAACTCCTCGTCGGTGGAGTTCTTGAACTCGATCATGTCGTCGTACGCGTCGGGAAGGCCCTTGTAGCCCAGGAGTGTCTCGTAGTAGTTCTCCTCGGCACCGTTGAGGTTCCCGTCAAGGAGATCGTCCCTGTCGAGTCCCTGGGCGTAGCCGTACTCGCTGAACAGCATGAAGAGGACCCTGTCCATGTCGAACTCCTTGGTCGCCACATCCTCGTTCCATGAGGATTCGACCATGACATCGGCCTCCCAGTCCGCGTTCCAGTCGACTGTGACGTCGGCCATCTCGATCTCGGTTCCCTCCAGGTCCTTCCAGCCGAAGTTGGTGCTGCCGGAGACCACGAAGCTCGCGTCGAGATAGGACTGGTAGCCGTCCTTGTCAATGATCATCCAATAGGTACCGTCGGGAACGTCGAGCTCGGCCCTTCCGCCGGAGCTCGTCGTGTCCTCGAAGTAGTACATGTCAGTATCATTGAGGTACATCGTGTCCTTGTTGTAGAGCATGACATGCGCATTGCCAAGGGGCTTGGTGTGGCCTGCGTCCTCGAAGACGAACCCGCTGACCTTGTTAAGCACGGGCTTCGTAAGGTTGATCTCGAGATCGGTGGCGTTCGTCGTGTCCACCATCAGGGTCGTCATCTCGTAGTTGTTCCTGTCCACGGTCATTGTGAAGTTACCGGGCTGGAAGTCGATGGTGAAGTTCCCCTCGTTGTCGGTCATGGTGTAGTTGTAGAAGTCGCTAGCAGGATTGAAGATGCTGACCATCGCGTCCTTGAGGCCGGAGCCGCCGGGTCCCTTGACCATTCCGCTGACGGTCTCCTTCGTCTCGGGATGGGCCTCCATGTCGAACTGCATGTAGGTCTCCTCGCCCTCGGTCAGCTCGATCTCCTCGAAGTAATCGTAGTATCCCGGGGCCTCGGAGATGATGATGTAGTGGCCTGCTGGAAGCTCGACCTCTATATAGCCCTCCTCGGCCTCGGCATCCTCGGGATTCCCCTCGCCCTCTGCGTCGAAGGCCTTCAGATAGAATATCCAGATCTCGGCGTCCTCAACGGCATCGTTCGCGTCGTCATCCCAGGCCTGTCCCCTGAGCGTTGCCGGTTCCCCTCCGTTCTGATCCCCCGCTGCCGTAGGTACAAACAGCAGTACGGCTGCAATCAAACCTATCAATAGCAACAGACGGCTATTGACTCTCTTCCTTTCCGTACATTTCATTTATATATCCTCCAGATCCGATATTCAGACTCTTTTGGATTCCTAATGCTTCGAGATAGTAACGCCTCAAAGAATAGTTCTTATATAAATATTTCTAATTCCATTTTAAAGTGAATCAGTTAATAATTCAATGGTAAATCATTGTATTTCTCTCGATATCGTTGAAAACCAGGCCTCCGGGGGTTTACGGCGTTCAACGGAAAAGGACCTCGGTCCCTGTGAGCCTTGAGGCTATCTTGGCCTCCTATTCCTGTCCGATGACGCACCAATCGGTCGCCCTGTCCCGGTAAGTGAGCCGGATGTCCACCGCCTTGCCGTTCTCCTCCATGACCCCCTTCACCTCGTCCAAAGCGAGCTCCGGTGTGTTGTTGTCCTTGGAGATGTGGGCGAGGAACGCCGTGGTCCCGTCCCTCATCGTTCGGCGTATGGCCGCGGCGCAGTCGCCGTTGGACAGGTGCCCGATGTCGCTCATGATCCTCCACTTCAGCTCCTCGGGGTAGGGTCCGTTGATCAGCATCTCAAGGTCGTGGTTCGCTTCGAGCACCACCACGTCCGAGACCTTCATAAGGTCCTCGAGCTGCTTGGTCGTGATCCCGAGATCGGTGGAGATGGTGACCCTCCCTCCTGCGGGTGTCTCTATGGAGAAACCGAGCGGATCCACCGCGTCGTGCATCAGCGGGAAGACCGTTATAGTGAAACCGCCGACCTCGATCGGTTCCATCAGCTGGATGTCGATCCTGTGCCTGATCTTCGGGATACGCTTCTCGATGGCGTCGAGGGTCTCCAGCGATGTGATGATGGGGACAGCGAACTTCCTCGATATCGGCGACGCTCCCTTGATGTGGTCGCCGTGCTCGTGAGAGACCAGGATCCCCTTGATCCGTTCGGGATCGGCTCCCATCTCCCGCATCCTCTTCTCTGTCTCGCGTCCGCTCAACCCCGCATCCACGAGAAGGCAGTCGCCGTCAGATTCGATCAGGACGCTGTTGCCGTTGCTTCCACTGTTAAGCACGGTCACCCTGTCCAAACATCCACATCCCTGAGCTTCGGTACGGCCGGGTCAGCCAGCCGACGTACGGTCCCTTCGTACCGCTGTCCAGTGATATCCAAGGGTGGTTATAAGCCTTGACCCTAGTTCGCTGAAACGTGGCGGAGCATCCGCTGAGATAATGATGATCCTTAGATGGTCGGACCGATATCAGAGCGTCGACTCGAAGTCCTCGACAGGGACCTCGAACGCTTCCGAGGACTCGATCCTTCCGGTCCTTGCCAGGTACTCCCTCGTCAGCAACCAGTAGATGATGGCCAGCGCCTTTCGGCCCTTGTTGTTGGTGGGTATAACGAGGTCGACGTTCTTCGTCTCGTTATTGGCATCGCACAGTGCGATCACCGGAACGTTGATGTTGAGGGCCTCCCTCATCGCCTGACCGTCGGCCGCAGGATCGGTGACCATGATGATCTTCGGCTCGAGGTACGACCTGAGCCTCGGGTTCGTGAGCCTTCCGGGAATGAACCTTCCCGGGATCACGTTGACGCCGGCATGCTCCCCCATCTTCCTTATCGGTTTCTGACCGTACTGACGGGCAGACACGATGAGGATCTCCTCCGGCTTGTACTTGGACAGGACCGACGCAGCCTTCTCTATCCTCTCGTCGGTCTTCTTGATATCAAGGACATAGAGACCGTCGTGCCTGACCTTGAAGATGAAGTCCATCATGTTCGCGCTCTTCTGCTGCGTTCCGATGTGGACACCAGATGTCAGGTACTGGTTCTCCGGTATCAAAAGTTCCCTCTCGCCCTCAGTCATCCGTTTCACTCCTAGAATTGAATGTCCCTCCGGACCGTTATCGGTATGGCACCTGCCGTGAACTCCTTGGTCGCTATGATCACCGGGTCCTTCATCTCAACTGGGATGTCGATGAGGACAGGGGCGTTGAGCGATATCTGGAGCGCTCTTGCACCGATGATCCTGGCCCGTTCATATCGAGTGTATCTCAATCGTCTTTCCTCCATGTCTGGATAGATGCCAGTGGCTGGGAGACCTATGGCGGGTGGGCTAATAATATAGAGGTCGTATTTAAGGTTTACCTGGCCGGGAGCCGGTCTAGACGCGGTTCATTCCAGCATCAGGAGGTCTCTCAGCCTCCTTGCCACATCGATGTCCTCGACGACGGCTTCCACCTCGGACCAAGTTTTGAACGGCCTTTCCCGGAGCAGCCTGGTGGCCCTCTTCCCTCCTATTCCCGGAAGGGTCTCCAGCTCCTTCCCGGTGATCGTGTTGATGCAGGCCGGATGGACGATGCCGGTAAGGCTCCTCCGCCCGTGGCCGACGATCACGGCGTCGGTCACAGAATGGAGGTCCATGACCTTCGGGATGTGGACCATGACCGGATAGGTACCGATCTGCCTCGCCAGCGACCCCCCTCCCTTGACCGCCTCGACCACGAGGTCCCTGAGGACCGTACCTGCCGGGACCGCTCTGTTGATCATCTCCCTGTCGATCCGCTCCATGACATCCGACCTGAACCGCCAGGACCCGTGGTCCTTGACCTTGTCGACCCCTCTGCCGCCCCTGTAGACCTTGCGTACGTTGATCCTTCGCAGGACCAGGCCTCGCGCCACGACGTTGTCAAGGAACTCCTCATTGAGCTGCATCGTTTCCTTCGTCTCGCCGGGAAGGCCGAGGACCAGGTTGAGACCCGGCAGAAGGTTCGGCAATCCGTTCGAACCACGACCTCCTCCGATCTCGTTGATCATCTCCACTGCTGTCATGACCTCTCCGGGAAAGGCGTTGAGATTGTTCTCGTCGATTACGTTGGGATCCGCCGATTCCATTCCCAGGGACAGGACGTTGCCTGGAGTGCACAGCTCGACGATGGAATCCAGTATCGACCTCGATTCCTTCGGCCAAGCGGCTATCATTCCCGGGTCCGCATTGTCGGTGTGGAGCACCCTGAGATCGGGCGCACCGATTCTCACGGCTGTCAGCAGTTCGGTCACTTGCTGCGGGCTCGGCCTCCAGCCTCTGACGGTCTCGTCGGCATGGTATGAGAATATGTCCGCCATCCCGCCGAGACGGAAATTGACGGCGCCCGCCCCCCGAAGGGCCCTTACCTCGGCCTCGACCGATCCCGCCGGGCGGAACCTCGGCTCACCGTGCCGGACCTCGTAACAGAACGAACAACCTCCGCTATCGTATCTCAGACACCCCCATGAGCCATCGAGCTCCAGCATGGCGAGCTCCGTCGGATATGGATGTTGTTCAACAATCACTGCACCGAGGACCGACCATCTGTCCAGCTCGTCCAGCTCCCTTCTACGATCGGTCCAGCTTCCCGACGACAGAAGATCATACATTCCAGCATCGGCATCGAGCCCGGCGACGGCGTCGAACGCGGAGGAAGGGTCCCCTTTTCCTGCGGGGAACCCGAACGTCGCGCATGCCCCGGCGAGGACCTTGTACCCGTCGAATCGTTCTGCTATCTCGGCGGCCTCCCGGGGCGAGATCGGACGCCCGCCAATGTAGCGGCCGGGCACCACGGCGCCGGCGATGATGATCAGGATATCATAGTCGGAGATCCTGGAGAGCTTCCAATCAGGGCGCTGATCCCTGACCTTCGTCCGACCCTTGCGGGTCTGCTTCCCCCATCCCCTGACCTGGTCGATGGTGTGATAGGTCGCCTCATGACCGGCATCTAGGACCGCTCCGAGGATGTACCTGGGAAGAGGTGCGATGTAGGGCGGGACCCCGAACCGCGACGGCTCGTCGGTGTAGCCGTCGACGATGGCGACCTTCATGGTCTGTCCATATGGTCCGCTCTAATTAACCCTTTCTCGGCAGTGACCCCGAACAGATATGGGAACACTCTTATATTCACCGGAACGTTGGTTCAGATAGGGGGTGGCGGTGGTGGTCAACACACAGGGAGAGTGTAAGCTTGGACCTATTGAAACTATCTGACATGATCGAGATGGCCATGGAACTCGAGGAGAACGGCAACGTCTTCTATACGAAGTTCAGCGAGGCCGTGGACGACAACGAGGGGCGCTCGCTCCTGCTGTTCCTTGCGGGGCAGGAGCGCGAGCACCTGGAGTTCCTGAGGAAGGTGCGCGAGGAGGAGAAGGAGCTGCCATCAGCCTTCACGATCCCCAAGGCAGAGGTTCCCGTGCTTAGGCTCGAGAACATCTTCGGAGATTTCTCCGGCGAGGTTGACGCTGCATCGGCTACGGAGTACGCCATCGGCGTGGAGCAGCTCAGCATGAACTTCTACCAGCTCTGTGCCGACCGGGTCGGCGTCGGCAAGCTGCAGAAGTTCTTCGAGGACCTCGTCGAGGTGGAGAGGAAGCACAAGGAGTTGCTGGAGGAGAACCTTGGGTCCCTGAAGAACGAGGGCACATGGTCGGGCTACCTTCCGATCCTAGAAGGTTGAACCACCACGCAACGATCACGTTCAACATGACATCAAAGGAGATGAAGATAATGAGAGAGATGACCACAGAGAACATCAAGGCCTCCTTCGCAGGGGAGAGCCAGGCCCATGTCAAGTACCAGATATTCGCCAGCCAGGCCGAGAAGGCCGGTTACCCGAACATCGCCCGGCTGTACAAGGCCATCGCCTACGCCGAGCTCGTTCACGCAAGCCACCACTTCAGGACGCTTGGCACCATCGGCGACATCAACGAGAACCTCCAGACCGCCATAGGCGGCGAGACGTTCGAGGTCGACGAGATGTACCCGGCCTACAGGGCCGTTGCCGAGGAGCAGGACGAGAAGGCGGCCCTGCGGGGGATCAATTACGCCCTTGCGGCGGAGAAGATCCACGCCGCCCTGTACGAGGAGACCGCAGAGATCGTTAAGGCAGGCAGCGACCGGGGAGACGACCCGATCCATATATGTCCGGTGTGCGGTTTCACCCACATCGGCGATCCACCGGCGAACTGCCCGATCTGCGGGATGGCGTCGTCGGAGTTCAAGATCTACTGAATCAAAATGCATCAGAGCGAATCTGAGGTGATTAAGAATGGTTTTCGGAATGCCCGTCAAGGGCGCAGAGGACGAGGGCAAGGAGAAGCACGTACCCGTGATCGAGGGACCGGCGCAGGCGACCGCGGGGGAGGCCTTCGAGGTGACCGTGATCGTAGGAAAGGAGGTCGCGCACCCGAACACCGTGGAGCACCACATCAAGTGGGTCCAGCTCTACGGCGAGAGCGGCGGTAAGGTCTTCCACATCGGGACCTTCGATCTAGGACCGACCTTCGCGGTCCCCACGATAACGACCAAGCTCCTGGTGGAAGCGGATACGACCCTTCACGCGCTGGAGTACTGCAACCTCCACGGCGTATGGGCCAGCTCCATGGACATATCGGTCAACTGAGCCGATATGGCCGCCTAGCTCAAAGCTATGGATAGGTAGAACGAACGGATGGCCGCATTGGCCGGCCATCCGTACCTTTTCTTTTCAGAACAATGCTCGATCACTCGATGTGTGATCCGTTGGTGTATCACTCGATGAAGTGATCCTCGTACATCGCCTCGAGGTCCCGGAGGTGCTTGACCTCCTCCAGCCTCAGGGTCTCGAACAGGCCCACGAGCTTATCGTCGACGACCACCGACTTCAGGTAGGTGAACAGCTCGACGGCCTTCTCCTCCCGCTTCATGGCGATCGTCATCGCGTCTACGATGGTTGACTCAGCGGTGAGCTTCGCGTCGACCATGTACTTCCCGATGCCGAGGTCGGTCACATCTCCGATCTCCTCGGCCCGCTCCATGATAGTCGTGTCCAGCTCGTCGATCCTCTCCAGAAACCCTTCGAGCAGCTTCCTGTGACCGATCTCCGCCTGGGCAAGCTCCTGCAGGAACCCCTTGATGCCCGGTTCGTCCACTATCTCAACTGCCTCGAGGTAGAAGTTGTAGGTCATCTTCTCCTTGTTGATGGCCATCTCGAGAGCGCGTTCAACCGTGAGCCTGCTGGTGTCCATCTTGACCCTCCGTCAATCCGGTTAAGCAGGGGGAGAGATATAAAATTGTCTACTGAAAGATCAGTGTGCGTGCTTCCCCAGCATCGGCACGAAGACGCATCCGCCATGCTTCCGCCGGACGACCTTGCCGCCGATCCTGGTGATCTCTATGAGCTCCTGGTATCCCCTTCCTCCAACCGGGACCAGGAGCATGCCCTCCTCTCCGAGCTGGTCGATAAGCGGCTGGGGAACGTCCGGTGCCGCGCAGGTCGCGATGATCCTGTCGAACGGCGCCTCCTTGGGGAGACCGTTCGATCCGTCGCCCTCCAGGACCTCGACGTTCTTGACCCCTGCTCTTTCGAGAGCCCTGTTGGCCCTGTCCACAAGCTCTGGGACCCTCTCAACGGTGAATACCTTGGCGGGGTCGACCAGGGTCGCTATGACAGCCGCCTGATAACCGGACCCTGCTCCGATCTCCAGCACCTTCATCCCTTTCCGGAGATCGAGCTCCTCAGTCATGATCGCCACCATGTGCGGAGCTGATATGGTCTGTCCGAACCCGATCGGCAGCGGTGTATCGAGGTAGCATTCCTTTCCCTCAACGAAGTGTCCCCTGTCCACTTGCAGGAACGCCCTCTTCACAGCATCGGACCTGATAAGATGCTTTCTGTTCAGGTACTCGACCATGTCATCGTTGGTCGACAGCTTCATCCACATCTTGGCACCTCGGTACTCTCTACTATCTCGGTCCTCCGCTTGCCTGGCTACGATGCTCAGCCGCTGAGGTCCACCGTCCTCCAGCTTCCCTGGCCCGGCCCCTCGTCCACTCCCAGGGATACGGAACCGACGTTGTCCGGGAAGTCGAACCCGTCCATGAGCCTGTCCAGGAGCATCCCGGAGATGTCCTCCACCGTCGTCGTGACAGTGGGGAGCAGCTTCACCTCCTCCCTCGGGAAGAGGTATCGCTTTCCGCCTACCTCTATATCGATGGAGTCCTCGTTCTCCGCTATGTTGAGCGCTCCGTTCTGCGGGATCATGATCCCGTGGTCCAGGGGAGCGACTATCTCCCGCAGGACCCGCTTTAGCGCGACGAAGTCCACGACCATCCCCGTCGGTCCGGGCTCCCCCTCTACCTTAAGGTGCACCGCATATGTGTGCCCGTGAAGGCGCTCGCACTTGGTGTGGTCCGCAAGGAAGTGGGCGGCCGAGAAGGTGAGCCCGAGCTTCCATCCATCGATCTCCAGGGTGAGCATTCGCTATCAATAACGGTTCATGGGAATAAATAAGTACTGCCGCCCGTCGTCGTCATGGCTCGACGAGCTCGGCCTTCCTCACGAGAATGTGGCCGGAGTCAAGCTCCCACACCGTGTCGAACTCCTCGATGACCACCCTCTTCCTGAAATGGGGGCCGTACAGCACCGACGTCTCGTACTCCCCTCCCTCGCCGTCGATGTTCACATGGCACTTGGTGCAGATCCCGGCGAGCCTTTCGAAGATCTCCCCGTCGATGACCTTTCCCAGAAGGCTCTCGTCCAGGCCCAGTGCGGCCACTGCCACGATCACCATCTCGTATCCCCGGCCGAGGAGGTCGGCAACGTGGACCTCGGACCCGCGGCCCCAGAGCGGAGCGTGATGTTCGACGTCCAGCTCCTCGCATATCCTATCGACCCTGGACCTCTGGTAGTTCGATCGGAGCGCCCCGCTTATCACTCCATCCACATCGAGGGGCGCGATGGCATCCCTCAGATGATCGAGCTCGATCTCCTTCTCTCCCGATGACTGGACCTCGACCAACGGTATCCCTATTGCCTCGGCCGCGAGCCTGGCAAGCTCCAGGCCCCTTGTCTGATACATGTAGGATTCAGTGTTATCCGGAAAGACGGTGACAAGATGAGATACCTCGTGCCCCTCTTCCAGCGCCATCTCCAGAGCTCTGTTGGAGTCCTTTCCCCCCGAGAAGAGGGCGGCCAGCCTCAACAGGCTTCCTCCTCGTCGGCTCCTTCGAGCAGCGGATCCGCTACCCCCGCTTCCTCGAAGCCCTTCGCCCTCAGTCTGCAGGAATCGCACGTACCACAGGGTTTCTCTCCTCCTGTATAACAGCTCCAAGTCATCCCGTACGGAACCCCAAGGTCGAAGCCGGTAGCGACGATCTGAGCCTTGGACTGACCTCGGAGCGGGGTGATG
>JANQNJ010000142.1 GCA_028279645.1 Thermoplasmatota archaeon
GGAGCCGCTGTATCTCATTGAGGAGATCTACGGCGTCATACCGAAGGACAGCAAGACCCCGTTCGACGTTCGCGAGATAATAGCCCGGATCGTTGACGGCTCGCGTTTCCACGAGTTCAAGAAGCTCTACGGACAGACCCTCGTGACCGGGTTCGCCAGGATCATGGGCTATCCGGTGGGCATCGTCGCCAACAACGGCGTCCTCTTCTCCGAGAGCGCAATGAAGGGCACACATTTCATCGAGCTCTGCGGCCAGAGAGGGATCCCTCTGATATTCCTGCAGAACATCACGGGCTTCATGGTAGGCCGGCAGTACGAGGCTGGAGGTATCGCCAAGGATGGCGCCAAGATGGTCATGGCCGTCAGCAACGCCCAGGTACCGAAGTTCACGGTCCTCATCGGCGGCTCGTTCGGAGCCGGCAACTACGGTATGTGCGGACGCGCGTACGATCCCCGATTCCTGTGGATGTGGCCTAACTCCCGGATCTCCGTCATGGGCGGCGAACAGGCCGCCAATGTACTGGTCACCGTGAAGAAGGACCAGCTCGCCCGGAAGGGGAAGACGATGACCGACGAGGAGTGCAAGGAGTTCATGGACCCGATCATAGAGAAGTACGAGCACTGGGGGAACCCGTACTACAGCAGCGCAAGGATCTGGGACGACGGCATCATCGATCCGGCAGATACCCGGCTGGTGCTCGGACTGGCCATATCCGCAAGCCTTAACGCCCCGATCCCCGATACGAAGTACGGCGTATTCAGGATGTAAAGCCGTTATCCACCTGTGATCAGTGCCTAATATGACGCATGTAATAAGATTCACACAGCCATGCCGCTCGGTAGAGCAATGATATTAAAAAAAGGGAGATGAGAGATCCTGACCGTATGAGGTGCCGTATGGTGAAGATGTGATTCACGCGGTTGGGTTAAAGACCTCTCATCATGTTGGGGGCTTTAACCACAATTGGTCACTGATAACTCTTTTCTCATTTCAGATATAAATACTTTTTGGAAATGTTTGTATCGTGAATTCGACCATCGCCTGACTTTTTACTGGCCCTGACTGACCTCTTTTGGATCGGTATCGTCAGATGCCTGGCCAGGGTCACCGATGTCCCGCCTTAACCGGTATTTCCTGTGGAAAATCGGGGTTTTGAACGAAAACACCGCTATCCGGACAATGTCCTGCAATATCGAGCTGATAGGTTGTTATAACAACAAGTCTTGTAGTCGTTCCGTATGTGAAAAGGACCGAAACTTCGTCAAATATCGATACCATTTTTATTGTTCTGCCTGAGAGCCGTTCTCAGCTTCCGGATCATGGTCATTATTAGGCTCTGGAACATGGGCCAGGAGCTCGAAACCGAAGACCGCCAGGCTCATGGAAATTAAGAACTCCTGGTACTCGTTGGTCTTGTAGATCGTGCCCATTCCGAGCAGGGACGGTCCCTCCTCGAAAAGGATGCACAGGACGCCGGCCGCGAAGAGGATAACTGGAAGCATACCGGGCAGCACGAGCTTTATCGGGAGCTTCTCCAGGAGAACCTGGGCCCGTTCCGATCGCCGCTGAAGGACCGGCAGGATCAGAAGGATAACGACTACGAGCGGTAGGATGACGAATGTGAAGAGTGCCGAGATTATGGGGATGTTGTGGAAATCGGTCTCTCCCTGTGTGCTGCTCTCCTCGAACGATTCCGGCGTGTCGTATCCGAGCAGCCTTTCACCAAAGCTGATCTCCTCCAGGGCGGCTAGAACGCACACGGTCCCGAGGAGAAGCAGCATGATGCGATAACGCCGCATAGGCCCCTGCCTGGATGCGTAGATCGCCAGGACCGCCGCAGAGAGGAAGAAGAACACCGTCATGTACTCCACAGGCCCATCCTCCTGCTGGATACTGCGTTCGACCACCTCACCGTTCTTGTGATAGACCGCGGCAGCCACCAGGATCACCACAATTGATAGAGATATCATCAGCAGAGCTATCCTGGTGAACATCGATCTCGACAGCAACGGCCCTTTCCGTTCCTGCTCATCGGTCCGACCCGGCCCATCTTCCTTCAGCCTGCTCACCGCCTCACGACGAGTACATCGCTCTCGGTGTGCGCCAGGACCTTGGCGGTCACGCTCCCCATGAGCATCTTGGCGATGTTGGACCTGCCGTGCGAGCATATGACGATCAGGTCGTCCGGACCTGCGATCTCGGTGATCACCTGCCATGGATGTCCTTCAGCGATCTCCGTCCCCATCTCGATTCCCGCCTGGTCCGCGGCCCTCTCGGCGTCATCGAGGGCCTCCTCTCCTATCCGCCTGAGCAGTTTTCGCTCCCGGGCCTTCAGGTTCTCGTAGGGCAGCCCCTCTAGGACCGAGGTGTCCTGCACGTATAGGGCTCTCACCGGGATCCCGATCGCCGAAGCGAGCTCTATCCCCCGCCCCACCCCCTTGGCCGAGTTCTCGGAGCCGTCGGTGGGTACGATGATCCTCCTGTAGCTCATGTGATGTGTAACCGGGGGTGGATTCTTAATTCTTGTGTTGGGGTTGGGGGGGAACTATGACGTCTCCTAAGGTTCCCTCGCTTGGATACTGTTCGGACCCATGCTTGCAAGATGTTGGAACCCGCCCTGCGTCGCCAGTAGGAGATGATCTTTTCTGGGCCACCCTTCCTGAACGTCCCCCCACGCTTGATCAAAGATTGGGGCCAGATCAAGAGAGATGAAAATCAAAGAAATTTCGGTTAAGAATTGTCACTCGTTTCTGAACTTTCATTATCACCTTTTTGGTCCAATCCTTGGAAATGCCGGGAGAAGTTGTCACGCATCTTCCTTAACATAGCAGAGTGACGACTTCGAAGGGTGGGGGCGGAAAGACAGCAACTCACGATCAATGCATCCCATGTATGAAGGTGCTAGCACCCATGCTCAAAAAATACTTGCACCCACCCTTTGACGAGATCGTATAGCTCAGAACATGCCGGTAAGATCCTTCGCCGTGATCACCTGCGCGAACCCGTATGCCATGTTCCTCAAGGTCGACAGGTGCATCTCCTCGTTTGCCGTTGCCATGGCATCTGCTAGCATGGTCACCTTGAACTCCCGCTGGAACGCATCCCTCGCGGTGGTCTCGCAGCATAGGTTCGTCATGACGCCGGAGATCACTACATGCTCCACGCCGAGAGCGTTCAATCTCGCTTCTAGATCGGTCCCGACGAAGGCGCTGTAACGCTGCTTTTTAATGACGATATCTGCCGGGAAATCGCCCCCGTTCTGCACGTTCACAGCAGCGTCTGGCTCGCTCCGGAGAACGTCGATGCTATCACTGATCTCCGCACCCCATGTACCATCGTCGATGTGATCGTTCCACCACCATCCCATTATGCCGAGATCCGACCCGTCGGGGTCGTGTGCGTGGGCCGTGAGGACGACCGGCCTGCCGGACTCCCTGAACCTTCCGACGAGGTCGTTGATTCGCGGTATGATCATGTCAGCCATCGGAAGATAGGCATATCCGTCGGAGTGGATGAAGTAGTTCTGCATGTCAACGACAAGCAGGGCTGCCTTGTCAATATCGACCTGGAACCGATGGTGGTTGTAGGGCTCGATCTCCCTCATCCAATCGGCGACGATGTCGTCGAACTGTTCCGGTGTGCCTACGCTTTCTTTCCTCACGGTCACGGAGAGTGATTCTGACGATATAATGATTGTTGCTATGACGTTGGTTGAAGGTAACGAATTTCAGGGGGCCGATAGGAACGACCCGATGATACTGCTGCCAGTTAATCGAACTTCGGCATCTCCCAGTTGTCGTTGGACATGCCGGTGCCGTTGCAGTTCGGGCAGACGGAGGACCTCTTTCTGAAAAGGCCCTTTTTCGATTGGACCGTTCCGGACCCTCCGCAGGCGGTGCATCTGTAGCCGCCCTCTTCCGATCCTGGGCACGTGCATCTCCAGTATGGCTGCATACACTTCTTACAGACCATGTTATCCCAACCTCTGTTATGTCGTTTTTTGGATATATATCCTTTGAATAGGGATGATCTACGACCGGTCAATGTTCGGGACGGCGCGAGCGCCCGTCCCGGATGTTAAGATCGATGAGGCCGCGTCAGATACCGAACATGACCTTCATTGCCCTCCGATCGATATCCTCGGACAATCGGTGGTATTCGTTGATAGGGATGAAATAGACCTCCTCCGCCTCGCTGCAGGCGATCTCTCCTTCCCAATCCGGTACCCTGTAGAAATGTATCGTAAGATCCAATGCCTGATCATCAAGGCTGCAGACGAACTCGCTGCCTAGCGGCCTGATAGAAAGCTCTTCGACCATCTCGCGGACAAGGGTGTCCTGATGCGACTCGCCCTCCTTCATGGTGCCTCCAGGGATCGCGACGGCTCCAGGACACAGTGTGTCTGTCGCGAGCCGCTTCTCTACGAGAAATGTGTCATCCCTCAGTAGAATGAACGCGACCCCCTCGATCATAGGAACCCAAGCCCTACGTGTACATGTCCGGGATATGTTTATCGAGTCGCTTGATCACCCGGAAGTTCTCGTAGTACTTCAGAGTGTGCCGGGAGATCGACGGAGAGACCGTCCTGATCGTCTCCAGCCAGTGGTCGGTGTTTATCGACCTGACCCTGCCGTTCTTTGTGATGTAGAGTCCGGTGATCGTCGCGTTGTAGATGTTCTCGATGTCCGCGCCGGAGTACCCGTCGGTGGCCGCGACGATCCGCTCGATATCTATGTCGTGCTTGATCTGGGCCCTGGACATGACCATGTTGATGATCTCCTTCCGGCCCTCCTCGTTCGGAGGAGGGACGTAGATGATCTTGTCGAACCTGCCCGGTCTCAGCAGCGCGTCGTCGATCGCCCACGGATCGTTGGTTGCGGCGATGACGAGGACATCCTCCTTCTCGCCCAGGCCGTCCATCTGCGTGAGCAGCTCACCGACGACCTCGCGAACGACGGCGTCGCTTCCGCCCTCTTCCACACCCCTTCGCCTGACGGCGGAGTCGATCTCGTCGATGAATATGATGGACGGCGCCTTCTCGATGGCCTCGCTGAAGACCTCGCGCACACGGAGGACAGACCAGTTCAGCCACTTCGCCAGGAGGTCGGTACCTTTGAGCGATATCAACGGCACCTTCTGCTGGTTGGCGATGGCCTTGGCCATCATCGTCTTGCCGCAGCCCGGAGGCCCCTGCAGCAATATTCCTTTGGGTGCGTCCAGACCCAGCTTGCGCTGTAATCGCTTGTTGTAGATGAGCTCGATGGAGAAGTTGATCGCCTTCTTGACGTCGTGTAGGCCTCCGATGTCCTCCCAGGTGATATCCGTGACGTACATCGGCTCTCTGGTGTGCCGCCGCTTGAAGAGGGAGCAGTTGGCGTGCTCGGCCCTGTTGAGGGTCGATTTTATCGGGAGCGGTTTCTTGAGATCTATCTTCTCGGACGTGGTCGATATCCGCTTGATATCGGCGCATGTGTACCCCTTCGTCATTTCAGCGAGGGAGGGGATCTTCTCCTCGTCCTCCGTGTACTTCTTGAAGACCTCGGCCCTCTCCTTCTCGTCCGGCGGCTCGAAGTAGAGCTGTGACTCGAGACGGCCGGACCTGAGCAGGAACTCCGGTATCAGGTTCGGTTCGTTGGTCTCCACGACCACGGCTATGCCGTCGTGGAGGCCGTCTATCTTCTCGGCAAGGTAGGTGAAGATCGGGTTCTCCGAAGTTCGGGCCTCTTCAGTTCCGGAGGCGTCGGCATAGGCCAGGGTCTCGATCTTGTCGAGATAGATGATGGAAGGCACCTGGGCCCGCTGGAAGATGAAGTCCAGCCTCAGCTTGGGCTGGTTGTCCATGTACAGCGCGGCGGACGATATCTTGTAGAAGCTGATCCCCTTGTCCTTTGCCTCGGTCTTCACCGCTTTCATTAGGAAGGTCTTCCCGCAGCCGCCGGGGCCGTAGATGAGGTAGCCGTTGGACTCGGGCTTCTCGCCGGTGCCCAGGCTCTTGAGCATCCGCTTGAACATCCTCTTCTCTCTGGCCATCCCGCCGATGTCGCGCCAGTTGATGCGCTCCTCCTCCGGATCGATCCTGAATCGGTGGTTGTTCCTCTGGAACCGGTCCTTGGCCCTCTCCTCCAGCGCCATCTTGAGCTTGTCCATCTCTACCCAACTCCGTTCCATCTCGATTTATCGCCTCATGTTCACTCCCTGGGCCCCACATCCTCGAGGATCCAGTAGAGCTTGGCTAACGTGATTACATTGGTGATATTAAGTATAATATCTTTTCTCAGGAGGGTCGCCGCCCTCCTCTCGGCCAGGTTCCGCAGCGCGTCGTTGACGGGAAGCTTGTAGGTGTAGAAGAAGCGCTGGAACTCCAGCTCCTCCGATATCGTGGTGTCCTCGTCGATGGTCATCCTTGCTAGATATGGGCGGAAGACCTCGAAGTACGACCTCTCGTCCTCGTCGACGACGTAGTCGGACAGTATCGTCGCCTGGAGCCACGGGTGGAAGGTGCTGTCGTACAGCACCGGGTCCAACAGGTGCGTGAGCACACCCGAGACCCTGCGCCTTGTTCCGAGGCTCTCCTTATCAGGGGCGATCTCCTGCAGGTAATATCCGACGATGATGTACATGGCGCTGAACCAGAGGAGGTTCTCCTTCTCCGTTGGCCTCAGCGACGCAAGGCTGTTCTGGATCTTCTGATGGATGTTCTCCAGCAGTATCAGGTACTCGTCGTCGCCGGAATCGTTGTAGATCAGGTAGAACAGCTCCGCGATCTTGTCCATCGAGTAGTAATGGTTCTCGGATGCGTCCCAGAGGTTACGCTTGAGGAACTCCCCGCCCTCCAGGGCCGATTCCCTGAACTCCTCTTTCCCGGTGGCGAAGTAGGCATTGTAAAGGGAGATGCCCGCGGTTGCTGTGGCCCGGTACGTATAATCATCCCCCCATCCGCCGTCCGGGTTCACCCATTCGAGGAACTTCGATCGCACGATCTCGTCCAGGCGGGGGACGTACTTGGAGCTCTCCTCGTCGGTGAGGACCTCGCTCCATCTGAACGCGGCGAGGTCTGCGAGGATGTGGATGTCCGACAGGTCCTCGTTGTTGATGAACTGGACCAGTTTCGTCTTCAGAAGCCGCGTAACCCTCTTGAGCTCCGCCTCGTCGGCCGACCTGCCGAAGAAGATGTAGGCCGGTACCAGCACGTTCTCAAGGTGCACGCCCAGCTGGTCGTTCTTGTCGTACCATGTACCGAGGACCTTCTCGCTCTTCTTCCACAGACCCGGCCTCTTGAGGACGTGGGACAGGATGGCAAGCGCCGAGGTGATCCCGAGAATGTCGTACTCGGCCATCAGCTCCTCCTCCCCCTTGGCCCGTTCGAGGAGGTCCTCCAGGACCGACCTCAGGTAATCCTTGGTCCTGGTCCTGTATCCCCTGGGGATCTTCGGATAGATCGATGCGAGGTAGATGACCTTCTTGATCCGGTCGCTGAAGCTGATCATCGGGCTCCGCACGAGGACGACGTCGGCCATGGCCCCCAGGAGGTCGAGGTATCTCTCGTCCCCTGTCGCAGCGTACGCTGTGCATATCGCCCGGAAGAAGATGGCGTTCTCCAGGTCTGAGAGCTCTCCCTCGAGGGACGCCTGTCTGAGGAAATCGGCGGCGTCCATGAGCGCGATCTTGTAGTCGCTGTTGGGGATCAGGTCGTAGAACCCGCTAAGGAGGTTGACGTTGTGGACAGTGGTCGAGGGGTCGCTACTGAAGACACGCGAGGAGCTCCAGGACCCGCCTCCCTTCTGGAACGCCATGACCTTCTTGGCATAGTAGGCGAGAAGCTCCTTGAACAGCGAGTTCGTCTCCTGGTCCATGGGATTACCACTTCACCCTGATCAATCGATGGGGCTGTCGTTCTGGGCGATGACCTTGTCCCTCATCGAGCTCCTGTACGACTGGAGCTTGGCGAGGACGGCCGGCTCCTTCAGTGCCAGGACCTCTGCCGCCAGGATGGCAGCGTTGTCGCCCCTGTCGAGCCCGACCGCTGCGACCGGGATGCCCGGTGGCATCTGGGTCACAGAGAGTATGGAATCCAGGTTGACCTTGCCGGAGACCGGGACGCCTATCACGGGCCTCGTCGTCATCGCCGCTATCGATCCCGGCAGAGCCGCCGACAGTCCGGCGATGGCGATGAAGACCTCGGCACTGCTGCTTGCCACGATCTTCGCCAGGAACTCCGGCGTCCTGTGGGCCGACGCCACCGATGTGGCGTGGTCGATCTCCAGCTCGTCCAGGACCTTCTGGGCCTTCCTGCCCACATCCGCATCCGATATGCTTCCCATAATGATATGGACCTTCATTTCACAATCACCTCATTTCCTTTGACCAGAGCGGCGTCCGGCCCTGCCTCCGCAGTGGGCGGGCGCTCCTGTTAGCTGGGGCCGCTCGGTTCATGATCGGTACTTCCCGTGTTCACTCGAGGACCGGGGGCCTATGCCACACGCATGACCATCTCAGGCGTGATACCCTTCTCGGTGATGGAGTAGTAGAGGATGGCGTTCTTGTCCGGTCTGTTCCGGACCTTCCTGATTATAAGCCTGTTCTCGAAATCCGATGCCATCCGCTTGATCTCGAGCTCGATCACGATGTCGACATAGGACATCATGGCGTTCTGTATCTGTGAATCCGCGTTGGACGTCAGCGTGATCATCATCGTCCCGAATGTGTTCTGGACGTGCATCTTGACCGATCTCAGGGCGGCCAGGACCTCGCTCCTGTTGTAGTGCTCCAGGAAGAAGTCGAGCTGGTCCAGAACGATCCTGAAGGGGGGTTCGAGACTGGTGATGTCGTAGAGGACCTCGTCGAGGAAGTTGATCTGTCGGAACTCGTCCAGGATGTCCTCCTCCGGCAGCTCGTAGGAGGCGATGTCGGAGATGGTGACACCCTCCCTCTGCAGGGTGGCCACCTCGAGCTCCTTCTTGAGGACCTTCTCGTAGTACTGGGTGGAGATATCGACGATGGTGAAGTTGGTGGGCCAGCCGAAATGCTTCATTGTGTTGATGACGTCCTGGGCGTTCTCGTTGGTCACGTAGTAGACGACGTTCTCGCCCGCCTCGGCGGCGCCGGCGCTGGCGAACTGCTTTGCCAAAAGCTCGAAGCCTGTACCGGGCATTCCGAGGACCAGGACGGTGTAACCCTTTGGAAGTCCGCCCATCAAGAGGTCGTCGAGCTTGTCGATCCCGGTGGTGACCACCTGGTCGAAGCTGACCTCCTTCATGGGCTGGGGTTCAGAAGGTGCCGATGGCGCTGCAGGAGCTGATGGCGCCTCTACCGGTGCCTCCACAGGAGGGGTCGGCTCCACGGTCTCCTCTGCCAGTTCGGCCGCATCGACCTTCTCCAGCGCTGGAGTGCCCTTGCTGCGCTTCTTCCATCTATCCAGTATGTCACTGATGTCGTGCTTACCGCCTGCCAAGTGGACACCTCTGGTATCAGCTCGCAGCCTCGCTCTTCTTTCCCCTGCCGCCGATGATCGCCTTGATCTTCCTCAGGATGGTCACCGGTATGAAAATGATGAACCTCACGATCCAGAGCGGGATGTCGATGATGGTCATTATCAGTCTGACGATCTTGTTGTCCGGGTCCTTGCTGTCCCTAAGGAAGAAGATGTTCTTTATGTCCAGGAAGCCGCCGGAGGGTGCAGCCTTCTTCTCCTTCTTCGGCTTCGCTGCCTCCTCTGTCTTGACCTCCTCCTTCTTCTCACCCAGCACCTCGGAGAGCTTCTCCTCCGATCCTGCCAGGGAAGGCGTCTCCGCCTCCTCGTCCTCATCCGAACCTGACCTGACGTGCATCGGAAGCTCCTCGCCGTATCTCTCCTTGTAGAGCTTCCGGAGTCCGGTCTCCTGACCCATGGCGACATCCATCTTCCTCTCGATCTCTTTCAGCCGCGATGTGTCAACGTCGCCCGTGTCGATGTCGGGCATGCTGGTCTCGACAACATCCTCATCAGAGACCACGATGAATTCGGGGACATCATCGGTTTCCTCTGGGGCTGTCTCGGCTTCGGTCTGGGTCTCTTCCACCTTCACGCCGCTCCTCTCAAGCTTGGCCTTCAGCTTGTCGGTCTTCTTCTGGACCTTGCGCATCTTCTTCTCCATCTTGCGCTCCTTCTTGTTGGCCTTCTTGGACCGCTTGAGAGCCTTCTTCTCCGCCTTCAGTTGAGCCTTCAACTCCTTCTGGGAAGCCATGTTATTCCCCCGAATCTATATGGTCATCTCGGATGACCGTTAATCGCAAAGTGTTTACTTATACTTAATCATTACCGGATTGTTTACTATTATAGGGAGATACTACCAGATCTTCTCCTTGAGCGTCCGGATCCGGCCCATGAGGGACTCGTCGTCCTCCTCGGGCTCGGGACACTCGTCCTTTGGTATCGTGATGACCGCCTCGCTGTCGGCATCGGGCTCCTTCTTCTCCCCATCCTTCGGTGGCTCCTCCTTGTCCGGGGCCTCCTTCTGCTCCCCCTTGGCACCAGCTTTAGCCCCGGCCTCCTTCCTCTCCTCCGCCTCCTTTTTTACCGGAGTCTCGCAGCCGGCGTCGATTGTCTCTATCACAGGGGCAAAGAACCTCTCGTCAAGGTTCTCGGCGAGCTCCCTGAGCTTTCTCTTCATCTCCGTCGTGGTCTTTGGTATGATCAGCTCGCCGCCGGTGACCTCGGTGAGGGCGCTGAAGAAACGGAGGTCCCTTTCACCGGAGCCGAGGTAGCATACCGATGCGTGAATACCTCTGACTGCCAGGTCCTCCACCTCGTCCACGGGCGGAACCTGGTCCCTCATGCCGCTGCTTATGATGAGTAAGCCGTCGGCTTTTCCGTTGACCTTCTCCAGATCGAGGACGCTCCAGAGCGATGCCGAGACATGCCCTGTTCCCGTACCTGTCCGGCGGTCCTCGATCATGTCGGTGATCCTGGCCGCGCTCAGTTCGGTGTGTTCCCACTCCTCGTCTACGAGCTTCCAGTCGTTGGAGAACAGGACGACCGAGTATCCGATCTCCTTGTTCTTCTTAAGCGGTCCGATGAACGCCCCGGCTCCGGATGCTGCGGCAGCCTCCCTGCTGGGTCGAAGGTCTGTGGTCCTCATGACGTAGGAATCCTCGATGGCTATGACGATGTGGTGGTCGGACATTCCTATCCCCGGGCGTACTTAATGCTAGGACGTATATCTAGGTTTCTGAAACCTTTGGAACGAAGACGTTGGGCCGAGCTGATCCGGCTCGGAAAAAAGTATGATGCGGTTGGTTCCGATCAGTACGGATAGCCCTTGACGAACCGGTACCATCCCGTCGGCTGGGGCGACATCCCTGCGACCCTTAGCACCGTGTCCTCCCCCTTGTACCGCATCTCCACGGTCCCCTGGAACAGTTGCTTGAGGGTCGACATCGTCCGTTGATCGTGCATGTCGGAATCGATGAGGAAGAAGCCGCATCCGCCGATCTCCCTGATCTTGCCGGTGAAGACATGTAGGAAAGTGAAGAGACCCTGCAGGGAGGAGTACATGAGGAAGACCGAGAGGGAGTCGACGATGATGACAACCTCGTTGATGCCGCGGCTGTGGAACTGCGCGACGAAGTTCTCCATGTGGTACATGATCTTGGTGAGGTTGATCGTGCCCTCCACCATCTTGATGTTGTCGGTGTCCTCCACCCGGTCGGTGGCCGAATGAAGGGAGGCTGTCAGGCAGTCGATGATAACCCATCTGTCGCTGTAGCGGGCGATGTCGAAGTTGTGCATGTTGTACCAGTTGAGAACGTCCTTGGAGGTCTCCTTGGATGTAATGAGGACCACTCCCTGGTCCTTCTTCAGGGCGCGGTAGACGATGTTCCTGGCGAAGACGCTCTTGCCGATCATCGCCTGGCCGTCGATAAGGAGATTGGTACCTTCAGGGATGGAGATGTGCTCGTCGAGCGCTTTGAGGTTGAGTCGGTAAGCCATCGGTACACCTTTGTTAGCCTATTAGTCAAAAAGCCCCTTTTTGTATTTAAAGATTGACCGAAAGAGCGGTTTCAACGGCGATCGACGCCCACGCCGATATTCAGCTGGGACCCGTGCCCGGAAATGCTTGCACCCGTGCTCGGAATTTATACGGACCCGTACGGGGAAATAGCTCCTGCGGTAGGGTCCATCCCCTAGATGAACGGCATCAATGACGGTCTCAGGACGACGACGTAGTTCGAGCCTCGATATCCGACTCGCATCCAGATCCCCCTTCTACCACGCCGGCGGAGCTTCCTGACCTCCTCCATGTCGATGGAGAACCCCTCTCTCAACCCCTTGGTCTCCCACCTTCGCGCCTCGTCCATGAACCCTTCCGATCTTGACACCCACCTTGCCGCACCCGAGGAATACTGCTCAACTGGCGGCCTCCGGAGGTAGATGATCCTGTCGCTGGTCCTGTACAGCGAACCCGTCCCGATATCCGGAAAGGCGAGCGTTCCGAGGAGGCGGACCCATCCGCCGAGCCTGGTCCTGTACACCAGGCAGGCCGCATCGTGGTCCTCGTAGAGCAGGAGCTCCTCCTTCTTCAGAATAGGTTTCCCTTTCACGTCGTGGAGAGTGCCCCGGGGCCGCCTGACGTTGCCGTAGCCGTAATAGGCGATCTTCATCGGGAGGTCACTCCCAGTCGATGTCCTCCGCTTCGAAGTCGAGATCGAGGTCGTCGAGGTCCCCTAGATCGCCAAGGTCATCGTCGTCGCCGAGGTCCCAGGAGATGTCGCCGTCGGCCTTTGCCTTCTTCTTCTTCGCCTCCTCCTCCTTCTTCTTGGCCTCGGCATCCTCCTTCTTCTTCTTCGCGGCTGCGGCCTTCGCCTTCTTGCGAGCGACCCTGCCGCCGGCTACTCCGCCGACGACGGAGATGATTATGATGAGCAGGAGTATCAGGAAGAGGTTGTTGGCCAGGAAGCCGCCTTCGTCCTCATCTCCTCCGCCGCCACCACCACCACCAGGATCCTCTTTCGTGATACTGATGGTACCGTAAACCTTCTCAGATGTCAGGTTCCCGTCGCTGGCGAAGAAGGTAACTAGCCAGTTCTCCCTGAGGCCGATGGCCGAGCCTAGGACGGCCTTCGACCAGATGGTCTCGTTGGCATAATCGGTGTTCGAGGGGTTCGCCTGGGTGAGCTCGATGGTCTTGTGGTTCTTTCCGATGACGACCCAGACCGAGCTCGGTGCACTACCTTCCCTATCCTTGTACCTGACCTGGAAATTGAAAGTGGTCGTATCATATCCGGCTGGCGGATTTACCTTCAGGTCGGTGATGTTCGGACCCTGGTTGACAACTGCAATGGTCACATCGGCTCCTGCAAGGTCCGACCTTGCTGTATAGTACCCATCGGAACCCGTCACGTAATAGGTGTAATACCCTGCCCCCATCTCGGGGAACTTCGCCGAGTTGAACGTGCGTTTGTAATAGAACGGCACACCGACCTGTGTGTCGTTCCAGTCGACATCGTCCTCCACGGTCATCCTGTACGGACCAAAGGTCTTGTGGACGACGGTGGGGTCGGAGTTCTTCATCTTCCTGATCCAGATCCTCAGGTACGGATACGGGTCCAGCTCGTCCAGCTTCTGTATAGGGTCGCCGTCCTTGTCCTGATAGACGGCGTTGAACTCGATGCTGTCCTCGATGTCGGCGATCAGCAACGCATCATCGGTGACCGTGATCGTCGGGATGACGTCTATCAGCATGGGGCCCTGGAAGTCGGTCCATGGGGTCCCCTCGTTGGAGAAGTTGAACTTCATGGTGTGGTTGCCCTTGGGCAGTCCCGGGATCGAAAGGCGGTAGAGCTTCCCGTCGCTGTACTGCGTGTCGGCGGGGTCAACCTCCAGCATCTTCGTACGGTTCGTGATCTTCCTACCGTCCTCGGTATAGAAGATCTGCACGGTGATGTTGCCGTCGATGGGTTCCTCGTCGACGTCGGTATAGGTCGCGAAGATGGTCACCGTTCCCCCCTCACTTCTCTCTCTCGGCGTGATCGTCCAGTTGAGCTGGGGAGCGGTGTCATAGACCGTGTTCCTTCGCCTCGTCGAGCAGGGCTTTCATGATCTCCGGCCGATAGGCGCCCAGCTTCATGCCGTCGATGCCGCGTCCGCGCGCCGTGCGC
>JANQNJ010000003.1 GCA_028279645.1 Thermoplasmatota archaeon
GCCGCGGCGGCCGTCGCGGCCGCCGCGGCGGACGGGATGACCGGCGGGGCGGAGATCGCAGAGGCGGTGACAGAGGCCGTGACAACCGAAGGCGGGGCAACGCCTCCGTCGAGGGCCTGAACGTCGGCGACGAGTTCGACGAGGCCGAGGTCGTCAAGATCATGCCCTATGGAGCCTTCGTCAAGGTCAAGGACGACGTCGACGCTCTGCTTCACATCTCCAAGATGGCCGAGCACAGGGTCGAGAGAGTGACCGATGTTGTCCAGAGGGGCGACAAGGTCAAGGTCCGCATCATAAAGATCGACGGCAACAAGGTCGACGTCACCATGAAGGGCGTGCGCTCAGGTGGAGATCCCGCAGCTACAGGCGGCGGCGACGACGACCAGTCGCTCTACGAGAACTACGACGACGAGACCCTCGGCGAAGATCCCTCGGTCACCCCCGACGATCCGGAGTACTGTGAAGAGATACACGGATGAGGACCACATACCGGACCAATTCAAACCCAAATTAGATCGGAGACTGTAAATGTTAATAGCAACTTTCGATTTTCATCCGCGTATCGCTGAAGGGATCCGTCAGCAGAACTATATCGAGGCCACACCGATCCAGGAGCAAGCGATACCGCCCATCCTCGACGGGAACGATGTAGTCTGTCTCGCACAGACGGGTACCGGCAAGACAGCCGTGTTCGTGCTTCCGATCCTGGAACACCTTATCGAACGGCGCGGTCACAAGGTACGCGCGTTGGTCCTTTCCCCTACCAGGGAACTGTCGGAACAGACCCAGGAGTTCTTCTGGAACCTCGGCAGCCGGACAAGACTGGATTTCATCTCGATATACGGCGGGGTCAAGATCGATAAACAGATCAAGCGCCTTAACAGCGGCGTCGACGTCGTGGTCGCATGTCCAGGGCGCCTTCTCGATCATCTGAACAGAGGCACCGTCGATCTTTCCCACATCGAGATCCTCGTCATCGATGAGGCAGACAGGATGTTCGACATGGGGTTCCTTCCCGATGTCCGGAAGATCGTTCGTCATCTCCCTAAGGAGAGGCAGACGATGCTCTTCTCCGCCACAATGCCCAAGGATGTCCGCAAGCTCACATCCGAGGTATTGACCGATCCGGTTACCATCGAGATCGCTCCATCCATGCCCGCAGAGTCGGTCGCCCACGCTCTTTATCCCGTCAAACAATACCTCAAGACGGCGCTCCTCATGGAGCTTCTCAAGAGGACGGATACCGGTTCCGTTCTGGTGTTCACGAAGACCAAGCACAAGGCCAAGCGTGTGGCGAACCAGCTCTACAGGGCCGGTTTCAAGGCGGGATCGCTCAGGGGCGATATGACCCAGAACGCCCGGAAGAAGGCGATCGACAGGTTCAAGAACGGGTCTATCCAGGTGCTGGTCGCAACCGACGTCGCGGCAAGAGGCATCGACGTTTCTACCATCTCGCATGTCATCAACTACGACATCCCGGATACTCCGGATAATTACATCCACCGGATCGGCAGGACCGGTCGGGCGGACCGCAAGGGAGATGCCTTCACATTCATCACGGATCAGGACAACAGGACCGTACATGCCATCGAGAGGGTGCTTGGAGAGGAGATCGAGAGGTGTACCCTTGATGGCTTCGATTACGATGCTCCCGCTCCGGTTGGTAGACCTCCACGGGAGCACGATCGAAGACGGCCGCGTGATCGACGGAACCACGGTGGTCGACAGAAGCAGTCCCAGGGATCGGACACAAGGAAGGTCCAGGGTAACGGTAACAGTCGCGCTCATGGACGATCCGGTGGGAACCACCGGTCAAAGACCGGTCCGAACCGCAACAGGGGCGGAAACAACCATCATCACCGGAAAGGCGGTCCGAACCGCAACAGAGGCGGAAACAACCATCATCACCGGAAAGGCGGTCCGAACCGCAACAGTGGCGGAAACAACCATCATCACCGGAAGGGCGGAAAGCCAAAAGGCCATCGCAAGCGATAGGGCCGCCCTGTCTCGTGCCATCCAGAAGGTGTAAATACCCGTTAACGATATGTTCCAGTCCGTGAAGCGGACCAAAAGCCATGTTCTTCTACTGTTCCTGATAGTGATATCCATACTGATACCTGCTGCCTCAGCCGGGACCATCACCTCCCAGATATCGATCACCTACAACGGCAGCTGGCGCGGTACTGTCGGCGTGGATGGCAACTCATACACCGTCGAAGGGTCCGGTGACAAGACCTACGAAATGGAAGGGCGGAACGTCGTTGCCCAGATCGGAAAACAGGACAACAGCAGCAACCCGTTGACCCTGCGTATCCTCAGAAAGGGTGTCGAGTACAAGAACGAGACGACCACCGCGGCGAACGGCGTTGTCCGTGTAAATCACTGGTTCCCGGCCAAGGGGTCGGGGGACGACGATGAAGGTGGCTGCTGCTGCCTGATCATCATTCTGCTTCTCGTGATATTGCTGATATTCATCATTAAAAGATACAAGAAGGTCCAGTTCAGGAAGCCTTGGGTTCCCTGTGAGGCAGTCAACGACAGGACCCATGCTCCTGAGACCGGGCCGGTCGCCAGACCTGCAACCCCACCTCCGGGAGAACTGGACAGCAAGGGAACCTGATGATACCTGAAAAGGGGTAATCTTAATCAATCCCGGGAACGACTCCGGTCCATGGTCCGAGTTTTGGCATCTAATGTCACTGTCTTTGTGGACGATTTTGAGAGGTCCATCGATTTCTACAAGAGTATCGGTCTCACTTTGAAGAGGAGATGGGAGGACCACTATGCGTTGATGGTGACCGAGGGGATCACCGTTGGGCTGCATCCCAGAGTGGATGACCAGATCGTGCCAAATCCTCAGGTCTCTATCGGATTCATCGTACAGGATATCGACGAGGCAATCGCCGTGCTGGAGACCGCCGGTGTGGAATTCACAAGGGTCGATGAGAAATCCGGCATCTACCTTAAGTTCAACGATCCCGACGGGACCTTCCTTTACTTCACCGAACCCAATTGGGAATTCTGAAGGCTGATACAGGATCTGCTGTACCTATGAAGGTTGGATCGTATGATCTCCATCTGAGAAGGAATCAAATAAGAAAACTCCTATCAACCGACTGAGAGGGTCCCAATGCTCAACGGAGTTCATTTCCTGCTAACATATCGATGCACCATGGAATGCGACCACTGCTTCGTCTACAGCAGGCCTGGTGCCAAAGGGACGTTCACGATCGATCAGGTCAAGGAAGTCCTCGAACAGGCCGAGGAGCTGGGGAGCGTAGAAAGCATCTATTTCGAGGGTGGAGAACCGTTCATGTTCTACCCCCTCATCCTGGAAGGGCTCCGGCTTGCAAAGAAGATGGGATTCAGGACCGGCGTCGTTTCCAACGCGTACTGGGCGAACTCCGTCGAGGATGCGAAGCTATGGCTCGCACCTTTAAAGGAGCTCGGAGTTTCGGATATCAGTATCAGCCCGGACAGGCTGCACTTCGGTGATGATGATCCATTGGACCTGGTCACCTCCGCCGCCGATGACCTGGGTATCACGGTCAACACTATTTGCGTTGAAACCCCCCATCCGATCCAGGGTGAGGGCGAACCTGGAGAGGACCGGGCCGCCTCGGTCCTCCTCAAGGGCCGGGCGGTGGACAAGCTTACCGAAGGCCTTCCACCCGTTGATGCCGGAGAGCTCGACGAGTGCACGGACGAGGAGCTATCGGACCCTCGCCGCGTCCATGTGGACCCTTTCGGGAACGTACATGTCTGTCAAGGGCTCGTCATAGGGAACGTATGGGACGCGCCATTGAAGGATATCATGAACGGGTTCGATCCCGATGGACATCCGATCATAGGTCCGGTTCTCAAGGGCGGACCCGTTGGCCTGGCGGATGAATATGATCTGAACATGGAAGAAGAGTTCTGCAGTGCATGTCATCTTTGTTTCGAGGCACGTCGGAGTTTGATCGACCGATTCCCGGAGTCGCTTGCGCCCAGACAGATCTATGGTCTGGAATGATCGGTCATTGTTAGGACGATCCGGAGCGCTGTGAAGAGATATCCGATAGAGATCGCAGACAGAAAAGACCGCATCGAACAGTTTTTACCGGGGTAAGCCCGTATCCCCAAGTACGGAGTGTGAACCCCAGATGATCATCAAGAGCCTGGTAGTCGGACCAATCTCAACGAACTGCTATGTCATCGGCGATCCGGAGACGAAGGTAGGGGCCGTCATCGACCCCGGGGGACACCACAAGAAGGTGATGAGGGCCATCGAGGACACCGAACTAAATATCAAGTACATCCTGGCGACCCACGGCCACTTCGATCATGTCTACGGCCTGAGGGAGCTGGTCGAGGAGCTTGGAGTTGACTTCCTCATCCATGAGGACGGAGAACCCTTCGTTGCAGACTCCGTTGGAAGGGCGAGGAACTGGGGATTCACCATGGATCCTTCCCCACTTCCAACCGGATACCTCAGGGAGGAGGAGCCTCTGATTCTCGGCAAACTGGAGATCAAGGTGCTGCATACACCGGGTCATTCGCCAGGAGGCGTCTCCCTCTACATCGAGAGCGAGGGTGTTGTGTTCGTTGGTGATACACTGTTCGCCCGGTCCATCGGCAGGACCGATTTCACCGGCGGCTCCTTCGAGGTCCTCTCCGAGTCCATCCGGAACAAGCTGTACACCCTTCCCGATGACACCATTGTCTACACCGGTCACGGTCCCAAGACAAGGATAGCCGACGAGAAGCGGGGCAACCCGTTCGTGAGGTTCGACAGATGAGCGAGGGCGACGAACTGATCTCAAAGTTCCATGAGATGGTGGATCAGGCCGAGGCCGTCGTCGCATTCACCGGCGCTGGGATATCCGCGGAGAGCGGGATTCCTACCTATAGAGGAGCAGGCGGTCTGTGGTCGAAGTACGACCCGGACAAGTACGCCAACATCTCCTATTTCATGAACGATCCAACCTATTACTGGAACTTCTTCAAGGACGTGAGATATCCTGTAATTTCCAAGGCCGAACCGAACGCGGGACACAAGGCGTTGGTCGAGTTGGAACGGTCGGGAAAACTGATCGGCGTCATCACCCAGAACATAGACGGATTGCATCAGCTCGCTGGCAGCGAGAACGTCGTCGAGCTCCACGGCAACACACGACGCATTCGATGCATGGAGTGTCAGAAGCTGTACGGATTCGATGAAGTGCGAGAGCTTGTGGATGCATCCTTGCCGCCTGCATGTTCCTGCGGAGGCGGATTGAAACCCGAGGTCGTCTTCTTCGGCGAGGCGCTTCCTATCGGTGCGATCTCACGGGCCGATGCTCTCGTGAACGATTGTGATCTGTTCATTTCAATAGGCAGCTCGCTAGTCGTATTCCCGGCAGCACAGTTCCCCATGGTCGCGAAGGGGAACGGTGCCAAGCTCGTTATCGTCAACATCGATCCGACGCCGTACGACGGTATCGCCGACATCGTTCTGCATCGAAGTGCATCGGAGGTCCTGCCTCGGTTGGTTGTCGGTGGTGAAGAATGAAGGTGACCATCGAGCTGACAAAGCCGCTGTCGGACATCGCCAGTAGCGATTCCGTCGAGATCGAGTTCGACGGAGCTACCCTTCGTGATCTTCTAGAGGAGTTCGTTAGACGTTACCCTGGGATCAGGGACCTTGTGTTCAATGATACAGGAGAGCTGGGCAGTGATCTGATGATGTTCATCAACGATCGGCTGGTGCAAACTCTCGGCGGTTTGGATGCGTCGCTGTCAGATGGTGATCGATTGTCTGTATTCATGGCTGTGTCTGGCGGGTAAAAAGGAATGTACCTCAGTTGGTTGGCTTGACAGATCACACGATCAATCGTTTTCGGAACACTGCGTATACAATTATGAAACAGGATATGGGTATCAAGATCTTCCCGAACTCCGGGACCGTTTCCGGCGCGCCGTTGTCAACCGGATCCATGAGCGGATATGGATCTGTTGCGTTCCCAACACCGTCGATCAAGTAGGGCGTATCCCCGATCCCATCGTCGTTATCGTCCGAACCACTGTAATCGGACCAGTAATTTCCGTGGGTCCCGTTATGCCAAGTGTTCTCGTCATTGGTTGAGTTGGCCTGAACCGCCCCTCCATTGTTATCTTCAAGATTGTTATTATGGATGGTCAGATTATCCGACTGGTTCAGAAATATACCGTATTCCTCGTTACCCTCGATCTCATTGTAACTGATCTCTCCTTTGGTACTTTTCAAGATATATATGCCGGACATTGAGTTCTCTAAGACCGTATTATGTTCGGTGACGATCTCCTCTGTCATATACTGACTTATTCCGTGCATTTTGTTCGATCTGAGATAATTCCATCGGATCTCCATATCCTCAGGACCCCAATCCAAACGGATGCCATTCCAATGATTTCCGATGCAGATATTTCTTAAGACATTTACATTATCACACAGGTGAAAGGCTTGGATGCCGTCCTTCTTATTATCATTGCATGTGTTGTTCTTTATGACCAGATTCACAGCGCTTACCGCTCTAATTCCGTTATATCTGTTCCCCGAACAATTACCTTCAATGATCGAGCCGCTGGTGGTCTGGCTGACTGATATCCCTGCCTCTTGATTGAAATTACATGTGTTGTTCTTCAGTCGGTTCTTTCTCTCTTTCTTCACATATATACCGTTTCCTATGTTCGAATTACAGATATTGTCCCATACCTCGTTCCCTTCGGAGTTATCGATGACAATACCACTTCCGGAATTCTTTGAACATATGTTCATCTTGATATGATTCCTTCTACCTTTCTCGATCAGGAGGCCGTTCAGTTCGTTATAGCTCAATTTGCATTCCTGAATTAAATTCGATTCGGAATCTTCCGTGTTCAGGATCCCATTCACGATATTGGAGTTGCATGTGTTGTTGATGATCTGGTTCTCCTCGGAAACGTAGATATGGATACCGTTCAACGAGTTATTGTTGAATCGATTATCATCAATCTCGTTGGAGTCTGCCCCGGCCAGGTATAATCCGTTCTCTCCGTTCGAGTTCCCGATGTTATTGTAGATCTCGCTGTCATCAAAATTACCAATAAATCCATTTTCACCGTTGGAATTACATGTATTGTTCTCTATCATACTTCTCCCTTCGAACCTCAACCCTGTTTCAATATTGAAACTGCAGGTGTTATTGGCGATCGTCATATCATGATCATCGATATACATTCCCATCTCAGAATTGAAGTTGCATCGATTTGAATCTATGATGCAACGGTCCGCATTACGTAGATACAGTCCATTGACCTGGTTGAAATAACAATCATTGTCGATGACCTCGGTGTCATCACCGTAGTAGATGTGTATCCCATTCTCGGTGTTGTTCTCACAGATATTCCTTCTCAGTGACAGGTTCTCTGAGTGCCAAACGTGGATCCCGTCACGACTGTTGTTATTGCATGAGTTATTGTATACGGTCACGTTACTGGATAGACGAACATAGATACCTGTGCTCCCATTAGAGAAGCGAGTGTTGTTCATAATGGTGATATCGTCGGAGTAGAACACCGATACACTTGATGGGGCATCGACAGAATGAAATCCTACGATCACGAATCGGGTGCAATTGTACAAGAGGACCTGTCCCACATCGGTAGGCACCGTGATATCGCTCTCGTTCTTATAGAAAACAACAGGCCTGTTTTGAACTGTGTTCCATTCATCTATGGTGTTCGTTTCTATTGAGCTCGTCCATCCATTAAGCCAAATAACATCGTCGATGAACACATTTCCCGAGATGTTCGACCATTTACAGTATTCCAGGACCAGACCATCGCCAAGGTTGCTTCCTATGCTGTTATCGTATACTGAATAATTGGAACCTTGAAGATCTATCCCATGCTGTTCGTTCTCCCAGCACGTGTTATTGAATATATGGCTGAGTGATGATACAGATGAGATCCCATCCTTGCTGTTGAACTTGCATGTGTTGTTCGCAAGGATCGTTAGAGAATCACCACGATTATAGATATATATCCCGTTCTCCTGATTGGAATTGAAGGTGTTATTCTTGAGATCTGCCTCGCATCCTTCCAGATCGATCCCCTCGTATCCGTTATCACTACAATTCGACATATCTAGCGTCAGGTTCTGTACTCCAGAGCCATTCACCCCGCCTCCATTATTGGAACTGAAATTGCACATGGAGATATTGAGCCAGTTGCATCCACTTCTGATTGCGAGACCTGATTCATGATTGCCAATGCTAGTCGTGTTGAGGATCGTAGTGTTGAAGCAACCAGATAGATAGATGCCAGATCGATCGTTATCGACGAAAGATGAATTGATGATCGAACAGTTTTCCCCCGCGAGATATAGCCCAAAGCCGTTGTTATACAGAACAGAATCAGTGATAATGAAGTTGGATCCGGAAACATCTAGACCCCGTCCTGTGCCGTAAATGAAAGGCCTCCTGGAGTTGATGATCATGATCTTGTCGATCGTGACATTGTCTGACGCAATATCTATCACATCATCTCGGTATTCGCCGTTGATCACTGTGTTGCCAGATCCATTACCGACCAGTGAGATCGAAACGTTCACATCTATGAGTTCTTTGTATGTACCATTGAACAATCTCACAACGGTGCCATTGGTGGAATTATTCACAGCATCCTGAATATTATCATAATCCGCCCAGCTACCTCCGTCGTCATCGACGATGATGGTATCCGCCTCAGCTGTGCACCCTATTAGCACCATTACGACGAATACCATCATCAATCCTAATGCAGCCGTCCTGCCCATATCAACCGAACTCATATAATTTCCTGAATATTTTAATCCTATTACCGCGGAGTGTTCCGCTCCTCCCAGTATTTCATCTCATCCCATTTCAATCGCGACGCCAGCAAGGAGAAGAACCCATCACCACTCATCTGCTTCAGAGTGTTCAGCTGGGTGATATGCTTCTGATGATATTGATCGAGTACAATATCTGAACCTAGACAGTACCTGCTCAGTTCCTTACGGTTCCGGTACATCGGCGCATAGTGCGCAACAGTGATCAACGACTCCTCGAACATATCGAGACATTCTTCATCCTCGGTCAGCTGGTAATAATCATACATCCCGTAGATGGCGTAGATGAACCCGTTCAGCACATGCATCGGTTCTTCCAGCGGATATTCCTCCACCCAATAATATCCATCATCATCCCGGCATGCTACCCACGGATCACCCTGTCGAAGCTCCTCCTTCTCCGATGTCAACGACCGGAACAGCCCATCCGCCATTCCCTTGTATATTGCGTTCCCAGTTTCCTCGTAGAGCCTAGAGAAGAGGGATAATCCCTGGCCCTGGGTCATGCCCGAGAACCAGGGTCCCTCCATACTTTCCTCCATTCCAACGAGAGGCCTGTCGAAGTCGAACGGCAACCATATTGCTCCATTCGATTCAGTGGCCATCTCAATGAGCTTACCTGCAAACAGCTCTGTTCTCTCCAAATATCTGATATCTCCAGTGTCCCGGTATGCGTGCAGGTAATGCAGCCCTTTCAGGTTGAGCTTCGTTGGATTGTAATGCTTCTCTCCTTGAATAATCTGAACGACTATGCCTTCATCATCAGTTGGATAGTTGACGTAGAGCGATATCGGCTCCTCCCATGTATATGGGGTCATGTCGTATTCGATGTCAACTAGATCGAACTCGGTCGGTCTCTCCAGGTCCTGGTACCATGGGATCCCTTCGATCCTGTCCTCGATCATCTCCAGGACCCCTCCCATCTCCTCGGCACGGGTCTCGGCGACATCGGCCTCGTTCTTCAGGTTCTCCTCTCCGTTGGAGAACAGTATCACCCGGTTATGAAGCGAACCATCCTGCTCTGTCTGGCCGAAGGATGGGGCAAGTGTACTGGCGGAGACCAATACACCTATCGTGGCAATGGCGAACAGACATCCTATTAGCTCTTTGTCGGATCCTCCATGGCGCCTTCTCATCATTGCGATGATGATGAACATCGAAAGGGATACCAACACCATCGTCGAGAACTCGGGAATGTTCCTCGGCCCGGTCCCGTTCAAGGGGGTCATCAGAGGATAACGGTCCTTGGCCCGACCTCTTCCACCGATGGAATAAGGTTGATCACCGATCCCGTTCCCATCGTCGTCGTATCCAATATAGTCGGACCAGTAATTACCGAACGATCCATCATCCCAATCGTTATTCCCGTTATCATCACATGCCTGGGAGCTCAGTGTATGGTCGAAGATGTTATTATGATATATCTCGTTCTCCTTGGACCCTCCACAGATATAGATCGCATAATCCCTGTTCGATGTGATATTACATCTCCGGATCACATTCCTTTCGTTCTCGATCGTTAGATTGATGCCATCGATCCCGTTGTTGGAGATGTAACAATATTCTATGAAGTTGTCCTTTGATTCTTCGAGATTGATCCCGTCCAAGGTGTTATTATGGATCGTATTGCTCATGATAGTGACCTCGTCGCTCTGATAGACCTTGATCCCCGTCCTACCGTTCTCGAATATTGTACAGTTATCTATCAGGACCACGTTGTAATAACACTCCTCAAGATTGATGCCGTCAATAGTGTTGTTGTGAATGGTGGAATTCATGATCTTGACCTCGCCGCTCTCAAATATCTTGATCCCATTATGGCCGTTGTTGAACAGGGTGCAGTTATCTATGAGCATCTCATCATAACAGTTCTCTATCAGGATACCGGACCATTCGCTATTATTCACAGAACAATCGATCATCTTGATTCCGTTATTCCTCCCATCAATGAAGAACCCTGTTCCTCGAGTGTTCCAGATCTCCAATCCGGTGAACGTGATCCTGCTCGTCGAATAACTTGGCAAGTATACTCCTGTAGATGTACCGTTGAATATTGTACAATTACGGAACTCGAGATCACATCCATCCCTGATAGTGATCCCATTGTTCGCGTCATGGATGGTTATGTTCTCGAAGATCGTATCATGCGTATCCCATCCGTCGATGAATATTCCCGCCGAAGTGTTTCCAAAGGACATATCGAAGATCTCTATGTTCGCGAAATAATTATCTCTAGTATCATTCAGGAATATACCGTGTCTCCCATCGTACAGCTTGCAGTTAATGGCCGTAAGATTCTTACTACCTAACAACGTGATTCCTGGGTCCGACGGGATCCAACGATCGGTGTTGAATATCGTGAACCCCTCGATGTGAACATTGTCCGAATTGACATCGAACCCGCTCCAGTTGTCCAGCGCGTTGACGATGGTATGTTCGGTACCGTTGCCGTACATCTGAACCTCGTTCTCGAGTGAATGATAACCGTAGTAGGTGCCGTTGAAAACACGGATGACATCACCTTTTGATGCGTTATCTATCGCATCCTGGATGTTGGTGTAATCGGTCCACCACCCTTCGTCGTCATCGACGATCCAGGTGCTCCCGGACGCCTTACCGGCGCAGGGCGCGAATAGCGCCATGGCTAACAGACAAGCCCATATACAGAATACCCACGTAGGCTTTCCCATTGCGATCCCGAACTCAAATCTCGGCTCTCGGTATTTAGCTTTATCTGTTTCTTTGGTACAATCGTTTGGGCCGAACCGTGCTAATGAATAGCATATATGATAGAATATTCTATGCTTGGTCAGATTAATATATGAGCATCAAGATATCGACCATCGAGGAGGGTCCCCAATGGTCAAGCATCCGAAGTATCAGGCGATGGACAGCGCCCGGGAGTCAGAGATCCCGGTCATCTTCAAGAGAGTCTGCGAGGGAACCGGATATGTCATCAAGGAGTTCGCACCAAAGATCCCTGACGAGAGGGTCTGCGGTCCGATACCACGGGCAAGCTATCATGTCTTCAGGAAGTCCGACAGGACCCTAATGGCGGAGTTCTATGCGAACGGTCATAGCGAGCTGAAGGACGAGGAGTTCCAGCCGTACTACGAGAAGATGGTCGGCATGATCGAGGGATCGGCACAGCGCGCGCTGGACGAATACAAGCGTCACGATCCTGACTGTGACCGGTTCTGAACATCATTCATCAAAGGGATCTATTCGACACGGTCCGGCAGCATTATACGAGCTAGCAGGACCAGGATGATCAGGAAGATTATTACCATTATCAACTTCTCTTCGGTCAGGAACTCCTCCTCTTCATAGGCCTTCCTGATCTTGATGTTCAATGTCGATTCAGTTGTTGTCCCGTTCTCGTCATATGCCCGGACGGTGATCGTTCTCTTCCCGTTCTTTCCCACCTTCTTGAACATGTAGGAGAACTCCTCCGCGCCCGTAGTGTTATACTCCAGATTGGCATCCTTCCATTTACCCTTGCCAAGACGGACCTCGACCTTTGCGATCTCTCCATTGTCAAATGCGATCCCGCGTATCTCGAACGGTCCTCCGATCACGGCTCCATCCTTGAGGTTGGTGACATCGACCAGTGGTTCTCTATCTGGCGGAGTGGGTGTTCCGTTGTACGAATGGGTCATCATTGCGAGGGGTGCGAAGTCCACACCGAGATCATCGAACAGATAGATATCATCGGCAATACCGTCGCCGTCATTGTCGACCTCGTGCCCCGACCAATGGTTGAAGCGGAACACGTTCTTGTACGAATCGGAGTAGGCATGCCCCCATGCCGTGATGTCCATGGGTCCCATGAATGTTCCATTCCCGTTCGAGATCAGGTCGTTGAACCGGTATGAACAGTTATCGATCTGGTCACTCATTGTTGCATTGATACCCAGAATTGTGGAATTGGATATGGTGTTATGTTCGAACCTCAGAGCCGCCTCGTCCGACGCCTGGAAGCCGATGTCGAAGGTCTCAACGGAGCAGTATCTGACCATGTTCTCCGAGCCGACCTCCAAACGGATGCCGTATCTGATCCCATTGGACCCGGATGCTATGATATCGTTGGCGATCGTCTCGTTGTATCCACCTAACAACGTGCCGTTCGCGATGCTGCTATTGCGCAGACCGGTCGATATGAGGCCGGTTCCGTTGGTCGTGATGTGGAACCCATCGATCGTGACCGTTGAGACATACAGCAGTTCAAGCCCTGAGACATATCCATGAAGATCCAGGTCCGTAAGATCGAAGTTCCTGCCGCTGACGATCAATCCTTTACGACAATCCACCGAGCTGATGTCGATCACTGTGGCATTGTCCATGGACAGACTGGCGCCGACCATGCATCGATCTAGGTCGACCTCGCTGATCTCCACCTCGTTCGCTACGAGATAGATGCCATAATCGGAATTAAAGATGTCCAATCCATCGATCTCGAGCCCTATCATTGCCAGGGCATAGACCCCATACGAGGCACCTTCTATCGTGTTGTCGATGAGCCTGACATCCCTGCAGTTGATGATCTGTATCGCCCTGCTCGCGTTGACCATTAAACCGTCGCGGATCGTGACGTTATCGCTGTAGTATGCCACCACCTGGCCTGCTCCCGAAACAGTGGCATTGGAAACGTTGATCAGGTAATGGATCGGCCTGCCGTTGAGGTTGTTGTTCTTGATCGTGTTGGTGCTCAGAGAGCTGACCGTCGGGTATGGGTCATCCACCCTGAACCCTCCCCGGGTGAACGTGTTGTTGATCAGGACCGCGTGGTCCTGCGTCCCGAGTACGACGGCCGAATGGAAGGTGCAGTTCTCGAACCTCGCCCCCCAGGACCAGTCGAGGGACAGGTCGTTGTATCCCTCGGAGATCGTCGAGTTCAGAACGACCGCATCCCTCCCTCTCAGGTCGAAGGACGAACCGTAGTGTCCTGACACCGTCATGTTGTAGAACGTGTTGTTGTGGCAGTGGGACTCCACCATTACTCCGTAATGGGTCCCGTATCCTACATTGTTATCGTAGATGTGCGAGTCCTTGATCAGGTTGTGAGAGGCCATGCTCCATATACCGAGGCCCCAGCTGTTGTTGGTCATGGTGCAGTTCGACACGGTCGCGTTGGTGGTCGCGCTCAGGACCAGCGATCTCTTCCCATCCACGAACGTAGACCCTGATACGATCGCGTCATCGTTCTGGACCGTAATCGCTCCATGGCCGGAGAAATCGGACCCTGATATCCACCCTCCCGAAGAGTTCCTGTAGATGATCGTGTACAGACCTCCTCCCGAACGGAAGGTGGAGTTCTCGACGGTCATGATCCCGTTGACGATGATGAAGACCGGGCCGTCATCCGAACCGAGCGTCAGGTCCGCATCCTTCACGGTGAGGTTCCCGTTGACTATCACTCCGTCGGGTACAACTCCCGTACCTGTCCACTCCGTTGAAAGGTTGATCCATGCCATGTCGACCCATGCTGGCGCCTCTTCGTTCAGGTCCGGAAGCTCCCTCATGTCGAGGGCCTTGGTGAGGTCCTGCTTCCTGACGGACCCGACGAAGTTCGACCCTGTGAAATCCTTGGTCGGCGAGGATATCTCGAAGATGGCGTTCCCGAGGAATGCGTTGTCTTCGAGCACCGTCGTGTTTGGAGATGCAAGATAGCTGATCTGGAGTCCGAACCTCATGTTGCACGCGACGAGGTTGCGTCGCACTGTAGCGCTATCTCCCGAGATCGATATCCCGGTGTAGCAGTTGATGATGGTGTTATCGACCACGGTCGCGTTCTCACCGTTCCATGCTATATCGATCCCCACCGCGTCCAGCGAGTACAGGCTGCACGAATCGACCCTCGCTTCGTTGGCTCTGATCGAGATACCGGTGGAAACGTTCACGATCGAACAGCCGTTAACGGTCGCTCCTGCTCCGTTGATATGGATGCCCGAATATGGATAGGGCGAGGTCCCGTTGCCGACGATGCTGAGATTCTCTACTAGCACCGCACCGTCCAGGATGAATGCGGCATCACCGATCGTCGGCCTGATGATCGTCTCGGAAGTGCCGTTGCCGATGATCGTCAGTTCACTGCGTACTGTGACCGACTCGGTGTAGGTCCCGGCATTCACCCAGATGATATCCTGATCGGAGGCATTGTCAACTGCGGCATCGATAGAGCTATGATCCGCTCCTGCCCAGTCATCGTCCACGACGATGGTGCTTCCATGGCTGGACCCTGCAAGCGTTATCACTGCGATCATGAATGCGAACAAGATGAAGAGATATCCGCGTCTCATTCCCTTACCTCGAATCCCATGTACCATGGCCCAGCGTTTAAATCCTTTGGTAATCGTTGATATTATGCAATAGTTAACCACAATAGTAATAAACGACGCAATAGATGCGTTCATCATGCGAGAGCGTTCCTTGCTGCCCATTAGGGCGTTGTCCGTTCTGTTGTTCATCGTCATGATCACGGTCCCGTTCGTCGACATCGCGTCGGCCAGGATCGAGAACGTCCAGAAGTCCTTCACCATGCTCGAGATCCCGGATTCGACCGAGGAGGGCTTCGAGCCTCATATCATCGCTGCTCCGAGCATCGACGGGCAGCAATGGTACTACGTCGATTCTCCCACCGGTCTAGGCAACACCGCCGGACAGGGCGGGAATCTGTGGATATCCAAGGACTACGGCCTCACCTGGACATGGTACGACAAGGACATGGCCGGCGGGACAGGCCGCTCCGGTGATTCGTACACCGCTGTCTCCGAGGACGGTACCATCTATTACACCGATCTGTATCTATCGACCGCATCGGTGGACTTCTCAATGGATGGGGGCGAGACATGGATCCAGAACCCCGGCGCCTCTATCTACGTCGTCGTCGACCGGCAATGGCTCATGATCGGTCCGGACGGAAGCGGTGGGCACTGGCTCTACTTCTCTTTCAACGAGCTCGCGACAGGCCTGCAGATGGTCAAGTCTAGGATGACCGGCGGTGCCGCCATCGACTGGATCCCGTGCAACAACGGCCTTCCCATCTCGACCGACGTCGGTTCCAGGGACAACTTCGTCGTCGATCAGAACAGCGGCGTCATATATCATTCCAACTGGCAGAGCGACGGCCTATTCTGTTACGTTTCATCTGATACCGGCGACAGCTGGTCGGCCCACGAGGTATGGCCCGAACCGACCCACGCCAAGGTCCAGAACACCTTCGTCGAGGTGGACACCGACACCGCAGGGAACATCTACATGATGTGGTCCTCCAGGGAGCATATCATGCTCGGCATCTCTCGCGACGAGGGACGGACATGGGACGTATCCGAGGTCACCGAGACCAACGGGACCAGGGTATTCCCCTGGATCGCCGCCGGCGACGAGGGCCGCATCGCCATGACCTGGTACGAGACCAATCAATCCGGCAATCCGAACAACCTCGACAACGCTACCTGGGACTATCTGATGGCGATCTCGGTCAACGCGCTCGACACCGACCCCTTGTACGAGGTCGTGAACCTCGATCCAGGAGCCCACTACGGATCTGTTCGGACTTCGGGCCTCGACGGGAACGATGATAACGAGCCAGACCGCGATCTAGGCGACTACATCGGCCTGGACATCGATGAGTTCGGCCGTGCCATCACCGTTTGGGGGCACGACGGGGACGACGGCGTCAATGCGAGACAGTTACCGATCCTCTTCGCCCGCCAGGACGAGGGACCGTTCCTGTTCGATATCGGCCTCGAGGCGAACTTCACGTATACCACAGACGGCCTCACTCTGAACGTGGACGCGTCCATCGCCCAGGAGCAGAGCCGGAACGAGATCCAGGCCTACGAGTGGGACTTCGGCGACAACGGCTCGGGTGAGGATGTCGTCACGAAACACAAGTACAAGCAGCCTGGAAAGTACACCGTTACACTGAGGGTGACGAACCTTCTCAATCAGTCCGATACCCTCAGCCTCAATGTCTGGATCCAGGAGAAGAGCGAGGACGAGTTCCCGACGGTTCCTCTGATGATCGGAGCGTTGATCATTCTCGCCGTTGTAGCACTCATCATTATCAAATCGATGATGGGGGGCGGGGCGGCGGTCGAGGTCGTGGACGAGGGAACTGATACCGAACAGTAGTCCGGAGCCATCTGGAGTTACAAATGGCGTTCCATGATAGTTTCACCTATTAGGGAAAACATTATATAGAAGAGCTAACATAGAACCGCCCGAGGTGAAACTCATATGTTTGCTGGACAGCAGCCAATCTTAGTGCTCAAAGAGGGCACTCAGAGGGAATCGGGCAGGAATGCCCAGAGCCGCAACATCGCGGCAGGTAAAGCTGTGGCTGAGGCGGTACGTTCCACGCTCGGTCCCATGGGAATGGACAAGATGCTTGTCGACTCCATGGGCGATGTCGTCATAACCAATGACGGCGTGACGATCCTTAAGGAGATCGAGGTGGAGCACCCCGCGGCCAAGATGCTGATCGAGGTGGCAAAGACCCAGGACGCGGAGTGCGGGGACGGTACGACAACGGCTGTCATTCTCGCCGGAGAGCTTCTGAAGAGATCAGAGGAGCTCATCGAGCAGAACGTCCATCCTACTCTCATCACCAACGGTTACAGGCTCGCATCCGAGAAGGCCCTTGAGGTCCTCGAGGGCGTGTCGAAGCCCGTCTCGAAGAAGGACAAGAAGCTCCTTCAGCACATCGCGACCACCGCCATGACCGGGAAGAGCGCGGATGTCCTCAAGGACCATCTCGCCGAGGTCGCCGTTGGCGCGATACTCGCCGTTGCTGAGAAGAAGGGCAAGGTATACCACGTCGAGCTGGACAACGTCAAGGTCGAGAAGAAGACCGGCGGCACAGTCGGCGACACCAGGCTCATCGAGGGGATCATCCTCGACAAGGAGCGGGTGCACACCGGTATGCCCCCCATGATCAAGGGCGCAAAGATCGCACTGATCGACTCCGCCCTCGAGATCAAGAAGACCGAGGTCGACGCGAAGATCCAGATCAACGACCCCGCTCAGCTCCAGGCCTTCCTCGCAGAGGAGGAGCGCATGCTGAAGAAGATGGTGGACAAGGTCACTAAGTCCGGCGCCAACGTCGTCATCTGCCAGAAGGGCATAGATGACCTGGCCCAGCACTTCCTCTCAAGGAAGGGCATCTTCGCCATCCGCAGGGCCAAGAAGTCGGACATGGAGAAGCTCGCCAAGGCTACCGGCGGCAGGATCGTGAACAACATCACCGATCTGTCCAAGAAGGACCTCGGCGTCGCATCCATGGTCGCCGAGCAGAAGATCGCTGGCGACGACATGACCTTCGTCACCGGCTGCAAGAACGCCAAGGCGGTATCAGTCCTCATCAGGGGCGGCACCGAGCACGTGGTCGACGAGGTCGAGCGCGCCTTCAACGACGCCATCCACGTCGCCGCGGTCGCACTCGAGGACGGCAAGATGACCACCGGCGGTGGCAGCACGGCCATGGAGATCACGCAGTCCCTCAGGGACTACGCTTCATCCGTCGGCGGCAGGGAGCAGATGGCCATCGAGGCAT
>JANQNJ010000015.1 GCA_028279645.1 Thermoplasmatota archaeon
GCCCCTCCCCCCTCGCCAGGACTTCGATCTCACGAAATCTATAAGTACTAGGGCTCCCTAACACTCCCTAAGGAGTATCAATACTCCTTGGATGTGTCCATATGCCGAAAGTGAACATAACGCTTTCCCAGGAGATCTGGGAATGGTGGCAGGCCAACCGTTGGGTCAACCTATCCCAGCTGCTCGAGAAGGAGCTCTGGAGGATCCACAGGATGGAGGCGGCACGGTACGGAGGGGCTGATGCGGCCCTTGGAGGCTGCCCCAGATGCGGGAACCAGAAGCTGAGGTTCGTAGACGGCGTGAACTACAAGTGCTCGAAGTGCGGGACCATCGTATAACGAGGTGATGATGATGATCGTATCGACTACAGAGGAGATCCCCGGTAGAGAGGTCCATGAGGTCATGGGCGTTGTCTTCGGAAGCTGCGTCCAGACCAAGCATCTTGGCAAGGATATCGGAGCAGGGCTGCGTTCTGTCGTGGGCGGCGAGGCCAGAGGATATACGGAGATGATGGAGGAGTCCAGGAGGACGGCGACCGAGAGGATGATCTCCCAGGCCCAGAGCCTTGGCGCCAACGCCGTGATATCGATGAGATATATGACCGCTCAGACAATGCGCGGCGCAGCCGAGCTCGTGGCCTTCGGTACCGCTGTAAGGCTCCGTTGACGAGGTGCCGCCATGAACGACTCGGCATTAGGAGTCATCACCAGCTTCCTCTTCACTACCTTTACCATCGCCTTCTACATCGGGTTCGGTCTCCATCAGCCGATATGGCTTCTTTGGATCGCGGGTGCATGGCTGGTCTTCTTCGTTGTGGTCCTATTGTATGATATGAGGCACTGGGGTAGACCATCGTTCGACACTCAAGGCGTGCGTATCTACTCAAGGACCAGGAACCTAGGACTTGAGGATCACGAGACCGAGGGCACTGTGATGGGTACCTGTGTAAAGGCCAGGAACATCTTCTCCTCGGCAAGAGCTGAAATGAGAGCGATCATAGGTGGCGAGGCGAAGCAGTTCACGGCCCTGGTCGATGAGGCCCGCAACGTCGCTATCACGAGGATGTGCAAGCAGGCGAAGGCGAGGGGGTGCGACAGCATCTACGGCTTCCGATTGATCACGGCAGAGACCCTTTGGGGATCAACCGAGTTCATCGCGTACGGGACCGCCGTGCGATCCAGGAAAGAGTAGAGCCAACGGCCAACGACCTTTAAATGAATTGGATCCCATTCCCGTATTGACCGTGGGATAAGGATGTCAGGGATCGGATCGTTGAACGAGAGGCCGCTTCATGCCTCTTTGAAGGAGTGGTACGCAAGGCCAGGGGACCTTTTCGAGGTCAAGGTCGACGGCTATGTCATCGATCTCGTTCAGGACGATCTGCTCGTGGAGGTCCAGACGAAGAGCTTCGGCTCCATGAGGAAGAAGCTGAACGCACTCGTGGCATCCCATAAGGTGCGCCTGGTCCATCCGATCCCTCTGTCTAAGTGGATCGTGAGGGTCGATGGGTCCGGTGAGGAGCTCTCCCGCCGGAGATCACCTCGAAAAGGCCGGATCGAGGATGTCTTCTGGGAGCTTGTGGCCTTCCCTGGACTGGTCCGGGAACAAGGGTTCTCGTTGGATGTTCTTCTGATCGAGGAGGAGGAGCTTCGTGTACATGACAGGAGCCGGAAGCGAAGAAGGCGTGGATGGGCGACGGAAGAGCGTCGTCTGATCAGCGTGAAGGACCGGAGGCTCTTCCGGTCCTCAGGGGATTGGCTTGCCCTTCTCCCAGAAGGGATCGAGGAGAGGTTCACCACCGGGGACCTGGTCGATCAGCTCGGGATCAGAACACAATTGGCGCAAAAGATGGCCTATTGTCTGCGGGAAGCCGGACTGATAGAACTTGTTGGAAAGAAAGGACGCGCGAACCTTTACGAGGTCCCGCATGGCTCCATTGAAGGTAGATCTCAACGATAAGCTCATTGTGCTATGAATATATGTGCCTCTTTCACTCCCTTGACCGACCTCAGCTCGAAGAAGGCCTTGCGCACGACCTCTGCATCGCCGGAGAAGATCAGGACCTCGCAGCACGGGGAGTCGGGGATGTCGAAATCGGAATGCATGAACGATCTGAAGGTACCCATGTAACGGTGCCTGACCTCTCCCACCTTTCCGTCCGATGAATGCTCATAGAGGATCATCACCACTCCCTCGATGCGGCCGGTCACCCTGTCCAGGGTCGCTTTCTCCCTCATGAACTCACGGAGGGAGTCGCGAACGAGCTCTGAGCGGCTGGCGTAGCCCATCTCGTCTATGGCGTTCTCCATTGCCTCGACCGTCTGTTTTGGGAGACTGATGGATACCACTGACAGCCCGTTCTTCTCGTTCCCGGTCATCCAAGCCTCCTATATGCAGCCACGAACAAAAAGATTCCTACCATTGTGAAGACTATTACGCCGCTGGTGGCGACATCGTATATGGCGGAGAGAAAGGTGCCGAGTACAGTGCTCGTCATGCCGAATCCCAGGGCTGTGATCATGGTCCCTCTGAAGGACCGGTTAAGCTGCAGGGCGGAGAGGCCCGGCAGGACGATCAGGGCCACGACGAGTATGATACCGACCACCTTGATCGATAGGACGATGGTCACCGCCACCAGGACGTTGTAGGCGATGGACAGCGGCGCTACTGGAATGCCGACAAGTCGGGCCGCCTGCTCGTCGAACGTCATGGAGAGGAGCTCCTTGTAGAAGAGACCGAGGAACACCATGGTGATCACGGCCAGGGAGCTGACGGTCACGAGGTCCCCACGGTCGATGGTCAGGATCGAACCGAACAGGTAGGTGAAAAGTTCGATGTTGAAGCCTCCGGCCAGCGATATCACGATCAAACCCCCCGCAAAGCCCGTAGCCAGCATCACGGCCGTCCCTGCGTCGGACGAGGCGAGGCCGAGCTTCCTCATATACGATATCGCCAGTACGGCCAGTATCGAGACGACAAGGGCGGAGAGGATCGGATCGATGCCGAGGAAGAGGCCGATGGCGATCCCGCCGAAAGCGGTATGGGCGACTCCGTCGGCCATCATCGCCTCCTTCCGGAGGATGAGGAACAGACCGACCCATGAGCATACGAGGGCGGTTATCGCGCCTCCCAGCAGGGCGTTCCTGAAGAACGGATATTCCAACAGACGCATTATCTGGTCGGGTGTCAGGGCCGCGGGAACACCCCCTCGCAGCTGTGCTCGTGGAAGACGAAGTGGAAATGCTCCCCGTATCCCTTGCGCAATAGCTCGTTGTGATCGAGGTCCGGGGTGATGTTGGCGTAGTGCACATCGTGGTTCACGCACATGACCTTCGACATCCTGCAGAAGACCGCGGTGAGGTCGTGGGAGACGATGAGGACCGTGATCCCGCGCTCCTGGTTGAGGTCGCTGATCCGCTGATAGAAGCGCTCCATGGTCGTCGCGTCAACTCCGGCGACCGGCTCATCGAGGATCATCAGGTCCGGGTCGCGAACGAGGGCCTTCGCCACGAATACCCTTTGCTTCTCTCCTCCCGAGAGGTTCCCTATCCGCCTGTACGCGAGCTCGGTCAGGTCCATGGCCCCGAGGGCGTCGTCCACGGCGGACCAATCCTCCTTCCGGAGCGGCCTGCCCAGGTTGCCGCGTCGCACCCTGCCCAGTCCGACGAGCTCCCTCACGGAGAGCGGGAACTGTGGATCGAAGTTGATGGCATGCTGTGAGACGTAGGCCACCCGCTCCCATCTACGGAACCTGTTGATGCCCTCTCCGAAGAGACGTATACGGCCCTTCGATGGGAGGATCCCCAGGATCGCATGGAGGAGGGTCGTCTTTCCTCCCCCGTTCGGACCGACGATACCAACGAAGTCGCCCTCATTGATGGTGAAGGTCGCACCCTTGACAACGATATCGCCCGACCTTGAGACGTCGAGGTCGCGCACCTCCAGCACCGGAGCTGGTACGGTAGCTTCCTCCTTGCGCTTGATCCGCGACATCCTGACGGCCGAGGCCTCTTTAGTGTTTCCCATTTACGCTACTTCCATACCGACCTTGAGGTTGTCGAGGTTCTTCTCCATCTGCTCGATGTAGTTCAGACCGTCGACCTTCCCCGTCCCTAGATACAGCGATAGCAACTTAACGTCTTCCCCCGTCCGGTCCTCTACCTCGGTCTCAAGGGTATCAGCGTACTCACTGGGGTAGATCGGATCGACGAAGATGGTGTAGATATCCTCGTCCTCCATGAGGTCTGCCAGGTCGATGATATCAGCTGTTGAAGGCTGCTCGTCGGCCGAGAGGCCGATCACGCCGTGCTGTTCGAACCCGTATCTGTGGGCGAGGTATCCGAAAGCGGAATGGGATACAATGATCGTCTTGATGGATGCGGTGGAAAGGGAGGTCGTGTAGTTCTGGTCCAGCGTCTCGAGCCTCGTCTTCAGCGAGTTCCAGCGCCCGGTATAGTATGCAGTGCCGGCGGGATCTGCTTTTACAAGAGCGTCGTAGATGGCCTTTCCCTCCTGGACAGCTGTGAACGGAGATATCCAGGTGTGCGGATCTTCGGAGCCGTGATCGTGGCCATCCCCGCCGTCGTCGTCACCGTGGTCGTCGTGATCGTCATGCCCGTGAAGGTGGCCGATGCCGATCTTGACATGATCCTCCTCGGTGGTGTTGAACCTGATCTCGTACGTCTCGTTCCCTTCAAGGTCGTAGACACCGTGCCACTCGAACGGGTCCTCATGGTCGTGATCATCGTCATCATCGTCGTGATCATCGTGATCGTCATCATGGTCCTCCGGTTCGACTTCCGTATCGTTCATCATCACGGCGAACCCCATCTCATCGGCGTCGTGCTCGAGGTAGACGGCGAACTCGCCCTCCTCCTCGGGCTCAAAGGTCAGGTATCCCACGTAGGTGCCGTTATCGTCATACAGCGTCACGTTGTAGCAGATACTGTCCTCGACCTCCTCCGCCGCGGAAGCGTTCGGGCCGGCGGTCAGGTTCTCGAAAGGGCCCTCCTCGAAGAGGTGGTGCCCGGCCTCGATCACGGGGTCGACCATCTCTATGAGGGTTATTCCCTCGGTCGTCTTGACGATCTCCTTGCCGGAGGTGGTGATGGAGGACAAAAGGTCGTCCTCCACCCATTCGTCTATCCCTCCGCCGCTGTAGATCAGGACATCGGCGTCGTCCGCGTCGAGGATGTCGGAGACCGACGGCTGCCATCCGTGCAGCTCGGTGTTCCCGGGAATGAGGGACTCCACAGAGACCCTGTTACCTCCGATCTCGCCGGCCATGAACGCGAGCGGGTAGAACGAGGCGACGACCTTGACCTTCCCCTCGTCCTTCTCGTCCTCCTTCCCTTCCTTGTATACGACAAGGAATGCGCTGGTGACGACCAACGCTACGACAACTACGCTTGCAAGCATGAGAAGCATCTGATTCTTGTTCATCTTATCTACCTCTAAGATTCTTATATGTGGGAAGATGGCAGGGTCATAAATAGTTTTCCACTATTATTATCATTTAATAAGAATTTTGGAAAATTATTAAACCGCTCCCGATGTTAACAATTGTACCAAGGTTTAGGCAATACTTTTATAATATCTTCAATTCTAGCGAGAAATATGGCTGGCCAGAGCGTTTTCTACAGATCGGTAGCGATCATGATCACGATATTTTTCCTATCAGCTCCTTTTCAGCATGTCTCCTCATCCACACAGGAAGAGGTTAGGGCCATTGACCGTTCCTTGGATACCAAGGTCGACGGTTCCCTTTGGTACCTAGCGGATCATCCTGACGAGATGGAAGAGTTGGGCGTCTATCCCGCCAAGGACGGTTTCATCAGGGTCCTCATTCAGCTTGACTCCCTCAAGGGAATTCATCATGAGTTCGTCGAGGACCTCGGAGGCGAGGTCACAGACAGCTGGAAGCGGTTCGATACGCTGGCAGCCATGGTACCGCTCGACTCACTGAACCGGTTGGTCGAGATACCGGATCTCGAGTGGGTAGAGCCCAGTGTGATGCTCTATCCCATGCTGGCCAGTTCCGTACCTGCCATCGGCGGTTCCGATGTCCACGAGGATTACGACCTTCAGGGCGAGAACACGACCATCGCCATACTCGACACCGGCATCAACGGCGACCATGAGTACCTGGACGACCTCGACGATGACAATTCGACGAACGATACGAAGATCATCGGCTTCTACGACGCCCGGTCTGGACAGCGGAACGAGACCGATCCGGAGGACACTCACAATCACGGCTCCCATGTTGCCGGGATCGCTGCAGGAACTGGTGGTCCGGACGGCATCAATGTCGGCATGGCGCCGCAGGCGTTACTTGTCGGTGTCATCGTTCTCGATGGCGGCGGTGGAACAATGGACGATATCCTCGAGGGGATCAATTGGACCCTTGAGAACAAGGACCGTTTCTCCATTGACGTGATGTCGCTCTCCCTCGGCGGACCGATCGTTATCCCGGGCGCTACCAACGACGGCAACTCCGCCGTGAGCCGCGCCCTCGATGACGCGGTCGATGAGGGGTTGGTGACCATTGTGGCCGTTGGCAATGGTAATGCCGGCGTGGCTGCTCATGCCGGGTCCGTAACATTCCCTGCCGACAGCCGCCGTGCCATCACTGTCGGATGGGTGAACGATAACGGGAACCGTGTCATATCCTCTTCAAGGGGCCCCACAGGCGACGGCAGGATCAAGCCCGATGTCATGGCTCCAGGCTCTGGCATCGAATCTGCCAGGGGCCAGGAGAACACGGGGTCCTCATCACAGTCAGGTTCATCGATGTCAGCTCCCCATGTTGCCGGTCTTGCCGCCCTCATGCTTCAGGCAAATCCATACCTCGTCCCCGATGAGGACATCGACCCTGTGAAGCAGATCCTTCACGAGACCAGCAGGCACGAATGGGGCGACAGCCCCGACCCTTATGAACCATACAGTCCGAACAACCAGTACGGGTGGGGCACTGTGGACAGCGTCGGAGCGGTACAGCGTGCAATGGACCTCCTTGGAGGTTTCGTCGATGCGGTCTCAGCCATTCCGCTTTCATCCAATTCGACCTTCGAATTCTCGTTGAACTATACGAAGACCAACTATACATACCAGGGCCAGAACGGAGACTCGCACGGTCCTCCACTGGGGAGCACTGCCCCTGACGTTGTGAACATAGAGATCCGCTACTCCTCCGACTGGCCGGAACCGACCGATATCGTCGGTACGGCGAACGAGGCATCCGGATTGACAGCAACGGTCGAACCGGCGAACATTACTGCCAACGAGACCGGCGACGAATGGGTGATTCGGGCCTATTACAACTACACTGGCGACGGAAGTTCGGGGACGATGTGGACTTCTTATCCCACATTGGAGTTCTCCCTCAACACCCCTGATGAGACCGATCTCATCGATATCACCTGCAACTATACGATCAACAACATGAGCGGCCAGGGTTCGTCACACTGGGTCGATTCCGCTGGTGATCTGCCGGATATGACGATCATCGATCTCGATGTGGACGACGACGACCCTGTAGATGGAGAGATCATCACCTTCACGGCCGAGGTCGAGAACATCGGCGCGGGACTCGCCAGGGATGGTACAGTAACGTTCTACGATGGCGATCCTGATGACAACGGGACCGAACTGGGATCGGCGATGTTCACCGATATCGCCTCAGGCGGTACGGAGGATGTCGACATCGACTGGAACACGTCGGGCGAGATAGGAGAGCACGAGGTCTACGCCAGGATTACATCGGTATCACCGACGGATGATGATCTGGACAACAACGACGCCGGACCGCTCGACCTCGAGGTCCACGAGGAGGGAACGATCACCAACGTACCTCCGGAGATCACCATCGAATATCCGGTGGAGGACCAGGCGGTGGAGGGTGTTGTCACCATATTCGGCTATGTTGAGGACGTCGACGACGATGTTGAGTCTGTCGAGGTCTCCATCGACGACGATACCTTCACGAACGGGACCATCGACGTCGATCTGGACGATGGATACGACCGACGCTGGAACTGGTCTGCCGAGTGGGACACCGACGGATACGACTTCGGCGACCACTACATCCATGTGATGGCCACCGACGAGAGCGGCGACGATGACGTCGTGGAGCTTCTGGTCAGGATCTACAACGATCCGCCCAAGATTGATCTCACAGTCTTGACGGATGAGGATGAGGAGGCATACCAGAGCGATGAGTTCACCATCGAGTGGACGGCCTCAGATCCCGACGATGATGCCTCGATAATGCTGTTCCGGGATACCAATGACATCTATGACGACGGCGACGAGACCGAGGAG
>JANQNJ010000024.1 GCA_028279645.1 Thermoplasmatota archaeon
CCCGGCTTATCGGCGTTGGATATGGGCCAGCGGCCTCCGACATCTCAATCATGGACGGGGATATAAAGCTTTTTGAAACGCCGTCACCGATCGACCTGGGAGGCGCAGGGACGCCGTTCAACAGGGTTAAATACGGAGAACAGGATTGAGGCGCGATGTCCGTGCTCCTCGCCCTTTCGCTGGTGGCAGTGGCCCTAGGCTCCTACCTCCTCTTCAAGGGAAGCGACCTCTTCGTGGAGGGGGCAGCCTCGCTGGCCAGGTCCTTCAAGGTGAGCGAGCACGTCATAGGTCTTACGATCGTCGCTCTTGCCACCTCCCTTCCCGAGCTAGCCGCGTCGATAACCGCCGCTTCCGGCGGGCACGAGGGGATCGTGGTTGGCAACGTCGTGGGCAGCAACATCGCGAACCTCGGCCTGGTCCTCGGGTTCACGGCCTGCGTCGCTACCCTCGTACCTTCCAAGGAGGCGCGGCGCGACGGCATGTTCATGGTGTTCGTGACGCTGCTCGTCTTCGCCGTCGCCCTTGCCGACGGCGCCATCAACTGGATCGACGGCGTCCTACTTCTGGCGATCTATTTCCTCTATATGGGGTACGCGGTCAAGAAATCGGAGACGCCGCCGGTAGAGGCCGATGATCTGGGGAGGACCCTCGCCCTCGTTCTTACTATCGCAGGTGCGGTCGGGGTCGTTTTCGGGGCATATCTGCTCGTGGAGGGTGGTGTCACCATCGCCCTTTCAATGGGGATCGAGAAGGTCATCATCGGGCTGACGGTCGTTGCCATCGGGACATCGCTCCCCGAACTCGCGACCTCGGTGGCGGCAGGACGGAAGGAGAGGTCGGGCATCGCAGTGGGCAACGTGATAGGCAGCAACATCTCCAACCTCCTCCTGATCCTCGGGATCGTATGCTTCATAGTCCCCCTGGAGTTCCACGACCTGATAATCGAGAGGAGCTATCCCTTCCTGATAGGGATATCGGCCTTCGGCCTGTTCATGACCTACCGGAGGCCCAGCCGGGTCTACGGCATCGTCCTCCTGGCGCTGTACGTGGCATTCATACTTCTACTGAGATAGCGCCAGGGCTGATCGTGATAGTCTTTCGGCACGCCATGGCGGCTCGGTCCATCAGGCCTCAGTCCGACCGGTTACCGTTGGACCTGCTCAGTCTCCTCGAGACCATGGGACCGTAGTCATGGAACCTCATGATCCTCATTGACGGCACCGATAACAGGTTGGTGGTCGGCTCCTCGACTATAACCTCACGCTCCCTCATCGACTGGACGAGGGCGTCTCGCTCGGCCCGGATCTCGTCGATGTTCCTGAACAGGAACAGCTGGGTCACCGTGAACCCCTCGCAGACCGACAGGATGTTCCTCCCCCGAAGGACCGATGCGGTGATGACGGCGTCCTGGTCCTCGTTGGAGGAGTCGGTCCGGAACCGGTAGTTCATCTGACAGAGGATGTCGAGCCCGAACGAGCCAAGGCACGGGATTGTCCGTCGTTTGATTAGTTCGTCCTCGAGCAGGCGGTTCTTGGTCTTTGAAACGACCTGCCTGCTCACACCGCAGGCCTCGGCCACCTGCATGTCGGACGCCATCGGGTTGTTCACGAGCCCGTCGATCACGCTACGTTCCACCCTGGTCAACGGCCTCAGTTTGGGCATCTCGCACAGGATGCTCTCGATGGTCACCTCTGACCCGCCCTCATCGCCGTAGATGCTGTTGTAGATCGGTATGAAATTGAAGAAATTGTAGATCCGGGCGAGATTCAGGCTGAAGGGGTGGACCTGGAGGCTGGTGATCGAGACCCAGGGTGTGTGCCCCAGGGTCCGCTCGATACCGGTGATGTTCTCCCTCATCTCGGTGAAGTCCCTGTAGAACGCTATCGCCAGCCCCGTGGACTTGTCGATCAGGAGCGTGGTCACCGGTTCGATATGGGTGAGGACATCCTGAGGATGGGTGGTGGGGGTGACATTGGCGGTGCCGTAGAGCACGGCCATGATCTCGGTGCCGAGGACCCCGAAGCACGGCAGCCACACCTGTTTCACATCGTACTTCGTGAAAAGCCGGCTCCGGATCTTGGCAACTGTGGAGAGCTTGATACCGATCTGTTCGGAGAGCTCTCTAAGGTTGGCGGACGGGTCCAGAAGAAGTCCGTAAAGGACCTTTCTCTCGTTCTCCCTCAGTTCCTTCATGTGAACGACCTGTGCTATTCGGTCACCTCGTTCCTCCGACATGCTCCTGATGGAGTGCGATCGATCTCCCCGATCGATATCGCAACAGCAGTTTCGTCGAATATAAAGCTTTCTTTAGAAAAAAGAAGTTTCGACGTTCGTAGGATTTACTTTTTTTTACGCCCCGGCCCCAGGTTTTCCATGAAGGTGTCCAGGGAGCCAGTATATCGGGACGGCGGGAACATGTGTGAAGAACGAGGTGCATCATAAATCTCGGTGGGTCCTGCCATCGCGGGTTGGGCCTGGTCCCTTATCATATTCATCAATGTTACATGGATGTAACAATTTTAATATATGAATTGGCCGATAGACCGATATATCCACTGGAACTGCCCGGGCAGTGACAGCCCTCGCAGCCAGAATGTGATATTGCTCCACGGGGACGATCGATGAGCACAGGGGCGAAAGGCATAGGTGATGCGAACACGACGACGTTCTTCAGACCGGTCATCGAGAGATATGTCGCCCTGATCACCAAGAACCCCTATGCCACCATCTTCGTGGTCACCATGATCACGGCCTTCTTCTTCCTTCAGTCGGCCAGGTTCGGCGAGCAGATCAGCGCGGACCTGGAGATCTACCTACCCGACGAGTCCGAGGAGAGCGACATCATCAAGAAGATCGCCAAACACTGGGCCACCAACCTCGTCATCATCTACATCGAGACGGAGAACGCCTATTTCCCCGAGGATAACCGGGACAACATCACAGATAAACATATCCTTGACGAGATCAGCTGGATGGAGGGCGACGAGTGGTGGGACGGACTCAATCCGTACATGGGGGACAGAGGGGAGCAGGACAAGATCGCCTATTCCCTGTCGCTGTCGATCCTGATCAAGGAGATAAACCAGTCGACCCCCCAGATCGCGAACAAGGTCGAGGAGAACCTGGCCGAGGAGATCGAGGAGCTGATCGGCTACGAGGTCGATGTATCTGGGGACGATGAGCTGGCGGGAGAGATGGGCCATTACGCCATCCCCGACAACCAGGAACAGATCGATCAGATCGTGGGCCAGATCCCCGATAACGTCCTGAACTCGCTGGTGGTCGATTCCAATGACGACGGCATCTGGGATACTACCTACATCATGTTCGGTGTCGTCGACGAGGTCGACGACGAATGGATGAGGGACCGGGTCGACAACTTCATCTCCCAGAGGCCCAGCAAGCACACGGAGATGAGCCAGACGGGGCTCATCGCGCTGATGCTGGACATCACCGATGAGGCCATGGGCCAGCTGGTCTACACCATGCCCTTCGCCTTCCTCTTCGTCGTGGGCGTGATCTTCTTCTTCCACAGGACCTTCAAGATCCTGATCATCGCCGGGCTTCCGCTGATCTACACCATGATCTGGACATTCGGCCTGATCGTCACATTCGATTACGAGGTCTCCCCCATCATAGTGGCAGCTATCCCCATGCTGATAGGGCTGGGGGTAGATTATGCTCTACACATAGCCAACCGTATCGCCGAATTCGAGCGGGCCGGTGAGTCTTCAGTAAAAGCGATCACGGATTCCCTTGCCACCACCGGCAGGGCGGTCTTCCTGTCGGCCGCGACGACGATGATCGGGTTCGCGGCCCTCCTGATATCGAACCTCCCGCCGATCCGGGCCATGGGCTTTACGTTGATGATGGGCATATCGTCCTGTTTCTTCCTGACCGTGACCCTGGTACCGAGCCTTTGCCTGGTGACCAAGTTCAGGAAGAAGGAGCTGGCGGGATGGAGGACGATGGCCGAGTATCCGGTCAAGTACAAGTATCCCATCGTTGCCATCGTCGTCGTCATCACGCTCATCTCCCTGGCCTATCTCCCGGTGATGCTGGAGACCGACACGTCGCGGCCAAAGGAGAGGAACACCGGGATCGAATCGATCACCGTGATCCGCAAGTTCTCCAAGTACTGGGCTTCAGGCCAATCTGCATTGCTCCTGATCGAGGGTGAACAGCATGGCGCTCTCAACAAGACATCGTTCCTGGACAGCCTCGACGAGCTGGAGCAAGGGATCAACCAGGTCGAGTATGTCAACGCTACCACAATAGTCGACATCATCAAGGCCGTGGCACTGAACATATCCTGGTCCACGACCGAAACGTTGTACAACATCTCCTGGCTTCCCGAACCTTTCAGGGATCTCGCAGGACAGGTCCTGGATACCATCGGGCAGGAAACGAAGGAGTACTACCTCGTCATAACCTACTGGGACCTGATCCACTGGCTTCCAAGGGAGGAGGACCAGCAGACGGCGATCGAGATCTTCTACGACGCCCTCACCGAGGAGGCCAAGGACGCCCTGATGAACGAAGAGTTCACCATGACGCTGATGATAGTGAACTTCCCCTACCTGGGATACGGCATCACCGAACAGATCATCGGCAACGTCAACGACGTGGTGGACGAGAAGGGCGACCTAGACGGCGGCAAGTGCTCCAGGGCGTCGGGGATCGTTCCGCTGATGATCGTCGCCAACAAGGCGATAATGTCGTCCCAGTACACGACGATCATGCTATCCCTGGTCTTCGTCTTCATCGTCCTGACCTTCATCTTCCTATCGTTCAAGGCAGGACTTGTGACCGCCATCAGGATCGCGGCCATAACCATGATCCCGATCTTCCTCGTTGTCGCATGGCAGCCGATAACCATGCAGGGGGTGTCGTCCTTCACGGGCGGAGCCTCGCTGAACATGATGACGGCAATGGTGGGTTCCATCATCATAGGGACGGGTATCGACTATGCAGTGCACATGTCGATGCGTATCCAGGAGGAGGGGGAGACGATACAGGGTATCAAGATCGGCACCGAGCATACCGGAGGGACCATCTCGGAGGCGACCTTCACGACGGTGGCGGGCCTTTCGGGCGGTCTCTTCGTCACATGGTTCAGAGGGTTCTTCTCCATCATCATAGCGCTGCTGCTGTACGCATTGTTCGCAGGGATGATCCTGCTCCCGGCGGTCTACGCCATCTATGTGAGCTGGTCCTCCAAGAAGGAGCGTCAGGCGCTCTCGCGGGATGAGGGAGAGGTCTTCCTTGCGCAACCTCAGCCCAACGTGGCGCCTCTCGGCGTCCAGCCCGGCCAGGTCGCCCAGGACCCCGGCTACGAGGAGATCTACGAAGTGGAAGCGATCGAGTAGGCCGGGTTGTAAATGGGCCGGCCATAGCCTCACGCGCCCACCTTTTCAGTCCTTTACGAGGAAGTATTTATCTATTGTCTAGGCCATCCTGGGCCAATGTCCGAGGTCGTCCATCTCAAGGTGAAGAAATCGCTCCCCGCGGACGTTGGCCACGGGAGGGCCAGGATCGATCAGAAGACCCGGGACCAGCTCGGTGTCAACACGAACGACATCATCGAGATCCGGGGAACGAGGGTGACCTGCTCATCTGTGATGCGCCTCCTTCCAGAGGAGGAGGGGCGGGGGATCATCCGGATCGACGGCATGATCCGGAAGAACGCCGGGGTCTCTGTGGACGATCTGATGGAGGTCCGCAAGGCCGAGGTCGTTCCCGCCGAGAAGGTGGTATTGGGGCAGGTGATACCGGACTCGTTCAGGAACGATCCTTCCTTCATAGCCTATCTGAAGAAGAACCTTCTAAGGCGGGCTGCGGTGGCGGGGGATGTGATAGCCCTTCCGAATACCATACTCACGAGCAAGGTGCTGCCCCTGAGGGTGATCAGTACGGTTCCCGAGAAGCTCGTTGTCTTCACGCCGGAGACCGAGGTGGTGCTCAAGGAGAAGGTCTCCGAGGTCGGCGTCACCGCCATCAGCTACGAGGATGTAGGCGGCCTGGGCGACGAGTTGATGAGAGTCCGGGAGATGATCGAGTTCCCGCTCAAGCACCCGGAGCTCTTCGCCCGGATGGGCATCGACTCCCCGAAAGGGGTGCTGTTATACGGACCACCGGGTACCGGCAAGACGCTGATAGCGAAAGCTGTCGCCAACGAGTCCGGCGCGACCTTCTTCTCGATCCAGGGGCCGGAGATCATGTCGAAGTTCTTCGGCGAGTCCGAGGAGCAGCTCAGGAAGAAGTTCGAGCTGGCCGAGGAGAAAGCGCCGTCCATCATATTCATCGACGAGATGGACTCCATCGCGCCAAAGCGGGAGGATGTTCACGGCGAGGTGGAGCGACGCGTCGTCGCCCAGATGCTGACCCTCATGGACGGCCTACGCGGCCGGGGGCAGATCATCGTGATCGGCGCCACCAACAGGATCGACGCGGTTGATCCTGCCTTGAGGCGGCCCGGAAGGTTCGACCGCGAGATAATGATAGGCGTACCGGCCCGGAACGGCCGGAAGGAGATCCTCGAGATCCACACCCGAGGCATGCCGCTGGAGGAGAAGGTCAAGCTCGACGACCTGGCCGATCTCACCCACGGGTTCACAGGCGCCGATCTGGCAGCGCTCTCAAGGGAGGCTGCCATGAAGGCGCTGCGCCGTTACATTCCACAGATAGATATCGATAAGCAGATCCCGCCCGAGGTCCTGGAGACCATGAACGTCACCACGGACGACTTCCAGGGAGCCCTTATGGGTATCGAGCCGTCAGCTCTCAGGGAGTTCTTCGTCGAGGTGCCCGAGGTGGGCTGGGACGATATTGGCGGCCTGGACGAGGTAATCGCCCAGCTCAAGGAGTCGGTGGAATGGCCGCTCAAGCAGCCGGAAGCCTTCGAGAGGCTCGGGATCAACGCCCCGAAGGGCATCGTCCTCTTCGGGCCGCCGGGAACCGGTAAGACGCTCCTGGCGAAGGCCGTCGCCAACGAGAGCGAGGCCAACTTCATCCCCGTGAACGGACCGTCGATCATGTCGAAATGGGTCGGAGAGTCGGAAAAGGCGATCAGGGAGGTGTTCAAGCTGGCAAAACAGTCGGCCCCGTCCATCGTATTGCTCGATGAGCTGGACTCCATAGCGCCAATGCGCGGCTCCACGTCCAGCGGCACCGGTTCCGTGACCGACAAGATCGTCAACCAGCTCCTAACGAGCATGGACGGCATCGAGGGGATGAAGCACGTGGTCGTGATAGCGACGACGAACCGACCGGACCTAATCGATCCTGCATTGATGAGGACCGGCAGGTTCGATCGCCGTATCATGGTCGGCCTCCCCGACGAGGCCGCCAGAAGGGCTATAATCAAGATCCACACCGAGAATATGCCGATCAAGGGCATAAACGTCAACGACATCGCCCTCAGGACCGAGGGGATGGTCGGTTCCGACATCGAGGCTCTCTGCCGCGAAGCGGGCATGATCGCCCTCAGACGGGACAAACAGACCAAGACGGTGACAGCGGCCGATTTCGAGGCTGCGTTGGAGAAGATCGCTCCCTCTGTGTCAGAGCTGGCGTTGAAGTTCTATACGCAGGTGGCGGAGGAGCTGGGAGACGGGATAACGCGGTCGATCAAGGAAGATGTAGAGGGATATGGCTGAGCAGGAACTGGTTTCCTGGTCCATTTGCTTATAGGGCGGGTCCAAGCTGCATATAGGCATGGGTCCCAGCATTCTCCCAGCGTGGGCCGTCGTTTCATTAAATAACAGCCGTAGGGCGGGTCCCAACTGTATTCTAGCATGGGTCCAAGCAATTTCCCGGTGTGGGCCGTCGTTTCATTAAATAACAGCCGTAGGGCGGGTCCCAACAGTATTCTAGCATGGGTCCAAGCAATTTCCCGGTGTGGGCCGTCGTTTATGTAAATAACAGCCGTAGGGCGGGTCCCAACTGTATTCTAGCATGGGTCCAAGCAATTTCCCGGCGTGGGCCGTTCCGACTTTCCTTATATATATTATAATAGAGGCAATCAAGAGTATCTCAGCGGTGTCCCGGGCGATAATCCCATGTCACCGGGACACTACCAAAACCGCCGAAAATCATGGTTATTTTCGGTAATAACCATTTTTTCCTGGTTTCCACCAAGTTCGGTATATATATCTCCGGGTCGTAGTAGTCTACGGTGAAAGGGGAAGCGATCATGGGATCGCCTACCTAAGAAGGAGGCAGGGTATGACACACAACCCGATCTTCAACGCAACGGACTTCGATGTGAAGAACCTCAAGCGCTTCACACTCATCGGCAACCGCCTCTACCCCGTAATGGAGTGATTGAAATGACGGAAGATTTCATAGACGGTTTCGAAGCTGCAACCTCTCTCGTTCTGAAGAGGCTTGCAGACGAGGATGTAGAAGCAACGAGGAGATACCTCCAGGTCATACTGGAGACGCTCAACACGAAGAAAGCAGGCTACTGATCCTGCCCCCTTCAAATTCGCATTAACGCTCAAAAAAAACGTATCACCTCTGTGTCGGTTATAACCGGACCATTCTCCCCCCTCGGTCCGGTTATAACCCCCTATTTTTTTGACGTTTACGCTCTCATTAAGCACGTATCACCTCTACGTGTCGGTTATAACCGGGCGTTCTCCCCCCACAAAGCCCGGTTATAACCCCCCTATTTTTTTCTGTTCTACCGAGAGGCAGGTCCATATCCGACTAGTCAGCTCTGGCATGATAGTAATCTATTTATCCAACGACGGCCTCGTTCGGTCGTAAGGCCACACTCTGTGTGGCCGACGGTGATAACATGCGTACTGTCAGGGCCCCGACCGGAACGGATATCTCGTGCAAGGGTTGGCAGCAGGAGGCAGCTCTCCGGATGCTCATGAACAACCTCGACCCAGAGGTAGCCAAGGACCCGGAGAACCTCATCGTGTACGGCGGGATCGGTAAGGCAGCCCGCAACTGGGAGGCGTTCGACGCCATCGTCGCCTCTCTGAAGGACCTGGAGGAGGACGAGACGCTGCTGGTCCAGTCCGGCAAGCCTGTCGGAATCTTCAAGACCAGCGTCTGGGCGCCCAGAGTCCTCATAGCCAACTCCAACCTAGTCCCAAAGTGGGCCACGTGGGACCATTTCTTCGAGCTTGACAAGAAAGGGCTCATGATGTACGGCCAGATGACGGCAGGGTCCTGGATCTACATAGGGACCCAGGGCATCCTGCAGGGAACCTACGAGACACTCGGTGCCCTTGCCGAGACCCATTACAACGGAACCCTGAAGGGAAAGCTCGTCCTCACAGCCGGCCTGGGAGAGATGGGCGGTGCGCAGCCCCTCGCGGTCACGATGAACGAGGGGGTCTGCCTCGCAGTCGAGGTCGACAAGCGCATGATCGACCGGAGGCTCAAAACCCGGTATTGCGACACCATGACGGCCGATGTCGACGAGGCCCTCGAGCTCGTGAACAACGCAAGAGGGGCGGGGGAGGCACTTTCCGTCGCATTATGGGGCAACGCTGCAGATATCCTGCCGGACCTTGTCGGAAAGCTCGATGTCGACGTCGTCACCGATCAGACATCGGCACATGATCCGCTGAACGGTTACATCCCGTCAGGATACACCATCGAGGAAGCCGATGAGCTCAGGAAGAGCGATCCAGAGGAATACATCAAGCTCTCGAAAGCATCCATGGCGAAGCACGTCAGAGCCATCATCGCCATGAAGGAAAAGGGGGCTATCGCATTCGACTACGGCAACAACATCAGGCAGGTGGCCCTCGACGAGGGCGTCGCGAACGCCTTCTCATATCCTGGCTTCGTACCTGCATATGTCCGGCCGCTCTTCTGTCAGGGGAAGGGGCCGTTCCGATGGGTCGCCCTCTCTGGCGATCCAGATGACATAAGGCGGACCGATGAGGAGATCCTGAAGCTCTTCCCCGACGACCTCAAGCTCGGACGCTGGATCGAGAAGGTCCAGGACGGGTTCGAGTTCCAGGGCCTGCCGGCCCGCATCTGCTGGCTCGGATATGGTGAGCGGGACAAGGCAGGCCTCGCCTTCAACGAGCTTGTCAGGAGCGGAGAGGTCAGCGCCCCCATCGTGATCGGACGCGACCACCTCGACTGCGGCTCCGTCGCATCCCCAAACAGGGAGACCGAGGGTATGATGGACGGAAGCGACGCGGTTGCCGACTGGCCGATCCTGAACGCTCTCCTGAACACGTCGGTCGGAGCATCGTGGGTGAGCGTACACCACGGCGGCGGCGTCGGGATGGGATACTCCATCCATGCAGGCGTTGTCATAGTCGCCGACGGTACCGAGATGGCTGACTGGAAGCTCGGGAGGGTGCTCACCAACGATCCCGGGACCGGCGTTATGCGCCACGCCGATGCAGGCTACGAGCTGGCAAAGGAAGTGGCAAAAGAGAGGGGCGTTAGATTGCCCATGGAATGAACCGGCTCAGGTGAGCCATTCGTCATCATCGAAAGGATCGTCGATGACCTTTTTCTTGACCGCGGGTTCGGGTGGTGAAGGTTCATCCCGTACCGGTTCCCTCCTGGCCGTGGGCGCTGGAGGAGGACGATGTACCGGAGGCCGTGCACGTTCCTGAGGATAGGGAGGCAGCCGGCGTTCTTCACGGTGGTCTACTGTTCCGTCATCCCGTGCATGCTGCGGCGGGTAAAGGTTCTGGTAAGCGCCTTCGTAGTGGACCGGAACCTCTTTGGAAGCCGGGCGACGGTAGGAGCCGTTTACCGGAGGCGGATACCCAGCGGGTGGACCCCTGTCGGGCATCTGTCTCGGCCTCTGGTATTGGTCCTGTTCCTCCGGCCCTGGCCTCTGGTATCGACCGTGAACATCTGGAACTGGTTCGAGCTCGCGGTGAGGACGGTACCTGGACGGTGGCCCTTGTTGCTGCATGGGATAGGGATATGGCCCCTGGGCCGGCGGCGGTGCTCGCTGGGGCGGGCCGTATCGCGGACCGGTCTGAGGCCGATCCTGGCGAGCTGGAGCGTGATATCCCGCGGTGGTGCGGGTAGGGGGGCGGACGGCATGATGCCTCGGGGGAGGACCGTTCTGCCGCGGAGGCGGACCATAGGTGGATGGATAGCGGGACTGTCGGGGTGCGCGCATGTCCATCGGCGGGGGATCCACCCGGCGGTAAGGATCGCCATCGTCAACGTCATCGTTATCCTTGTCCTTCGAGAACATGACCATGACGACGATGATCCCGAGCACGATGGCAGTGATCAGAAGGCCGAGTCGCAGGGAATCGACACCGCTGTCGCCACCGCCGTCGTCGGGCGGGTGGAGCGGATCGTACTCCGAGTTGGCCCTGAACACCAGGTAGGAGGAGGTCATGGCCAGCTCGTTGGGGATGTGACCGATCTTGTGGCCCGGGCTCGTCGTCTCGGCGAAACAGTACACCTGCCCCTCTTCGACCACACCTTCTCCCGAGAAGGCATCACCGTGGACGCCGGCGGCCATATGGTGGTCGTCAGGAAGGAGGACCAGGCCGATATCGAACTGCATCAGGGTGCCGATGGCCATGAAAAGCATCGATTTATCCTCGCAGTCGCCGGTCTTGATGAGCAGGGTCTCGCCCGGAAGCTGAGGATAATCCCTGCCGTGGGTATCGTTGTCGTCGGTGTATTCGAACTTCTGGACGAAGGCTAGGGCGAAGTTCGCCCGGTCCTCGTCGGCGTACCCCTCCGCAACGGCCATCTCATCAAGCTTGTTGGCTACGGAAATGACCGCTGGATCGTTGATGGTGATCATCCTTGAGTAATCGAAGCGGTACCGGTAAGGGAAATCGAAGTAGGCGTCAGCGTATTCGTCGTGGATTGTTACTGCCGTGTTGAACACCTTCGGGGGTCCGCTCTCGGGCTTGTAGGTCCATTCGTAGCTGACCGAAGCGCCGTCGGTTCCCATGGCTACCGCATTGAGGGTCGTCATGACCAATAGGAGCGTTATCGCGGAGATGAGTGCTATCCGGGTCTGGACCATGATGTTAATAGATTCTCGCTGGGGTTTAAAACGTTTATCCCGAGCAGTATTTACCTACAGATCGCGACAACAAGCACCGTTCCACGCATGAAAACCGCCTTTCCCGCGTTCCGGGAGGTACGTAACGGGGCCTCCCGACCATTTTCAGGACCTGTTGTCAACCGGGTGTAACCCGTAAAATGGACAGTTCTTTTATATACCGAACCATGGGCCGAAGAAAGGGTTAAACTTAAATACCCCACCCCGGCATTAACCCACTGCATAAAGATCCATAGAATCACGTTTCATCACGTAATCTCTCAAGATCATCATGTGACCGCCCCTGTGGAGGTCTCATCATCGGGTCAGAACGGACGGAATTCGGTCCGTTCCGACAGAATGTGAAGGAGGGCTTTGCAAAGCTACAGCGCCCTCTACCCCGAAAGGAGACCCATACCATGAAGTGGGGATCCAAGGTCGCCCTGAGAGGAGGTAGGTCCTGCAAGGAGGAACGCGTAAGCGACCCTTGCCGGGAAGAGTTCACCGGAACGTGATCTGTGGAGCGATACGCAAAGACACATGAAGATCACGAAAGGTGAATGACATGAAGATCGATCCAAGTACAACGAAATATGTGATCACAGCCTCGATCTCGGCAGACGGCATCGTTGAGAAGCCCGACGTCGTAGGGGCCATTTTCGGGCAGACCGAGGGTCTGCTCGGTGACGAGCTCGACCTAAGGGAGCTCCAGAAGAGCGGAAGGATGGGCCGGATCGAGGTGGAGATCGCCTCGAAGAAGGGGAAGTCCGACGGAAAGGTCATACTTCCATCGAGCCTCGACCAGGTCGAGACAGCGATCCTCGCCTCCGCCCTGGAGACCATCGACAGGGTCGGACCTTGCAAGGCCAAGATCAACATCACGAACATCGAGGATATCAGGGCTGCCAAGAAGCAGATGATAGTTGAGAGGGCCAAGCAGCTCCTCAACGAGCTCATGGAGAAGTCCAAGACCGGCGGCCTCATCCTCACGGACTCAGTCCGGCAGGCGGTTCAGATCGAGGAGATCGTCTCATACGGAAAGGACAAGTGCCCTGCAGGGCCGAACGTGGAGTCCTCAGATGGCATCATCGTCGTCGAGGGCCGCTCCGACGTGCTCAACCTGCTCAAGTACGGCATCAAGAACGCCATCGCCGTGGAGGGCACCAACGTGCCCCCGACCGTGGCCGACCTCTCGCGCGAGAAGGTCGTCACCGTCTTCGTCGACGGCGACAGGGGCGGAGAACTGATCATCAAGGAGATGCTCCAGAAGGGCGAGGTCGACTTCGTCGCACGCGCCCCGCAGTCCACCGAGGTGGAGGAGCTCAGCCTCAAGCAGATCATGAAGTCCCTCCGAGCCAAGATGCCCTCAGAGCAGTACATCTCCGTCTTCGGCCTCAGTAGCGACACCCAGGACGACAAGAAAGGAGGCAAGAGCGGCAAGGACAAGGGCGGAAAAGGTGGAAAGGACAAGGGCAAGGGCAAGGACCACGGCGGCGGGAAGAAGGACAAAGGGAAGGACAAGCCCAAGGGCAAGGCCAACGACAAGGTCCTCCCCAAGGACATGTCCCGCTACAAGGAGGTCCTCGGAAGCCTCACCGGCACCCTCAAGGCCTCGCTCCTGGACAAGGATGGCAATGTCGCCAAGGAGGTCGATGTTAGGAACCTCATCGACACACTCCAGAACCCGCCAGAGAACATCACGGCCGTAGTTTTCGACGGCGTGATCACACAGCGCATCCTCGACATGGCCCAGGAGAAGAATATCGGCAACGTGATCGGCGTACGGAAGGGCAGCATCAACAAGCAGCCCACCGAGGTCACCGTCCTCACCAAGGATTCGCTGAATTGAAGGCGCGATTCTGCTGAAAGGGGGTCTGACCACCCCCACCCTTCGAGCAAAGCACTCAGAGTCTTAATGCTAGCTTACGTGCTTTGCTCTCCCGGCATTTCCATGGATTGGGCCCAAGAAGGTAAGATGGATCATATTGAATGTTCTCTAGCGTTCGGTGAAACGTCATGCCGACCTTGGCCCAATACTTGAAAGAGCGTGGGGAGCCGTTCCGAGAGGGCTGACCGGAGACATATTACTATATGCTGACGTCGGGCGGGTCCAAACGTTTTCAAAACATGGGTCCCATTGATGTACCGGCGGGGTGGTCCCAAATATTTAATTACCGGCGAATCGATCGAAGTGTGAGATAAATGGGAGAGAAGTGGCTAACTCAGAAACAGGAGGTCATCATTGGATTCGTCATAGGTATGTCGATATCCGCTAGTGTATTCGCGTGGGTTTACATATCATATCCGAACACAGGTGGCCCTTCAAAATTCAACTCAGTTACTATAACTGAGGTGGGCGGTAACTATCATGTCGAGATCACGCGTAACTATGGAACCCATGATATCGAAGACTTGAAGTTCCTGTTGGTGGACAATATGGGAGGGGCGAAATATTCAAAGAACGGCACGCCATTATACGAAGAAGAGCTGACGAAGATCACTGTTAAAGCACCACCGATCAATCATAGTTTCTATGAGAGTGATTCAGATGCTGATCCTCTCAACTCAACCGATATCTCGGAGTTCTATTATTACATCGTTTTCGTTGACGAGAACCATAATGGGAAATTGAACGTGGGAGATTGGTTGCTAGTAAGATCGAGGCTGAACGGTGGTGTGATCAAGCCAGGTGATGTGTTCAGAATCATTAACGACCTGACAAGGCATCGGATCTTCGAAGCCGAGTTCTAAAAGAGAATTCGGAAATCACTTCACCGTGGGAGTCGTCGTTTCGCATAAAGCTAATAACGATGTTGACGTTTGCACAAGCGTAGCTATCCAGAGGGGACGATGATGAAGGAGACCTCCATCGACGACATCACATCGACAGCCGATGTGGAGATACCGAAGGACCCGCTCGATTGGGTCATCGGACAGGACAGCGCCATCGAGATCGCCAAGATGGCGGCCAAGCAGCACAGGCATCTACTTCTCGTCGGGCCTCCGGGCACCGGTAAATCGATGATAGCGAAGGCTCTCTCCGTCCACCTTCCGATCCCAACGGAAGAGGTACACATCGTCCACAACCCCGAGAATCCGGAGCGGCCATTCGTCGAGGTGCTGGACGACAAGGAGGTGGCCAGGAACAGGGCGGAGCAGGAGCTGTCAACCGGCGAGATCATCGCTCCGAGGGACGCGCCTCTCAAGATCGCCGCGGACCTCGGCTACTTCTGCAAGGCCTGCGAGACCTACTCCACTCCTGACGACCGGGTCTGTCCCGCCTGCGGGAACCCGAAGATCGGGAAGATCGAGAGCGGTGAGCATCCGTTCAAGGATCTCATGGGGTTCGTCGAGGTGACGATCAACGAGCTCAGCGGCAAGAGCAAGCGGGTCAAGACGACCAGGGTCAGACCCGACGGGACCGAGGAGGTCGTCGTCTACGAGAGCATGGGCGACATGATCAGGGTCCTGGACCAGGAGGCGATGGAGAACATCCGTGCGCTCTCGGAGAAGCGGCCGCGCAAGGTGCTCGTGCCCTTGGACAGGAAGAACTTCGTCCTGGCCACCGGTGCCAGCGAGACGGAGCTTCTCGGCGATGTCAGGCACGACCCGTACGGTGGTCATCCGCAGCTCGGCACCCCGCCGTTCGAGCGCGTGGTCGCCGGTGCTGTGCACGAATCGCATCACGGCGTGCTCTATCTCGACGAGCTGCCGCATCTCGGTGAGCTGCAGAGGCAGATCCTAACAGCGATGCAGGAGAAGGCGTTCCCGATCACAGGACGGAACCCCCAGAGCGCGGGCGCCAGCGTCAAGGTCGACGACGTTCCCTGCGACTTCATCTTCGTGGGAGCCTGCAACGTTCAGGATTTGCCTGCGATCCTGTCGCCACTCAGGTCGAGGATCACGGGCGACGGATACGAGGTCGTCCTGGACATCTCGATGCCGGCCACCGATGAGAACAAGAGCCGGCTGGTCAGGTTCACGGCCCAGGAGATATCGCTGGACGGCCGGATCCCGCATGCCTCCAAGGATGCCGTCGCCGAGATCATCAAGCAGGCCGAGAAGAGGGCCAGGACGATGGACAACAAGGACAAGGCGCTCACGCTTAGGCTGAGGGAGCTTGGCGGTCTGATAAGGATCGCGGGTGACCTTGCGAAATCACGCTCATCCAAGAGCGGGCTCATCGAGCCTGACGATGTAAAGAAGGCAGTGGATATCGCCCGCTCGGCAGAGGAGCAGCTCAAGAAGAGATACGGTACGTTCCATGCGGGGCTCGGCGCAGATGTGACGACCTCGCAGAAGGAGCTCTCACCGTATAATTATTGGAACACTCCGTCGACGCCGACGGGATATGAGTGATGCTTAGGGTCCTGTGGTCAGCCACGTAGGGTTTTGCGCAGCTGGTCGAGCTTCATCGGCCTTCCATCGAGGAACACCTTCTTGCATTTGAACCCATCAAGGGATACCTTCCCCTTCAGTTTGGATGAGAAGTGAGCCTCTCCCTTGATCTTAGTATCGTCGAGATCGAGGTCCAAATGCAATGTAAGATCATCGAAGTATGCGTTGCCTTTGATAACGGTGTCGCTGAGGATCACGCGGTTCGCTTTGGTTCCTCGAAGACTGAGATCGCCTCCGATGTGATTTCCCAGCTTGATGTTGAACTCTGGATTGGCCCCTTCGATGCTCACATTCCCTTTTATCTTCGAGGTGTAAACAGTGATCCCTTCACATTTGACACCATTCAGTGCAAGTTCCCTTCTGATCTTGAGATCGCTAAGATAGATCTCGGCTTCTGTCTCGATATTGTCCAACTTCACTCCATGGCTGATATCGAGCTTCCAGAGTGTGATCTTTTCACCAGTATTGAGGCCGGTGAGATCGATGGAGTGCTGGAGGCTCTTTCCGATCTCGAACTTACCGGTGATCGAGGTCCCGTCCTGACCGGTCCGTATTCCGTTGTCCAGGCTCTTGTTCCTCATCACGAAATCGCCGTTGTACTCCTTGGGCAGGTAGTACGTACCGCCACGTAGTTCAAGGGTCGAAAGGGTGTTCTCGGCATGGAGCTTCTGTTTTTTTCTCTCATCCACTGCCGCATCCATCAGGGACGGTCCGCCGGAACCCAATCCCTGGCTAGCGGACACGGCCGCCAGTGTTAGAGCCTTGACAGCGTTCTCTGCAGCCGTTCTTACTTCTGGGTCCGGGTCCTTCAAAAGGCCGTCCATGGACGGTCTTATCCTTGGATCGCCGCGCCTGGCAAGGGCGCCCACTGCGCCCTTCCTGACAGTGGCATTGGTGTGGTTCAGCGACTTGAACAACGTTCTGAACGATGCCTGGCCCTCGATATCCTGTAGAACCCTGATGCATGCCTCCAGAACCTCGTCATCCTCGCTGTTCTGAAGTTCGTTCTCCACCATGGGGATGAGGTCAGGATCGCCCAATTCGGAAAGGGTGAAGAGGGTCCCGGACCTGACCGGCCCCGGTTCATCCGGATATCTCTGCTTGAGCTCGGGCAACATCTCCCTATCCCGCAGCTCACCGATCGACAGGACCGCTTCCCTTCTCACGTCCAGGTTCAACGCACTATTATAGGCACCGCGGACCGCCGGAACGAACTCCGGATCCGGGCCGTTGTCCTCGACATCTTCCCTGAGCCAGATGAGAACTGCCATCCTTTCATGGTCGTGACCATCCGAAAGCATATCGATAAGTCTTCCTCTTCCGCCCTGCGGGTCGCTGGTCGCGAGGCTCTGGACATTCTGCAAGGCATCGTCCACCAGCTGCGAGAACTCCTCTTCAGAAGGTTCGTGATCGATCGGGACTTCGTTCGGATCGACCGGGATCTTTTGAGCCAGTGCAGGTTCGACCTCCGATCCTTGTGAAGTGGTTGCTGATCCGATTTCGCCCTCGGACCGGATCTCAGGACCTTCCGTTTCGCCCATGATCTGAACGGCATATTTCTTACAGTTGTAGCAGTAGAGCTGGCCGTACTCCTCGACCATCTGGAACTGGTTTCCGCAATCTGGACAGTAGTTCATGGAGACTATCTCCCGGGACTGGAAGGTCCTTCGGGTTTAAAAGATTGGCTCACTTGTCCTTTGTCGGCACCTTCTCCTTGTCAGCATCCGTCTTCGGCTCAGTCGCCTCCTTCGACGTCAGCTTCAGGAATATCTCCTCCAGCGACGGCTCCTTCGGCACCATTGCGAATACCTCGATGTCGTTCTCGACCAGGACCTTGTTGATGGATGAGATGTTCTGCCTAGTCGAGCCCTCCTTGAAGGCGATGTCGATCCCTCTGTCGGTCCGCTCGATCTTGCCGAACTGCGTGAGGCCGTCCGTGATCTTCTCATCGATGGGAGGACAGTGGATGGATACACCCCTCACCCCGAGGGCACCGAGGGTCTCTTTGAGGTTCTCGATGGTATCGACGACTATCAGCTTACCGTTGTTGATGATGGCAACGCGGTTGCACAGCACCTCCACCTCGGGGAGGATGTGGCTGGAGTAGAATGTCGTGATGCCCTGCTTCTGCAGGTTCTTGACGATCTCGTGGATTAGATGCATGCCGCGGGGATCGAGGCCGACGGTGGGTTCGTCCAGGAGCAGGATCTTTGGATCGTTTATCAGGGCCGTGGCAAGGGCCAGACGCTTCCTCATTCCGAAGGAGAAGACGCCGGGGCGCCGTTCAGCGGCATCCTCCAGACCGACGAAGGAGAGCAGCTCGTCGGCCTTACGCGCAGCCTTCACCTGCCCGATGCCGTAGAACTGGGCATGATAGACCAGGTTCTCCCTGGCGGTGAGATGCGGGTAGAATCCGGGGTTCTCGGGCATGATGCCGATCCGCTTCTTGATGGCGAGTGGCGACCGCTCCAGCGGGATCCCGTCCATCTTGATCCGACCGGACGTAGGCGGCAGTATCGTCGCCAGGATCTGGATCGTCGTGGTCTTGCCTGCGCCGTTCGGTCCGAGAAATCCGAAGATATCCCCCTCCTCCACGGTGAAGCTTAGATGGTCCAGAGCGGTGAACGTGCTCTTCTTCTCCCCCCGGAACACCTTCGTAAGGCCAGAGACCTCGATCATGCATCCTGGATATCCTGCTGGTCCGGTAAAAAGTTATGCCTGCCTTAAAGCTGGTCCAGGACGAAGTGTACGTTGGATACGCATGCCGCTGCCAGGTACCGCTTCCTGCCGAGGGATAGCTTCTCACCGTATCTCAGCGCGAAGCTCTCGTCCTTCTTCGGAAGGCCCACCTGGTCGCCGAGCACGAACACATCGTCCCTGGAAAGCTCGGCATCCCCCACGTGGACCCCCCTCTCCTCCAGGACCCAGATGCGCCTTCCCTCCAGGCCCTTGATCACCGACTGGAAGCTCCCCTTCTGCACGGTGATGCCGGGATGAGCCTCGCCGGAAAGGACGTTGCTGAGGATCCGCGACCAGGTCGCCTCGTCTGTCCGCACATCATGAAGCTCCGCGCCGTCGATCCTGATATGCACAGGCGGCTGGGGAGCGCCGCCGAGGATAACGTGGAACAAGGTGTCCTTCCGCTTGCCGTGGGATGTGAACATGCCCATCAGGATGCATTGATAGACCAGATCGAGCCTGCCCGCTGTCCTGAGCTCCTTGAACTTGCCGACAGTGCGGCCCTTCCGCGAGTATAGGACGAACTCGGGCATCGGTCGAGGATTGGCCTAACGATTATAAAATACTGTTTCGAAAATCGACTGGGATAATGGATTGAAGATTGTTCGGAATGACGGCCGCTATCTAGCGTTCTATTCCTTGATCTCACTGATCGACGCCTTGAAATCGTCGAAGACGCCGACGCCGATCTCCAGGGCCTGCACAAGCGCCTCCCTGGCGCTGTACGACCCGTCTGTCTCGAAGCGGAAGATGAACTTCTCCTCGTCGTACGGGACCTTGATGGCGCCGAGCTCGCAGACCTCCTCGCAGGCTGTGCATAGGTTGCAGCGCTCGAAGTCCGCGGTCTTGACGACCTTGCCGTCCTTCTTCTCGAGGACGCCCTTCGGACACGACTCCACGCACCTGCCGCCCATGTCGCACTTCTTGTGGTCGATCTCGACGTCAGGGTAGTACTGGTAGCCGACGGCGTGGGCCGCCTGCCACTTGGTATGCTGCTTGCCCTGGCCGAGCACGGCCGTGGCATAGACGAGTATGGCCTGCTTGTCGTTGAGCACCACGATGGGTATGAGGCTCTCCTTGACCGAGAGTGCCTCGTCGCCGAGGGGCTCGAGGTCGCCGGAGTAGACCGTGCACGGACCGATCTTGTTGATGGCGTACATGATCTCGCAGTTGGGGCAGCCCTCGCCGCCGCAGGTGCAGTCCTCCTTGAACGTGAAGAGCTCCAGGTCGGTCGGGACCGGGACCAGCGATAGACGGTGGGCGATGATCTCGTCGAAAAGCGGGGTCTTTGACTCGTACTCGGTGCCGTCCTCGTCCCTGATAGTTCCCATGTGGAACTCCACAGTCTCGATAGCCATCTTGGGAACCTCGGACACGAGGATCCGACGCAGGGTGTTGACAACCGCCGGCGATGCATCTGATATGACAAGCTTCGCCTTGCGTTCTTCCAGCTCTCTGATCTCGATCTTCATTGATGGACCCCAATTGTTGTTGATGAGCTAATCCGGATAGTTCACTCATCCTATATTATATACCTTCCCCGGGCTCACACGCGCCTGCCGCGCCTGCCGCCGGGCCTCTTCGTGCCGTCATGCGGGATCGGGGTCACGTCCTCGATCCTGCCTATCCTGAGGCCGGCCCTGGCCAGCGCCCTGATGGCTGCCTGAGCGCCGGGTCCGGGCGTGGTCGAGCGGTTGCCGCCCGGCGCACGGACCATGACATGAACGTTGGTGATCCCCTTGTCCTTGGCGATGTCGGCCACACGCTCCGCGGCCTTCATGGCCGCATACGGTGACGACTCGTCCTTGTCCGACTTGACGACCATGCCGCCGGTGCACTTCGTGATCGTCTCGGCACCGGTGATGTCGGTGATGGTGATGAGGATGTTGTTAAAGGACGCGTAGATATGTGCTACTCCCCACTTGGTCATTCCTTCACCTCCTCTTCCTTGGCCTCTGGCTCAGGAGCTGGCTCCTCGGGAGCTGCCTCTTCCTTCGCCTCGATCTCGGGTTCCGCGGGAGCCTCTTCCGGAGATGCCTCCGCAGGCTTCTCCTCAGGAGATGCCTCCTCCTCGGCAGGGGCGGCCTCTTTGCCCTCTGCCTTGGCCTCCTTCGCGGGTGCCTTCTTCTTTGGCTTCTCCTCCTTGGAAGCCTCTGCAGGCTTCGCCTCTGGAGGTGCCTCCTCCTTGGAAGCCTCCGAAGGGTCCTTCTCGGTAGAAGGAGCCTCCGCATCCTCTTCCTTGAACTCGATCTTGACCTTGGTAGCGACCTGCTCCTCGCCCTCTCTCCTGGGGCGCATGGGATGCAGCTCGTTCTGTAACGGCGACGGCGGCGAGTACGTGATCACGTCCTCCTCCGTCACCTTGACGATGTAACCTGGTACGGTAACTTTGCGGCCGTCGATGGCCACGTGGCCGTGGACGATGAACTGTCTGGCCTGCTTCGCGGAGTTGGCCAGGCCCTTCATGTAAACGAGGGTCTGGAGGCGCCTTCCGAGGACCTCCTCGACGCCCAGACCAAGGATGTCGTCCAGGTCCGAGTTCGAAGGGAGTATCCCGATGCGCTCGAGCCTTGCGAGGAGTGCCAACATCTCCTTGTTTGCCTGGGCCTCACCGGCTCGCCTGCGGGCTACTAGCCTCCTTGCCTGCTCCCTGAAGGAGCCCAGGTACGACTGGGCGCGCCAGATCTCCTTCTTGTTCTTGAGGCCGTATTTCTTGACGAGCTCGTTCTCGGCCAGGATCCTCTCGCCCTGCCAGGGATGCGAGGGGGTCTTGTACTTCCTTCTAGCGAACTTAGGGTCACCCATGGGTCATCACTTCTTCTTCCTGCTGACACCGATGGCGGCGCCCCTTCTGCCGTTGCTAGAAGATCTCTGTCCGCGGACCTTGCGGCCCTGCTCGTGCCTCATCCCCCGGTAGCACCTGATCTTCTTCATCCGATTGATATCGTCCTCGAGAAGAAGGTTCAGTTCCATGCCGTAGAAGTGGAGGTCCTCTCCCGTCTCTACGTCCTTGGGGCGGTTCTTCATCCATACCGGGATACGGTCGTCGATCTCCTCGATGAGGGCGGCGAGCTTCTCGATGTCCTCGTCGCTGAGGTTGCCCATCTTGGTGTCCGCGGGGATGGCGGAAGCGGTCACTAGTATGCCGGCTACCCGTGCTCCTATCCCCTTGATCTGCGATAGGCCCCGGACCATGCCGAACTCGCCGTCTATGTCGGTGTTGGCGAGCCGGACGATGTACTTGAAATCGTCCCCGTGTTCCTTCGATTTTTCGCTCAAATTGGACCTCCAGTGTTCAATTTACCCTGGTGGGGGGTTTTCCCCTATTACAATAGTTATCTATATACCTTTTGGTTAGAAGCAGGAGGCGTTTATCCCGGTTTTCACGGGTTATATCGGCCCTAGAGGGGATTTCCGCTTTCGGGGGTCGAACGGGTCCGTATAGGGCGTTCCGGCCGGCGCGTCACGGCCGGACGGATCACCTCGAATGGGCCCGTATGAAGTTGTCGACGGAGCGGTCATACGTGCGCTCGTACTCCGGCGGGAAGAAGCATCCCGGAAGTTCGCCCCTGGACCTGTGTGAGCTGACGCAGTCGCAGCACTTGCCCCTTCTCGAGCAGCTGGTATAGGTGCAGGTACAGCTGGCCTTGTTCTTCTCGATGTCGCACTCCATCTTGATCGCCTCAGGCTGCTATCTGCGCCGGCTTAGAAAAAGGTTGCCCCGGTCCAGGCGCTCAGATCAATCCCCGCTTCTCGAGGAAAGATCGTACCGTCATCGGTTCCCCGTTCCAAGCCTTCACCCGCTCCAGGTACGAATCGAGCCATGCCAGGGAGCGATGGCTGTTCCGTCTGACAAGGAAGGGCAGATCGTGCTCCCGGAGGTCGACGAAGTCCCATGGATGGAAATAGATGTGGATGTAGCCCATCTGTCTGATTATTCCCTTCGAACAGATCCGAACATATGTCGGACCGAGGTTCCTGAACCAGAACCAGGATATCGGAAAACGAAGCCTGGTCACCGAAACAGGAAGTTCGATCAGGCCCTTACCCAGCTCGAACGGCTTCCTGGGCTCCCTCATCTTGTTGTACCGGCCGGGGACCCAGGTCGGGTGCAGGGAGCTGTCGTACCGGATACCGATGGAACGGAGCACATCCGGTGATGGTGGGCTCATCCTGGGGGCCCTGAAGCCGATGATATCGGTACCCGCGATCTCCTCCAGCTGCGTTTTCGCATCGCCGAGCCTCTCCGTTGCTTTCTCTGCCGGCATGGCGCCGTAGTCGTCTGTGTGGTCCAGGGCGTGGAGCGCGATCTCGTGGCCGCTTTCAGCCAGCGCCTTGACGGCGTCTGGTTGTTCCTCTGCGAAGCCCGCCGTTGTGAAGAACGTTCCGACAACACCGTGGTTCTCGAGGACCGGAACGAGGGCGTTGAGACCCTGGGCGCTGATCTCCATACCTTTGTCCAGACGGTCGAACTCCTCGAGGTCCAGGGTGAACAGGAACTCCATCACTGGAGGGATGGATATACGGTTATTTATCAATGCCTCAAGGACGGAGGCCTCCCTCGGGAAGGAGGTTCAGGCCCTTGCCCGGGAAGTTCCAGGGCATGAGGAAAAGTAGCAGCCATTTGATCCTGTGCCTGAGAAGCAGCACGAACGGCAGGAACCACAGGATGTACCACGGGCAGTAGTCGGGTGAGCCGAACATCAGAAGCATCAGCGAGAAGGAGAAGAACAGGAACATGTCGTCGGATGGTGAGAGATGGGTGATGACGATCCGGCGCTGGAACTTCGGCCAGAGGCAGGACAGCATCCCGAAATAGATGACGATGAACGCGACGGTGGATGGCACCGGGTCGTCGAGGCCGAGCTCCTCCTCGAAGAAGATGATCGAACCTGCCGCGACGATGCCGAAATAGAGGAAGTATGTCAGGACGACGGTCCGCGACCACCATTGATAGAACGATGCCTTGATCGAGCGGGGATCCCGTTTCGCATCTGGTCCAGGTATCCTGAAAAGCCTGCCGAAGGTGGTACCGATCCAGACCACAAGACCCTCGATCCCCTTCCAGAATCGGTCCATTCCCTTGGTCCTGCCATCGCCCTTTGACCACTTTCCGTGGGCGGGGGCTGTGATCGCCGCCCAGGAGGTGTAGAACAGGCCCATCACCAGTCCGAAGAACCCGAACACCCACTTCGTGATCGATAATCCCAGCAGGTACTCATGTCCGCCTGAGAGATGGATCAGACCGAAGCTGATCGACTTCTTCGCCTCCAGCGCCCATTTTCCGCCCTGGTAGCCGAAGAAGTAGTCGTCGGGTGCGTCGGGATAGACTGCCATGATCGGAATGAACGAGAGGACCATGGGAAGGATGAACAGTAGTACGTAGGGGATCCGCTTGGACGGTCTCATGTGCCACAGGAAGAACGGTATCAGGAACAGGGAGTAGAACTTGAAGGCGAAGGCAGTACCCAGCAGCAGCGCTGCCAGCATCCACTTGTCGCTGAAATGCAGGTATATGCCCATGATGACCAGGAGGATCACGATGGGATCGTAGTGCCCGGAGAAGCCGATCATCACGATCCCCATGGGGGAGAGGGCGTATGCGAGGCCGGCGAAGGCCCCGGTCCTTTCGTCGACGACCTTTAGGCCGAGCAGGAATATCGAGACCGCGACGATGGCGTCCAGTACCGAGAAGAACGCCCTGAACTCGGTAAGTCCTGTTCCAAAGAGACCGCCCACCGCCTGGCCCAGATAGAGGTAAAGAGGAGGTTTGTTCACGTCGAAGTCGCGGTACGGGATATTCCCGTCGAGGATATGCTCGCTCCGCTCGACGTAAAGCTCCATGTCGACGGTGATGACCTCTTCCGAGAGGAGCATCATTCCCCGGAGGACCAGGGCCAGAAGGAATATCAGGATGACCTTGTCCCTGAACCTGGCACGACGGAACCGGTGGAAGAGCGATGAATTGGGCAGCGCCATGGCCCCGAGGAT